>DASXKV010000004.1 GCA_036496605.1 Gemmatimonadaceae bacterium | reverse complement strand
GAGCAACGCTCGCCGGCCTTCTCCGTAACTACCAGCTAACAATCACAAGTTACCAACCACGCACTACGATCCAGCGAGATTCGGATTGTTTTGCTTCTCGGAGGTTGGTATCGGGAAGCAGAGATCCTGTTGCGTGAGATATGACGGGGCGCCGCTGGTACCGGTGCCGGGCTGCTCGAGAGGCGAGAGCGTTCCAGGCGCGTTTGCGGCCTTCCAACGCCGAAGATCATTCAACCGCCGACCTTCGAGCCAGAGCTCGATTCCGCGTTCGCGGCGAAGCGCGGTCCATCCGTCGTCGATCGTCGACGCCGTCCAGGGCTGCAGACCGAGCGCGATCCGATGCTTGTTGATCAGGATCATCGCACTCGTTAGGTCATTGCCGATCAACGCTGCCTCCGCTTCGAGGAGCCGCATTTCCCAACCGCTCGAGAGATTGATCGCCGCATCCTGCTTGGCGAATTTCAGCTCTTTGTGCCAGGTCACGCGGCCGAGGCTGAGCACCGCGGCATCGCCGACGGGTTGATTGGCATCGCTCGCCCAGGGTACGCGCGGATCATTCGTGTCGGTGTAGTACTGATCGTTGACGGTGTTCCACACCGTGTGCGCGCGATAGGGTTGATTCGCGGTCGCCCAGAAGATGCGATTGTACTGATCCTGATCGGTGGTGAAGTACGGCATCGCGTACACGAATGCGTCGGCGATCGTGTTCGCATCGGCGAGTGCTTCCGGCACTTTGTTCAGGTCGAGACGCACTGCCGCGCGCGCCGCGTGCACAACGTTGATGAACTTTGTGACGTTCACGGCCATTGCAATCGCCAGTGCTTCCGTCAGCTCGGAATCGGCCCGCGTGAGATACACGGTCGCGGCTTGCTTCGCGCCGCCATCGATCACCGCGTCGCACATGTTCTCGCCAAGCAGGCGATTGGCATAGGCCGCCCAAATCAGGATCTTGGCGCCGAGGGTGTCCTGGGCAAAGCTCGACCCGAGGCTGGATTTGAGATGCCGCGCGCCGTCTTCCGCCTCGAAGCGAGCCCGTTGCGCGAGCTGCCAGTAGTTGTTGGTATCGTCGTCGAGCAGCTTGCCCACCTGTTGTTGTGCCGAGATGCCGAAGCTGCCTGTCGATCCGGCGGGGAATACCTCGCGCGAAATCGCGCCGCCGGTGTAGGCGATCCAGTTCAGCGCGTCCGACAGATCGCGCCCCGCTCCATTCACGATACCGGCCGCGGTCGCCCGGCTATCGAGGTTCTCGGAAGGCACCGGTCCTGGATTAGTAACCTTGAACTCGCAGCCGACGAGGCCGACAACGCCTATCGATACGCCGAGTCCGCAACGAATGAGTGCTTTCATGGATGATGCTCCGGTTCGGGGTTCGATCAGAATTGGATCTGCAGTCGCGCCACGACCGTGGCCGGTGCAGGGATCTGCTCCGAGATGTAGCGAACGGTGGCGTTGAAGCCGTCGTTCCCCGCCATCTCCGGATCGAACAGCCGAAAATTCTTGTTCTTCCAGGTGAACCAGTTCTGCACGGAGACGGAAATGCTGGCGCTCCGCGTTCCCGGAACGAGCCGCTGCGGAACGGGCGCGCGAAGCGTCACGTCACGCAGCTTCGCGAAGTCGGCCTTGAAGATGAATTCGTCCTGCCGCACTTGCGACGAGTTGCAGGTCGCGCGCTCGCGCGCGGTCCAGTTGTTCTGATTGCCATCGGCGGCCTGCTTCGCGTAGGCGTCGAAGCACGTCGGCCAACGCACGGCCCGAGATAACGCCTGGTACGACGCGTCCTCGTCGAGATAGTTGCCGCCCTGATACTCCGCGCGCGCCGAGAGCTCGATGCCCTTCGGAAAGTGGAGTGCGCTCGTTACGCCGATGATCCGCGTCGGCTGCGAGGGCCCGAAGAGGTGATTCTGCTCGACAATCGGATCGGCGATAGCGTCGGCATTCGTGATGTATCGGCCACGGAGCACCGCCAGCGGCTGGCCTTCCATGGCGAAGCCGTTGCCGTTGCCGCCCGGCGACACATTGAACGGTGCTGCGCCGCCGAGGCTCAGCACGCGGTTCTTGTTGAGCGCGATCGTCGAGCCGAGCGTCCAGGTGAGCTTCTCGTGCTGGAACGGCGTCGTGTTGATCGCGAGCTCGAGGCCGCGCTTGTCGAGCGTGCCGATATTCTCGAGCTGCGGATTGAGGAAGCCGCCCGATGGAGGCGGCGTCAGGTTGATCAACGCGTCGGTGGTCCGCGTTCGATAGTACGTGAGATCGATGCCGAGGCGCCCACTGAGCGAGCTGCTCTCGAAGCCAACTTCCGTCTCCGCGGATCGTTCCGGACCGAGATCAGGATTTCCTAAATTGCGCGTCCGCAGCGCGGGCTGGCCGCCCCAGCCGACAGCGTCGTAGCTGCGCAGATAGTCGAAGGCGCCGGGCGCGCGGCCCGCTTGGCCATAGGCGGCGCGAAGCTTCATCGTGCTCGCAATGCGGTTCAGGGCGCTCGATTGCCAGAACGACTCGTCCGAGATGACGTACGATGCGCTGATCTTTGGATACGGCTGCACGCCGATGTTCTTGCCGAAAGCGCTGTACTTGTCGAACCGCGCACCACCGGTGACGAACAACCGATCACGCCAACCGATCATCTCCTGCAGGAAGAGCCCGCCGGTGAGGATGCGCACGCGGGACTCGGTCCCGTTCCATTGTGAACCCGTCGAAATCGTGGGATCGCCGGGCCCTCCGAAGCCGATCGTGTACGCTTGGACGTCCCGCAAATCGTTGAGTGATGCCTGGCCGCCCCATGCGAACGTCGACATCAAGCCGCGTATCTCGTGCTCGAAGCTGCCGACGTAATCCGTCGTCAGCACTTGGTTCGCCCACTGCTCCTCGGAGAGCGTCCCCGTCGGCGACTCGGGGAAGCCGAACGGACGCAAGTTGCGGTTTTCGACGTTCGCACGATCGATTCCGACCGTGAGTTTGTTCGTCATCCCCGCAAAGGGCGCGTAATTCATCGTCCCACCGAGGATCATGCGGTTGATCCAGGTGTTGAGCTGATACTGAAGGACCTGGGAGATCGTGTCGATGTTCGCGCTGCCGTAATAGTTCCGGTTCCGGCGGAACGCGTTCAGCGTTAGGCCCGCGGCGTTGTTGCCCGCCGGCGTATTGCTGATGTGATTGTTCGTGTAGCTGCTGTTCCAATCGAAGGTGAGCGTCTGTGTTGGCGCAAAGGTGAAGTTCGCCCGCACGCCATACTTCCGTTCTTCGTCCAGTGGCATGACACCCTGATTGTCATCAAAGCCGCCGGAGAGGAAGTAGCGCGTCCCGTTCGCCGCGCCGCCGTTCACCGACAGGTTGTAATCGCTCTTGATGCCGTTGCGGAGCCAGGGATTCATGTAGAGGTATTCCGCGCAGTTGCGCTGCCCAAATCGGGTGCTACAGCTGTTCGCCGTCGTGTCGGTCGGATCAACGGCATCGAGGCCGAAGGGGCGCTCGCGATTGAAGCCCTGAGTCGTCTCGAAATTCCACGATGGTGTGCCGATCGTACCGCGCTTGGTAAAGATCTGGATCACTCCCGCCGCGGCCTCGGTTCCGTACAGCGTCGTCGCCGCCGCGCCCTTGAGGACTTCGATGCGGTCGATATCCTCGGGATTGATGTCGTTGAGCGGACTCGCGTAATAGTTCGTGCTACGCAGGTTCGAACCGGCGGGCGGCACGTTCTTTGGATACTCGTCGCTTCGGGTACGTACACCGTCGACATAGATCAGCGGCTGATTCGAGAGCGCGACGCTCGTGTTCCCGCGAAGCCGGATCGACGCACCCGCGCCGGTGCTGCCCGTCGAGAGCTGCACGCTGGCGCCGGCGATGCGTCCCTGCAGAAGCGACGAGACGTCGGTCTTCACCTCCGGCGTCTCCGACGCCTGCACCGCCGAGATCGCGTTCCCGACTTCACGCCGGCGCGCCTGGCCCGCAGTGCCCGTCACCACGACCTGGTCGAGCTGCACGGCCGTCGGCGAGAGTACGAAGTCGACCGTCGCGCTTGCGTCGGCCGTGACGGTGACGCTCTGCTCGTTAGGCGAAAAGCCGAAGAGCCGAACATGCACGCGATGCGCTCCCGCCGGCACGTTCGTGATGACGTAGCTGCCGTCGTTGCGCGAGAGCGCACCGAGGCGGCTTCCGGTAACCGTGACCTCGGCGTTGGCGAGTGGCGCCGAGGTTCCGGTCTGGCGTACCACTCCACGCACACTGCCGGTCGAGCCCTGCGCGTCGAGTCGCGGCGCCAGGAACAGCATCAACGCGACGACGCCCGCCGTGAAGCAGGTCCTTCCTCGTAGCTGAGCGACCATAACGACGTCCCCCCTCACGCAGTGATATGGAGCAGTCGCGAGAGCGCCCACCGGTGCCCCCAGCGGACGCCACCGCCCCGATGCGTGTCCTCAGAATGCGTGAAGCCTGACGACCCGCGTGAGGCATACGATTTCCCCGAGTTCGCGCGGTGTCAACCAGGTCGCTGGGACGAACGGGGGCCGGGAGGGAGAGAGATGGCGGCGAGCGCTTCCGGGCGTTACGATTTTGCGGAATTCGTCCAAATCCTCTCGTCGAGGAGACTTCTCGTGCATCCATGCAGGTTGGCTCGCGCGGCGGCGTTAGGCGCCGCGCTCGCGGTGCTTTCCGCATGTTTCTCGTACACGCCGGCCCCTGCATCCGGGCCGAGAGTCGGCGACCGCGTCCGCATTCGCGTCTCCGGCTCAGAAGCAGAAAAGCTCGACTCGATCGTCGGATTGAGAGATCGCGCCGTTGAAGGGGACGTACTCGAGGAGGCCGACAGCTGCATCGCCCTCGCTGTCCCATTGCCTTTGGCCCCGTCGTCGGAGGGCGGCGCTCTCTCCCGGCAAGCACAACAGCGGATTGTCATTCCGCGCGCAGACGTGCAACAGCTGCAGCTGCGTCGGCTCGATAAGCTGCGCACCTCGCTTCTCGTCGGCGGGACGGTCGTGGGAGTGGTGGCCATTGCCGTGGCGAAGGGATCGACGTTGCTCGGCAACCGGGGTCCGAGTGGCAGCCCTAACGAGACGAGAGTGCCGCGCGGGACTCTCGTCCTCGAGTGGAGGCTGCCCGTAGTGGCTCACATCTGGTGAGCTTCGCCGTCACGCCGAGTGCCGCTCGCTCGTCTATGAGGCGTGCCTCCCGTGTCCGCTTCTCTGTCGCTTTGCCTCGCTACGCTGTTGGCGCTGGCCCCGGCGGTCGTAGCCTGGTGGACCGGGCGCACGCTCCTAGCGCGCGCGGACGACCCGGTTCTCCCCGAGCTGCTCTTCGATCGGCGACGCAAGCTCGCCGGCCTGACGCTCGGAGGAGCACTCGCGCTCGCGATTCTCTTCGCGGACGACGCGCTGTGGGCGATCCCACTGCTCTGGATCACGCTCCTCCTCACGTCGTATCCGATTCGGCGAAGGCTGTTCGGCGAGCGGTGGAGCGCGCTCGCGTATCTGCGGTATGCGATCTTCTCGTCGGTCGGGCACTTCGGATTGTGGCTTCTCGCCGGCTTCGCGCCGGCGCTCGTGACCTCGCTCGCGCTCGGGCTCGAGCCGAACAACACGGACGCCGCGATGCGCCTCGCGCTTTGGACGGGCGGCGCGTTCGGGCTCGTCATCGCACTCTGGCAGCACCACTATGCGCGCGTCTTCCTCGCGCTGCATCGTGCGGTTCCGTTACGGGTGACGGCGCGGCCGGAGCTCATGGCAAAACTCGACGCCATCGTTGAACGGGCTGGAACCGCCCTCCCGCGCCGGCCCGAAGTGTACCGCTACGGGGCGCCGGGTGGCTACGTGATGAACGCGCTGGCGATTCCGTCGCTGACGCATCCGGCGGTGGCGTTAGGCGACACGATCGTTGCAACGATGGACGATGACGAGATCGCCGCGATATTCGCTCACGAGATCGCGCATCACGAACAGTTCACTCGCGGCCGGCTTCGGCGTTCATGGTTGGCCGGCCTCGCGCTCGCCGCGCTCGCCGCAGGCCTCCCGGCGTTGCTGCTGCGCGGCGTCCCCGACGCGGCACTGCTGACGTCGTGGCTCGTGCCGGTCGTCGTGATCATGACGTTAGGCAAGCGCGTCGCCAAACGCCGCGACGCGGAAACGGCGAGCGATCTGCGAGCGACGGTTCTTACTGGGGATCCCAACGCTCTCGCACGCGCGCTGACGAAGCTGCACGTCTACAGCCGCGTACCGCGACGCTGGCCGCACGCCATCGAGCGCGCGGCCACGCATCCGAGCCTCGCCCGGCGCATCCAGGCCTTGCGGGAGCGCGGCGGTACTCTGGAGCCGCACATGCCCGAGGTGAGTGCGATTGTTCGGTCTCCGTCGGGGACGGTGATCGCGCTCGACAACGAACGCGTGTACTGGTTCGAGGGCGTGCCCGAGCAAGCGCCGCTCGCGCTCGACGTTCTCCGCGCCGCCGCGTCGAGCTATCGTGCCATGTCCTACCGCGATCTCGCCGAGCTTCGCGTCGCCGCGGATGGTGGCGCTCGCCGGCTCGTCGCGACCGATCCCGTTGGTCACAGTTGGAGTGCGCCTATCGCGCTCAACGATGTGGCCGCGCTCCAGGGCGCACTGGACCGAGTCGACGTCAAGCTCGGGCAGCGCCGGCCAACCGCGGCGCCCGCGCGCGCGCCCGCTGTTCGATGGCTCGCGCTCGCGCTCCTCGTTATGCTCACGATGACCGGAGAGCTGGGGCTCACGGTCATCCCGCTGATCGTCGTCCTGGTTCGGCCAACACTCACCGCCGCGGTGGCGGCGACGGCCTCGATTGCCCTCGCGCGAGTGGTTGTCGCGGCGCGCGCGATCGCCTGGGCCGATCCCGTGCGTCAGCTCGCCGCGCTTGGCGCCGTATCCGTCGCCATCACGCTAATCGTGCTCGCCGCGCAACGCGCTCGCGTCGACGCGAGCCGCGGCGCGGCAGGGAGAATCACGCGCGAGGCATGGATCCTCATCGGCATTCTCGCGGGCGTCGTCGTCGTCGTCGCGTTAGGCATGGCACCGCTCGCGAGCGAGCGCCCGGCGTCGCTCATCGGTAACTCCCTCGCTATCTCGGCGGTGACGGTACTCCTCGGCCTGGGCGGAGCGTTGCTGACGCTGCCCCAGCGTTGGTGGCGCGCGGGGGGAGTCTTGACGTGTGGCGCGTCGCTCGGCTTCGGTGCAGTGCTCACACGGGACGCGTGGCCCCTTGGCCGAACGCGCTCGCTGACATGGACGACGGCGAGCCTGCGGCCTGCCGGCTCGGTCACTATTCCCGGCGGTGGCCTCGGCCTCGCTGCATCGCCTAACGGCTCCGCGTTTGCAATCACGCAATATCACCCGCAGAGGGCCCGCGCCTTCGACGCCGCGCGATACGTCATCGGGCGGTTCGGCGATCCGTCGCACGCACTCAGGACCAGTGACGCCTTGAAGATCGTGTTCGCCGACAGCGAGACGGTGCTCGCACTCGACACGGCAGGCACCGACAGCCTCGAGCTGCGAGCCGAGCACGTCGCGGCCAACAGGGCGGGCAACGTCCCGGTCGCCTGGCGCGAGCGTCTCCCGACGCTCGAAAGCCCTCAACTCATCGTCGATCGCACACGGCAGTGGTGGTTGGTCGTGGGCCGAGCGGAGGACGATGCTTCGTTCGTGGTGGTCGCCGACACGTTCGGCGGGGGCCGGCCACGAACGTACCGTCTCGCGACGCGCGGTGCGGAGTACGAGCCAGGGGAAATGCTGACACAACCAATAGCGGCCTTCGCGAACGGGAATGCGATCTGGACGACGCTGGGCCGCTTTCACACCGGGCGAGACGCCATCACACCACTCCTGCTCGCGATGACGGGCTCGATCCGCTGGGAGCTGCACAGCTCGAGCGCCGCGGGCGAACGCTTTCTCGCCGACCTCGACGGGATGCCGACGTGCGGCAATGAAATCGAGCGCGAGGCCGCGTTGTGTTACGACCGATCGACAGGCGCGACGCGCGTCTGGTGGGCGACGGCCGCGTCGAAAGTCCAACAAATTGCGGAGCTGCCGCCATCGCTCGACCTGGTGCACATCGAGTCCTCCGAGACCCTGTCGGCAGCGGAGCGCTTCGGCGCGCGGCTGCTGCTCGTCGACGCCACGACACGTCGCGGGGCGCGCCTAACGCTGCCCGGTGCTAACGTGCGGGGGAGCGGAAGGTGGACCGCGGACGTGGTGGCGCGAGGGGGCTACGTGATGGTGCTATCCGCGGGGCGAGACGGGGCGGTCCTCAGCAGGTTTGAAGTGCGAACGCGCTAGCCCGAAGAGCGCGCATGCCGCTGGCGCACCTGTAGAGAGGCAAAGGTGCGCCATCCGTTATTGCGCTTTCTGCCCCGCAAGCGTCGGCGAGCGGCGCTGATCCTCGACCATTCTGGCGACGTCTGCAAGCAACGCCTTCGCGTCGTAGACGATCCCATCCTTGATCGTCCACTTCACGCCGCCGACTTGATCCACCTTCCCGGTACTGTCGTTCAGCCGGAACCAGCCCGTCCCGTACAACACCTTCAGGTTCTCGAGGGGATTCGCGTTGACGACGAGCATATCGGCGAGCATGCCGGGCCTAACGACCCCGATCTCGGGCTCCTTCCCCGTGCGCTGCGCGAGCGTCAGTGCGCCGTACATCGTTGCGCTGCGAATCACCTCGAGCGGATGGAACCCCGCTTCCTGGAGAATCTCCATCTCCTCGATCGTCGCGAAGCCTGGGGTGCTGAAGATGAAGCCCGCGTCCGAGCCCGTCGTCACCTTGCCGCCCATGTTCTTGTACTCGTTCACGAACTCCATCCACACGCGATAGAAGTTCTTGAACGCGACCTCGTCCCACGTCGTCCAGTAGTACCAGTACGAGCCGTGATTCGTGCGGCTTGGCTGGTAGTACGCGTAGAGCGACGGCAGCGTGTATTTCTGATGCCACGGCAGATTCATCTTCCGCGCGAGGTCGCGTCCCGCGCTGTAGATGCTGAACGTCGGATCGAGCGTGACGTCGCGTTCTTTCAGATTCTTGAGCAGCTGCTTCCACTTCTCGCTGTGCGGCGTCACGAGATTCCACTGCCGCGCGACCTGGCCGAAGCGGTCCTGCTCGTCGTTGTAATTCTGATCGACGGGATACGGCTGCACCGAGTTGCTGTCGTACATCGACTCGAACAATCCGTAGAAGTGGGTCACCGTCTGCAAGCCTAACGCGGTGGCCTGATCGGCGTTCATCATCCCGACACCTGTCTGCTGCAAGTGCGCCGTCGAGCCCATGCTGAGCTTCCGCGCCTCGTCGAGCAGCGCCGCCATGAGATCCGGGCGCTCTGCGCCGAGCTTGAGACCGTCGGCGCCGTGCGCCTTGATCCATCGCACCCAGGCGCGGGCTTGCTCCGGTGTCGTGACCGGGCCCTGTCCCCAGCCGGTGCCGGGACGCTGATACACCACATAACGAGGCGCGACGATCTCGTTCTTGGCGCTCCGCTCCTTCTCGTGAATCGAGTAGGCAAAGCTCGCGAACGGCACGCCACGCACGGTCGTTATGCCGTGCGCCAGCCACAGCTTGTTATAGTACTCGGACTCGGGCGCTTTCTGCGGCGTCCCCTGATGGACGTGCAGATCGACGATACCGGGCATGACGTACATTCCCGTCGCGTCGATCTCCCGCGCGGCATGGGGAGGACGCTTCGTGGAATCGATCGGCACACGGGGCACGCCGACATTGGCGATGTCGACGATGCGATTGCCTTCGACGACGATGTCGACGGGTCCACGCGGCGGGCCGCCAGTCCCATCGATGAGCGTCGCACCGCGGATGACGAGGCGCTGGAACGGTCCCTCGCCTTCGTGACGATCCGGGGCAAACTTGGGATCCTCACGTTGCTCGTTCCGAAGATTTCGCGCTACGGCGCTGTCCGTAGCGGCTGGAAGAGCTGCTCGCTGTTGCGCCGCGGCGGTCGAAACGACGGAGCCCACCAGTATGGCCGCGACAAGCGGAGTGGTTCTCATACGACGCTCGTTTGGAGTGGACGCTGGCTGTCGCTCTGACGATGCCTCTCCCCGGCCCTTGCGGCAAGACGCTTCCGGCGGTGAATTGATCTGCCTCGTCCGACCAGGTGGTCGCAGCGACCTCTCCGGTCGGGACGTATCAAAAGAATCCCCATCCTTCCAACGCAAGAGATGGCATTCATGCAGATCGCTCATCTCGACGCTCGCGCCATACTGTTCCTCGCGCTCGGCGCGTTCGCGGTCTTCTACGCCGCAATACTGCTCACCGGTCTGCGGCGGACAAGCAAGGCTGACGAGAGTGCGGACGCCAAGGCGGGCATGGCGGCCCTGTTGGCGACGGGCTTCGTCACGAATTTCTTCGATACGCTCGGCATTGGATCGTTCGCCACGACGACCACCATTTTCCGCCACTGGAAGCTCGTCCGCGACGAGTACATTCCGGGCACGCTGAACGTGGGGCACACGCTGCCGACGATCGTGCAGGCGTACATCTACACGAGCATCGTGCCGGTTGATTCGCGAACGCTCATCTTGATGATCGTCGCCGCGGTGCTCGGCGCGTGGTTAGGCGCGGGCGTGGTCGCGGGATGGCCCCGTCGCCGCGTCCAGATCGGCATGGGAGTGACGCTGCCGATTCTCGCCTTCGCGATGCTGCTCGCCGCGTCGCAGTTCGGCAGCTTGCCCGGCGGCGGAACGCTCCTCGGACTCGTTGGGCCTCGTCTCGCCATTGCGGTCACGGCCAATTTCGTGCTTGGCGCTCTCATGACGATCGGCCTGGGCTTGTACGCGCCGTGCATGATCCTTGTGAGCCTGTGCGGCATGAATCCGACGACGGCCTTTCCGATCATGATGGGGTCGTGCGCGTTCCTCATGCCGATTGCCAGCGCGCGCTTCGTTCGTGCCCGCTGCTTCGATCGACGGGCGACGATCGGACTGTTCGCCGGCGGAATTCCGGCTGTACTCATTGCTGCGTTCATCGTGAAGACACTGCCGCTCACGGCAGTGCGCTGGCTCGTTGTCATCGTCGTGCTGTACACCGCCGCGAATTTGTTGCTCACGGCATATCGCGAGCGCGCCGGGGCCCTCGTTGCCGACAGCCCAAAGCCGGAAGTCACGGCCTAACGGTATTGCTGGCGAACCTACCACTCACTTTTGCCATGGGACACGGTCCATTGCTTCCGCGCCGCTCTATCGGTCTCGGCCTCGCGATCATGTTGGGCGCTTCCAGCGCTGGCGCCCAAGCCCGCCAGCCGGGTCCGCCCCAGCGGGACACGAGCGGCCGCACCTCGCGTGATACCCTCCGCGGTGCGGTTCGCGACTCGCTCCGACCAAGCGCCCGTGATTTTCTCGCGATGGTCGAAGCCTCGCCGGTCGTCACTCATCACTCGATTCGCCTGCACGGCGCGACGCTGAGCTACACGGCGACCACCGGCATGCTTCCCATTCGCAATGACACGACTGGAGCGGTAGAAGGCGGGATGTTCTTCGTCGCCTATAACAAGGATGGCGTCGGCGACTCCAATGCACGACCGATCAGCTTCGTCTTCAACGGAGGACCCGGCTCGGCGACGGTGTGGCTGCATATGGGCGCATTCGGTCCAAAGAAGGTGCACCTCAATGCGGACGGCACAAATCCGCCGCCGCCCTACGCCTACGAGGACAACCAGTCCACGCTCCTCGATCAGACGGATCTCGTCTTCCTCGATCCCGTCGGCACGGGCTTTAGCCGCGCTGCGCGTCCCGAGCTCGGGCCGAGGTTCTGGGGGCTCGACGAGGACATTCGCGCAGTTGGTGAATTCGTCCGGCTCTACCTCACTCGGTATGACCGGTGGGGCTCTCCGAAGTTCATCGCCGGCGAGAGCTACGGAACCACGCGCGCCGCTCATCTCAGCGGTTATCTGGCCGACCGCGGCATCGCGCTCAACGGCGTCGTTCTCATTTCGACCGTGCTCAACTTCGGCGCGTCGGCGATGGACCCGGGCAACGATCTGGGGTTCATTAACTTCCTGCCTTCGTACGCCGCGACGGCGTGGTATCACAAGAAGCTTCCGGCCGATCTTCAGAAGCTCACCGTCCAGCAGGTTACGGCGCAGGCAGAAAAATGGGCGGATGGCGACTACGCTCACGCGCTCATGCGTGGCGCGCGGCTCACCGACCCGGAGCGTCACACGATCGCCGAGCAACTCGCTCGCTTTACCGGCACGTCGACGACATTCGCGGAGGAGAACGACCTTCGCATCACGCTCGGTCGTTTCAACCAGGAACTGCTGCGCGATCAACATCTCACTTCAGGCCGTCTCGACAGCCGCTTCACGACGTATGCGACGGACCAGGGCGCCGAGCGCGGGCAGTTCGATCCGAGCGAGGCGTCGATTCGCAATTCGTTCTCGCCGGTGATGAGCGAATACGCCCGCCGCGAGCTCGGCTATCGGGACGAGGACGTCTACTACATCCTTGGCGGTGGGATCGGCCGATGGCGTTATCCGCAGAACAATGGATATGCGAACGTCGTCCCGTCGCTCGAGCGCGCGTTTGCAAAGAATCCGGAGATGAAGCTCTACGTCGCGGAGGGCTACTACGACATGGCGACGCCGTACTTCGCGGTCGAATACACGTTGGCGCACATGTCCGTGGATCCTCGGGTCCGCGCCGGGATCGTTACGGAGCGCTTCGAGGCCGGCCACATGGTGTACATCGATGCGCCGTCGATGACCAAGATGCGCGATGGGCTGCGGCGGTTCATCGATAGTGCATTGCCCCAGGCGCAGCGGGCGGAGCGATAGGGTCGAGGGGCCGAGGAGGGTTGAGGTCCGAGGGCCGAGGCTTGGTGATCCAGACCAGTGACCTGGTAAACGACCGATCGTTAATCTTCTTGAAGGACCAATCTCGAGCGACAAATACCTAGTCCAAGACCTTAGGCCCCCATGGACGAGAAGCAACTAGCCAAACTGGTGCGCCAGAACGCGGCCAAGGCCGAGAAGCTGGCCAAGGCGCGTCAGAGCCGCCGATACGACAAGACCCTCCCGCCTCCCAGCGACGACGAGGAAGACGTCGAGCGCGAGCATTTCTTCAAGGAGATGAAGCGGCGCGAGTTCTAGGCGTCGCCGGGTCGCGAAAACACGATACCTTGACAGTCGACAACAAGCACCGCACCTTGTTGTCGACTGTCAAGGTATCGACGTTATGAGGGGCTAGGGGCTTTGGGGCGACGGATTCCCGCCCATCCTCTCCCTGGCAACGGCTCTAGACCATCGCGATGGACTCCAAAGCTGAGCTCCTTCAAGGCACGCTCGATCTCCTCATCCTGAAGACGCTCGCGCTCGGGCCACTGCACGGATGGGGCGTTTCCAAGCGCATCCGGCAGCTCTCCTCCGAGGTGCTCCAAATCGGGCAGGGCTCGCTCTATCCGGCTTTGTACCGACTCGAGGACCGTGGTTGGATCGAGGCCGAGTGGGGCGTTTCACCCGAGGGCCGGAAGGCGAAGTTCTACCGCCTTACCGCCGACGGACGGCGTCAACTCAATTCCGAGACCGAGAGCTGGCGCGTCTTCTCGCTCGCCGTGAATCACATCCTCCGAGCCACCTAACGAATCGAGGGACCGATGCGCTGGCTTTCGCGTGTGCGCCGCCGGCTGCGGCTGGTGATCGACCGACCCGCCGTCGAGCGCGAGATGGAGGACGAGATGCGCTTCCATGTCGAGATGGAAGCGGAGGAACTGGCACGATTCGGCGTTGCCGACGCGAAACGGATTGCGCGGCGGCGTTTTGGCGGCGTCGCGCGCTACCAGGACGAAGCCCGAGACGCGCGCGGCGGGCGGTGGCTCGAGGAGCTGCGACAGGATGCTCGTTATGCGTTGCGCGTTCTCTCGCGCGGCCGAGGCTTCGTTGCCGTTGCCATATTCACACTCGCGTTAGGCGTGGGCGCCAACACGGCGATCTTCAGTGTCGTGCGTGGTGTATTGTTCCGCCCGCTGCCGTACGCCGACCCTGACCGGCTCGTCGCGATCGAATCGGTCATCAACGGTTCGCCGACGGCGGACTCGCCGCGCGATTTTCTCGATTGGCGCGAGCAGGACAGATCCTTGTCCGGCATGGCCGCGTACTTCTTGAGTACGACGGCGCTCACCGGTACCGCTGAGGCGGAGCGCCTCGTGCAAGCGCGCGTATCGGCGAACTTCTTCGACGTTCTTGGCGCACGGCCCGAGCGCGGCCGCAGCTTTCGGCCGGGTGAAGACGACGTATCGGCCGCGCGAGTCGTCGTGCTCGGCGACGGGCTGTGGCGGCGGCGATTTGGCGCTGACGAGACGATCATCGGCCGCACGATTCTGCTCGACGACTTCCCAACGACGGTCATCGGCATCGCGCCGCCCCAGCTCCGCATGCCGGCCGCGGTCGATCTCTGGATGACGACACGGTTCGACGCGCGCGACATCGCGCCATCGTCGAGGGGCGCACGCTGGGTTCAGGTCGTGGGACGACTCGCACCGGGCGCTACGCTCGCCGTCGCACGGAGCGACATGAGCACGATCGCGGCGCGACTCACGCAGCTCGATCCGAAACACAACGCCGGCGTGACGAGCCGAGTGATACCGCTTCAGGAAGATCTCGTTGGCAGCGTGCGGACGCCGCTCCTCGTCTTGCTCGGCGCCGTCGGCTTCGTGATGCTCATCGCCTGCGTCAACATCGCCAGTCTCTCACTGGGCAGAACCGCCGCTCGCGAGACGGAGCTTGCCGTGCGTGCCGCGTTAGGCGCTGGACGCGGCCGGATCGCGCGCCAGCTGCTCACCGAGAGCGTCGTGCTCGCGTTAGGCGGCGGCGGAGCTGGCCTCGTGATCGCGGTCCTTGGCACGCGCGCCCTCGTTGCGCTCGCGCCGGGCGAGTTGCCATTGCTCGAGGCGGTGCGGGTCGACGGCGTGGTCTTCGCCTTCGCGCTCGCGCTGACAGTCGTCAGCGGCGTGCTCTTCGGCGCCGTACCCGCGATTCAAGGCGCGCGCCGCAGCACCAACGACCGGTTGCGATCGGGCAGCCGCGGCGCCTCGCGCGGGCCGGCTGGTGGACGGCTGCGCGCGACGCTCGTCGTCGCGGAGGTCGCGTTGGCGATCACGCTCCTCGCCGGCGCGGGGCTGCTCCTGCGCAGCTTTCTGCGCCTAGCGACGATCGATCCCGGATTCCAGCCGTCAGGAGTCACGACCTTCTCGCTCTCGCTCTCGCCGGTTCGCTATCCGGACGAGAACACGCAGGCGCAGTTCGCGGCGACGATGCTCTCTCGGCTCGAGCAGCTCCCCGGCATGACCTCGGCAGGAATCTCGTTTGCACTTCCGCTCTCGTCGGCCGGCTTCGGCCTCACCTTCGCGATTGCCGGTCGAAGGGAAGTGAGCGGCCCGGACGAGCCACGCGCACAGATTCGCGTCGCGACGCCGGATTATTTCCGGACGATGGGCATTCCGCTGCTGCGTGGACGCGTCTTCACGGCGGAAGATCGCGCTGGTGCCCCAATGGCGCTCCTGATCAGTCAGGAAACGGCGCGCCGGTATTGGCCGAACGAAAACCCGATCGGTCAGTCGCTCGAGACAGGGTGGCATCACGGCAACCGCGCGTTCGGCGGTACGGTCGTCGGCGTCGTCGGCGACGTGCGCCAATTCAGTCTCGCGGCGCAGCCGACTGCGCACATCTACGCGCCCCTTGCGCAATGGCCGTTGGACGAAATGTCTGTCGTCATGCGTTCGTCGGCGTCACCAGCGACGTTGCTCACCGCGGCGCGCGATGTCCTGCGTTTGCTCGATGCGCAATTGCCGGTGTACGAAGCGCACCCGCTCGATGATCTCGTGCGCGAATCGATTGCCCAGCGCCGATTTTACGCTTCGTTGCTGGCGACGTTCGCTTCCCTGGCGCTGGTTTTGGCCGCCGTTGGCATCTACGGCGTGATCGCGTACGCGGTGCAACAACGCCGCCGCGAGCTCGGAATTCGGATCGCCCTCGGCGCGTCGCGAGAGCGTGTCGTCGGCATGGTGCTTCAGCAGGGCATGTCGCTGACGATTGTCGGCGCCGCACTCGGGTTGGCGGGCGCGAGCTTGTTGACGCGGGTACTGAAGGGCCAGCTGTTCGGCGTGAGCGCGACCGATCCACTCACGTTCGTCGCCGTACCGGCGATCCTCGTCGCCGTTGCGATGATCGCATGCGTCGTCCCCGCTCGTCGCGCGCTAGCGGTTGATCCCGCCTCGACGATTCGCGCCGAGGATTGAGCGACCGCGTGCGAGCTGCGTTTCTACGAGCCGGAGCAGGCGAACGCGAAGTTCACCACGGGGAATAATGGCGGAGTGATTGAAGTGACGATGAAATGAGGGGCGGTGCCTCGAGGGCGAGACGTTAGGTCCGGTCCTGTATAAGCAAACCCCGCGACACGCGTGTCGCGGGGTTTTGACTCTCCCTAACGCCTAACCGCTCAGAAGTTCGCCACCATATGCACGAACCACGTCCTGAGCGGCTGCGTCGGTGTGATCGTCGCGGCGCCGACGACCGGGTAGTTGTCCGACAGCTGCTCCTGATAGTCGACGGAGACGGCGCAGCGGCGGTTCAGGTCGAAGAAGATGCCGCCGATGAACACGTGATACTGCGCCTCCGGGCTGTAGTTCGTGTTCGTCGTGACCCTGTCGTACCGCGCCACGAGATTCAAACGTGTGAAAGCCGTGTCGAAGAGCGCGAGCGGCTTGGCGACGATGAATCCGGAGAGCAGGTGACCGCTCGAGTCGACCGTGACGGCGGGTGAGGCGGGGGTGTTGAGCCCCGTCTGACCCTGGCCCTTGAACGATGCGTACTGAGCGCCCATCTGGATGCGCGGATCACGAATGCCGGTGAACACGCCCCAGCGGTCGCGATCGAGACCCGTACCGATCGGACCGTTCGTCGTTGGCGGTGCCGCGCTGTTGACGAAGGGGCTGGCGACGAGACCCTTGTAATACCAGGGTGAAATCGCCCATGTCTTGAAGATTCCCGCTTTGCTGTTGGCGAGTGGTGTGAGCGTCAATCGTACCTGCGGGTCTTTGAACCGATCCATCTCGCGCGAGCCATACCCGGGACCGTTCGAGATCACCGCGTAGATTTCACCCGCCTTGCTGGGCAGCGTCAAGAGTGTCGCCGCGCCAATGTCGGCGGAGCTAAAGAGCCCAGCGCGCTCGACGTCGGTCTGCGAGATCCAGCGAGGCCAGAAGTTCTCCTCGTGGTCGATGACTACCGTATGGAGAGAACCCATACGTGCGACCGCGGTGAAATCGTTCGGGCCGCCCGTGATGTAGTTGTACTGCAGATAGGCGTACTTCAGACGGATCGCCCAGCCCTGGTAGTACTGATCCGCCGGCGTGTTCTGCTGCTGGTAGACGTCGGTGGTGATGCGGATGCTCGCGCGATCACCAGCGGGCATACGAAATGTCAGATACGCTCGCTCGAGATCGAACTTGTTAAAGTTTTTCGCGCGCTGATCGACGCGATATTGAAAGTTGCTATAGATGACTCCGGAGAAGTCGATAGGTGGGATGGTGACGGTGGTCTGCGCCGAGAGCATCGACGCCGACGCGAGGAGAATGAACGCGCCGGCGACTGCAGTTGAGCGGAGACGGAATCGGGTCATGGTCGGCCTGTTCGATGGGGGGTGAACGTGCGACCGGACGCTACCGGCGCCGCGTAACGGCGCTCCGTCCACTTTGTAACGCACGCGTCACGGGACGCCGGGTTGGGAGACCGTCCATTGGACCTTCGTCCAAGGAGCGCTGGCGCCCTGCTGTCGACGAAGAGGAGTCCTTGGTATGTCGAGCGCTATGGTCGCGGCGGCGGCGACTTCCCCTGCGCCCGCTCCTCGAAGTGGTGCTTGATCTGCTTACCCTCGGCGAGGTAGACCGCGTCCTCGCCGATATTGGTCGCGAGATCGGCGACGCGCTCGAGGTTGCGGCTCACGAGGAGGAGCTGCAGCGACGACGAGATCGTCGTCGGGCTTTCCATCATGTGCGTCAACAACACCCGGAAGGTGGACTCTTCGAGTGCATCGACTTCGTCGTCGCGCTTGCAGACGGCGCGCCCGAGAGCGCCGTCTGCTCTGATGAACGCGTCGATTCCGTCGCCGAGCATTTCGCGCGCGCGCTTCGCCATCTCGTCGATCTCGAGGCCTGGAGCGAGCGTGACGGGCACGTCGAGGAGACGCAGCGTGCACTGGCCGATGTTCACCGCATGATCGCCGACACGCTCGAGATCACTCGAGATCTTGATCGCACCAACGATGAAGCGGAGGTCTCGCGCCATAGGTTGCTGCAGCGCGAGGAGCGAGATTGCGCGCTGCTCGACCTCGACCTCGAGATCGTCGAGCTCATGATCGGCGGCAAGAACGGCTTCGGCCTTGCCCGCGTCGCGCTCGCGCAGCGACTCCACAGCGAGATCGATGAGTGCCTCGGCCTTCTCCGACATGTCGAGCAGGCGCTGCTTGAGCTCCGCGAGCTGCTCGTGAAAATGGCGAAAGCCGGTCTGTCGTTCTGTGCCGGCCGTTTGCGGCTGCGTCATCCGAACCTCCCGGTCACGTACGCGTTCGTACGCTCTTCACGCGGATTGGTGAATATCTGATCGGTTGGTCCCGCTTCGACCAAGCGTCCGAGGAAAAAGAATGCGGTGCGGTCGGAGATGCGCCCCGCTTGCTGCAGGTTATGCGTCACGATCACGACCGTCAGCTCCTGCTTCAATTCGTACAACAACTCTTCGACGCGCTGCGTCGAGAGCGGATCGAGCGCGCTCGCCGGCTCGTCCAGGAGCAAGACTTCCGGCTCGTTGGCGAGTGCGCGAGCGATGCAGAGGCGCTGCTGTTGTCCGCCGGAGAGGCTCGTCGCGCTCTCGCGTAACCGATCACGGACTTCGTCCCACAGTGCCGCGCGCCGCAGTGACGTCTCGACGATGAGGTCCAGCTCGCGCCGATCGTGGACGCCGTTGATGCGCGGTCCGTAGGCGACGTTCGCATAGATCGATTTCGGGAAGGGATTCCAGCGCTGGAACACCATACCGACGCGCTGCCGCAGCGCCACGACGTCCACCGTGGAATCATACACGTCGTCGCCATCGAGCTCGATGCGGCCCTCGTGGCGGATGCCCGGAATCAGCTCGTTCAGGCGATTGATCGATCGCAGGAACGTCGACTTGCCGCAGCCGGACGGTCCGATCAATGCCGTGATCGCGCGCGGCTGAATCACGGCATCGATGTCGTACAGCGCCTGCGTTGCGCCGTACCAGAAGGAGAAGTTGCGCACGACGATCGCGCCCGGATGCTCGCTGACGGGCAGCGACGGACCGGGACGGCCCGCGGCGGCCTCGATCGAGTCGTTAGGCATCACGCCGGTCATCCGAAACGTCCGGTGATGTAAGACTCGGTGCGTTCGTCGGCCGGGCTCGTGAACATTGTCTCCGTCGGGGCAACTTCGATCAGCTCGCCGCCAAGGAAGAACGCGGTCTGGTCGGACACGCGCGCGGCCTGCTGCATATTGTGCGTGACGATGACGACGGTGACGTCGGTGCGCAGCTCGTAGATGAGCTCCTCCACCTTCTGCGTCGAGATCGGATCGAGCGAGGCCGTCGGCTCGTCGAGCAACAGCACTTCGGGATCGGTCGCGAGTGCCCGGGCAATGCACAGGCGCTGCTGTTGACCACCGGAGAGGCCGGTGGCGCTCGTCTTCAAACGATCGCCCACCTCGTCCCAGAGCGCGGCACGCTTCAACGCCCGCTCGACGATCTCGTCGGTTCGTTTGCCGTTCGGTTTGTGGTCCATCACGATCAGTCCCGCGGCGACGTTGTCGCGAATGGACATCGTCGGGAATGGCGTCGGCCGCTGAAAAACCATGCCGATCTGCCGCCTAACGGCGACGGGACTCACACCATAGATGTCCTGGCCGTCCAGAAGTACTCTGCCCGTCGCACGCGCATGCGGGATCGTCTCGTGCATGCGATTGAGGCAGCGCAAGAAGGTCGATTTGCCACAGCCCGACGGCCCGATGATCGCCGTGACGTGGCTATCGGGCAGCGCCACCGACACGTGTCTGACGGCGTGGATCTCACCAAAGTACGCGTTGAGGTCCTCCACGGCGAGGCGAACCGCCGAGGCAGCCTGGGACATGGGCCGGGATCGGTCAGTCGCCGGTGCCGTAGCGTCGTCGGGTAGCGACACGCGCGGCGAGGCTGATGATGAAGACAATGCCGACGAGGACGATGGCGGCCGCCCAGGCTTGCGCGTGCCAGTCGTCGTAGGGGCTGATTGCATAGTTGTAGATCTGCAAAGGAAGCGCCGCGATCGGCGCCCGAAGCGACGTCGACCAGAACTGGTTGCCTAACGCCGTGAACAGTAGCGGTGCCGTCTCGCCGGCGATGCGGGCCATCGCCACGAGCGCACCCGTCACGATACCACCGAGCGCCGTGCGCAGGACGATCGACAACGACGTCCGCCAGCGCGAGTAGCCCAATGCGAGCGCCGCTTCGCGAAGCGAAATCGGCACGAGCCGCACCATCTCTTCGGTCGTCCGCGTCACCATCGGAATCATCATCGCGCCTAACGCGATGCCGCCAGCGAGCGCCGAGAAGTGCTGCACCGGCTTCACGAGCAGTTGCCAGGCGAAGATGCCCATCACGATCGACGGAAGGCCATTCAGCACATCGGCGAGAAAGCGGACCGTCGTCGCCAGGAGCGTCGCCCGCTTCTCGGCGAGATACAGACCGGCGCCGATACCGATTGGAAGTCCGACAATGCCCGAGATGCCGATGAGAATGAGCGTGCCGACGATGGCGTTGGCCATGCCGCCACCCGCCTCCCCCGGCGGCCGCTGCGTTTGCGTGAAGAAAGCAAGGTTTATCGACGACGCGCCGAGGCGGATGAGGTGAATCACGATCAGCAATAGCGGCAGCGTCGCGATCACCGCCGCGACGTACATCAGCCCGATCATGACATGACTCCGCGCGCGACGCCTTCGAATCGAGCGCTGCGTTCGCTCGGCGACGGCGCGTTGGCGGCCGCTCGGCGCCCCTCTCCGGGTGGTCTGCGCGGTCGCCATCAGCGCTCCTTGGCCGTCTGCCAGACGAGCCAGCGCGCGAGTGCATTCACGAGGAACGTCACGAGCAAGAGCACGAACCCGACCGCCATGAGCGCGGAGAGATGGAGATCGCCGGTCGCTTCGCTGAATTCATTCGCAATGAGGGATGCCATCGTATAACCAGGCGCGAATAGCGACGCCGCAATTTCGTGGCGGTTGCCGATGAGCATCGTCACCGCCATCGTCTCGCCTAACGCGCGTCCAAGGCCGAGGATGATTCCACCGATGATGCCGGAGCGCGCGTACGGGATGACGGCGTCGCGAATCACTTCCCAGCGCGTCGCGCCGAGACCCACCGCCGCTTCACGCTGCGATCGTGGCACCGCCATCAGTACCTCGCGCGTGACCGCGGAGATGTACGGCAGGCACATGATCGCCAGGATGAGGCCCGCGGCGAGCATACTCGAGCCGTACGCGGGGCCGGCGAAGAGCGGCAACACGCCGAGATGCAGCGTGTCACGAAGAAACGGCATGAGGAACTCACGCAAAAACGGGATGAGAACGAAGATGCCCCAGAGCCCGTAAATCACGCTCGGCACTGCGGCGAGCAGATCGACGGCGAAGGCAACGGGCCCGCGCAGCCAGTTGGGCGCGAACTCCGACAGAAACACTGCGACGCCTAACGCGAGCGGCGTCGCGATGACCAGCGCGAGGATCGATGAGACGATCGTTCCGTAGATCGCCGGAGCCGCGCCGAAGTGTCCAGCGACCGGGTCCCAGTCGCTCGAGGTGAGGAACGTGAAGCCGAAGGTGCGCAGTGCCGGCCACGCCGCGATCCCAACCGAGATGAAAATGAGAAGCAGGAGAATCGGGACGAGCGCGGCGAAGCCGGTGATCGACCATGAGTAGATCCGATCCCCGATCTCGCTGCCGATCTCAGTCCAACTCCGCGACGGACGCGTTGGCGTGCCCGTCGCGGCTGTCGCTTGCGATGGGTCGCGCGCGACGACGTCGGTCACGGCGTCGCGCCTACCTTGATCGTGGCGAGCGTCGAATCGAGGCGCGTCACGAGCAGCGCAGGCAGCGGAGCGTAGTCGAGACTGGCCGCGGACTGTTCGCCGTCGTGGAGTGCCCACTTCAGGAAATCCATCAATTTCCTCGCCTTGTCCGCGTTAGGCTGCGTCTTGTAGACGAGGATCCAGGTGAATGAGGAGATCGGGTAGGCCTGCGCACCCGGCGCGTTCGTGATCGAGAGACGATAGTCCGTGCTGGCCGGCAGCTTCTGCGAGACACCCGCGGCGGCTGCGGTCACCGCCTCGATCGATGGCTGGACGAACTGGCCAGCGGCATTCCGGATCGCAGCCGTCGGGAGCTTGTTCTGGCGCGCATACGCAAGCTCAACGTACCCCAGGGCGCCGGGGGTCTGTTTCACTTGGCCCGTAACACCGTCGTTGCCCTTTGCGCCGAGTCCGACCGGCCACTGGACCTCCTTTCCTTTCCCCGGACTGGACGCGAATGCCGTGCTCACCTTCGTTAGGTATTCCGTGAAGATATAGTTTGTGCCGCTCGCCTCCGCGCGATGAACGACGACGATATCGCGGTTAGGCAGGGTGACGCCCTTATTGAGCGCGCCGATCCGCGGATCGTTCCACTTCGTAATCCTGCCGAGAAACATGTCGGCGATGACATCGCCGGTGAGATCGAGTGGCTTGGTAACTTCAGGCAAGTTGTACGTGACACAAACGGCGCCGAGGACGGTGGGGATGTGTTGGATCGGACCGCCCTTCGCCTTCGACATCTCGTCGTCGGTCATCGGTGCGTCACTCGCGCCGAAGTCGACCGTCTGCTCGGAGAGCTGGCGAATGCCGCCGCCGGAGCCAATCGGCTGGTAGTTGATCTTCACTCCGGTCTTGCCGGCGTAATCAGTGAACCACTTGGAATAAATGGGATACGGGAAGGTCGCGCCCGCACCTGTTAGCTGCGCGTCCGACGCGCCGCTCGTTGTCGCCGCAGCCGCACCGCTACTCTGCGCGGTCACGCCGCCGGCGCTGTCCTTTCGCGCGTTGTCAGACTTGGTGGAACAGCCGGCGACGACGACGGTCGTCGCGATGGCGAAGGAGAGAAGCTTCACAATTCGCTCCGGTAGGTGGTTTCCATGGTCCGACGGACTCGGGCCGTCTCACGACGTTCGCCGGCCTGGGTAACGCGCCCCGGAACGTTTTGTAACAGACGTGTAACGGGAACCGGATAACATCAGCGGATGTGTCCGGGAAGAAAAGGAGAACGAAGCGCGGATCCGGTGGCGTGCGGCGTACTCTACCAAATCAACGCTTCGTTCTGAGACACTAAATCTCGACGCCTAATCCCTGCTGTAACCCCCTTTACTTCGCCATTCCAAGCGTACCGAACTTGATCGTGCCTAAGCGCTTGTCGAGCATCGCGACCATGTTGGTCGGAAGGGGCGCGTAGTCGAGCGTGCCCGCCGATTGTTCGCCCGCGTGGAATGCCCAGCGCATGAAGTCGATGAGCTTCTTCCCCTTGGTGGCGTCGGCCTGGTTCGCATAAACGAGGAGCCACGTAAAGGACGAGATCGGATATGCCTCACGACCCGGCGCGTTCACGATCGAAACGCGGAAGTCAGTATTTCCCGGAAGCGTCTTCGCGGCACCGGCCGCGGCGGCGGTCACACTCTCGATCGTCGGTGCGACAAATTGACCAGCGGCATTCTTGAGCAGCGCATAGGGCAGTTTGTTCTGCTTGGCGTACGCGAGCTCGACGTAACCGATGGCGCCCGGCGTCTGCTTCACCTGGCCGGTGACGCCGTCGTTGCCCTTACCGCCGAGTCCAACCGGCCATTTCACCTCTTTCCCCTTGCCTGGGCCGGAGGCGAACGCGGGACTCACTGCCGTCAGGTAATCGGTGAAGATGTAGTTGGTGCCGCTCGCCTCCGCGCGGTGCACGACGAGGATGTCCATTGACGGGAGTTTCGCGCCAGGATTCATGGCAGCAATCTTCGCATCGTTCCACTTCGTGACCTGGCCGAGAAAGATGTCGGCGACGACATCACCCGTTAGGCGGAGCGACCGCGTCACGGTGGGCAGGTTGTAGGTTATGACGACAGCGCCGAGAACCGTCGGGAAGTGGAGAACGGCACCGCCTTTGGCCTTCCCCATCTCCTCATCGCTCATCGGGGCGTCGCTCGCGCCGAAGTCCACGGTCTGCTCCGAGAGCTGGCGAATGCCGCCGCCGGATCCAATCGGTTGATAATTGATCTTGACGCCGGTTTTCGCGGCGTAGTCGCTGAACCACTTCGAGTAGATCGGGTAGGGGAAAGTAGCGCCCGCGCCAGTGAGATCGGCGCCGCCCGTGTCCTGCGCACTCGCAAGCGCGGCGACGCTGGCAAGAAGGAGTCCGCCCGTCGCGATCGTCCGAACGAGAGTTTTCACGTGTGCTCCTGAGTGGTGGTGGGTGTGGTCCACTCAGGCTAGCTGTCACTCGTAACGGCCGAGTGCGTGCTCCGTAACGGGAATGTTACGAGCTCGTGGGTGGTGTTGGTTTGGTTTGGTTTGGTGATTGGTTCACGAGCAACCAATAACCAGCAACCAACAACCAGCCCGCAGTCATCCGTCACGCGCTGCCGTTGACGACGCGCAGACGATAGCCGAAGCCGCGGATCGTTTCGATCAACTCGACTTCGGTGCCGAGCTTCGCGCGCAGCCGCTGCACGTGCATGTCGACGGTGCGCGTCTGCACGTCGGGCGCCGCCTCCCACACATCCTCGAGCAACTGCGCGCGGCTCTGCACGCGCCCCCGGCGCGTCGCGAGCGTGAGCAACAACTTGAATTCTGTCGCGGTGAGCTCGACGTGACGTCCCGCGATCGTGACGCGATGGTGCGCGCGATCGATCACGAGCGGCCCGACGGTCACCACGTCGCTGCTGATCGCTGCGACGCGCGAGCGACGAAGAATCGCGCCTACGCGGAGCACCAACTCCTGCGTGCTGAAGGGTTTCGTTAGATAATCGTCGGCGCCCAACACCAGTCCCTTCACCCGATCCACCTCTTCGCGGCGGGCGGTAAGCATCAGCACCGGCACCTCATGCGTCGATTGATCGGCGCGGAGCGTCGCGAGCACTTCGTCGCCGGTCATCCCCGGCAACATGCGGTCGAGCACGATGATTGAGGGACATTCCTCGCGCACTGCGCGCAGCGCGTCGAGTCCGGTCGCGGCCGTCGACACACGGAAGCCCGCTTTCGCGAGATGATAGGCGACGAGCGCGGTAATGTCGGGTTCGTCGTCGACGACGAGCACTCGCTCGCCAGCACCGAACGACGTGTTGACCGGACTCGAATAGCCAACGCGAGTCGCGGACGAGTGCGCGGAGGTCGATGAAGCGTCGTGCACGACAAAAAACTATCGGGACCGCGCCGTCAGCGGCGACCGATTCTGCGTCACGATATCGTATCGGGAGACCGGCTGACAGCGATGCAATAAAACCCGAAGGAACTCCGCATGAATGGCAGCGACACTGTTACACGGCGCCAACTGGTGGACTCGGATCGATCATGAGTAGGTTACCGGACCAGCGCGGAGTCCCCTCCCGCCAATACCCTCCACGATTTTGTCACATGAGTGAGATCAGATTCCGAGATCAGGCCGGCTGGCAATGGGAAGTCGTCGAGTCGAGCAAGCGACGAACGGGTCAAGGCCAATCAGACAGAGAGCGGACTCTGTATTTCCTCAATCGCTACGAGACGCGGCGCACCGCGGAATTCCCCGTCGACTGGGCCAAGCGCTCGTCGAAGGAGCTCGTGAAGCTCTGTGAGGTTGCCGAGCGCCTCTAGAGCGCGTTCAGTCGCCGCGACCGACGCGACGCGTGGGTTGCCCGACGCGGGTCGTTAGGCGATAGCGTCCGTCCGGCGTCGACAGAACCACGACATCCGATCGCCGGAAGCGCGAGCGTAACCGCTCGAGGGCTTGACGAACGTCGGCCGCGGCGCGTTGCTCGGTCACAGGCGAGCGGGACGCCGCCGCGCAGAGCTCGCCGATCGTGCATCCCGATCGAAAGTGCTCGGCGAGAACGCGCAAGACGCGAAAATCGAACGGCCGCAGTGCGAGCCGTCGGCCGCGAACCGACGCGCGACGGCCAAGTCGATCGACGCGAAGATCACCGGGAACAAGCAGCGGGCGGACGTCGCTCCATATCGAAAGAATGTCCCGAACGAGCTGCGGCGTGTTGCGCAGATCGCCATCCTCGTCGATATGGGCGACGACGTACTGCGCGCCGGCCAACCGATGTCGAACGCCGTCGGCGAGCGTCACCGCAACGATCGGCTGCGTGAGAGCGTCGGCGCGGGCCGCATGCACCGCGTCGGCACTGGTGCGCCGGAGCTGAATCGCGTCGACAACTGTTAGGCGATGATCGACGATACCTAACGATGCACCGGTGTGGCTGCCCGGAAGCGCTGCGATCTCGACGCGGCAGCCCACGCGCAGCAATCCCTCCGCGAGATCGCGCAGCCGAGACAGGTGCTCACCGAGAATGAGGACGCGTCCGTCGGGGCGTGTGAGATCAGCGATGGCGTCGGGAGATGGCGCCGGCAGATGATCGGTTGTCGCAGCGGAAGCAAGAGACATCTGATGCCTATCTGAGGTGTCGTCCGAAGCGGATCGTTACGGGATCGGAGCTACGGCAAACGGCAGTCCGTTACGTACCCTTGGTTCTGTTCGCGGGTAGTGCCATTCCCTTCAAGCGAGCGCCCATGAACCAAGCCGACTGGTTCGAGATCGAGTGTGTCGACGGCATGTCCGCGACGATCTACTTGAACGGTGGATTACCCGAGT
This sequence comes from Gemmatimonadaceae bacterium, assembly GCA_036496605.1. Classification (NCBI taxonomy): domain Bacteria; kingdom Pseudomonadati; phylum Gemmatimonadota; class Gemmatimonadia; order Gemmatimonadales; family Gemmatimonadaceae; species Gemmatimonadaceae bacterium. The sequence goes on along the minus strand of DASXKV010000004.1, from coordinate 284,420 downwards.
CACATATCACCGAGCTGCGCGAGGCGTGCGACGCGCTTCCTCCAAATGTGCGCGTGCTCCGCGTCCAGCTCATGATCTCGACCGACGTCGAGGCGCTCCCTCTGGGCATCGGAGCCGTCCTTCGGCACTGGCGTCAGACTCGCCAGCGAGCCTTTCACCTGGTGATGACCCCGAGCCCGAAGTCAGGCGAGGTGCCAAGCAACCCCTGTGAGCACGGCGATCAGCTGTCCGACGAGCACGTCCCCCGGATAGTGCACACCAAGAAACACTCGCGACGCGCCAACCAGAAAGGCAATCGCCACCAGGGGCGCGGCAAGGGATGGAAAGGCCATCGCGTAACCAAAGGCCACAGCCATCGCGGCAGCGGAGTGCCCCGAGGGAAATGAGAATCGGTCGGGCTCCACCACGAGTGTCACGCAGTCGAGCGCGTTCGATGGTCTCGGCCGGCTCACCGTTCGCTTTACAACTTGCACAACGAGGTGTGAGAAGACGAGCATCGCGAGCGTTTGCCGCGCCGCGTCGGCGACGGCACCGCCGAGGAATAGCGGCAGCGTCGCTGCGAACACCGAGCACGAGACGCCGCCGAGGTGCGTGATCGTCGTCCAGAACACGCGTCGCCGACGCGATGCACCCTGATCGACGAGACAGCGCGCGAAGAGCGCGCGATCGCGGTCGGCGAGACGGGTAAACAGTGTGGCGCTCGTCATGAGAAACCTCCTGCCGGAGACGCACGAGGCCGGTAGCGGAAGCGCCGATCGATCACCGGCTCGGGTAAGCATAGGGCGTCTAGGTAACGCTTCCCGTCAGGACCGCGTGCCGGATCAGTAACGAACGAGGGGCACGCGAGGGCACGCGGGAACGGGCAACGTCTCAGGATCGTGACGCAATCGTCGCGCATACGTGACGCATACCGGCGACACTGCCCGCCAAGGTATGATGAGAGAATACGAAACGCTGCGCGTTCTCTTCTGCACGGACACGTATCCTCCGCAGGTGAATGGAGTGTCGGTGGTGACGGCGCTCTCCGTGTCGGGACTGCGCCATCGCGGATGGAGTTGCGGCGTCGTTGCACCACGATACCCCCGTGAGGCGTTCGACGCCTTCGACGCATTGCACTTCGGCGACGGAGCTGCCGACAGCCACTTCGCGCTGCCGAGCATGCGGTTCCCGCCCTACCCTGATCTCCGGCTCGCCGCGCCGTTGTACGGCGCCGTGCGCGGCGCCGTCGCGCGCTTTCAACCCGATCTCGTTCATTGCGAGACGGAATTCATGATTGGCCGGCTCGGACAGATCGCGGCCGCACGGGCCAGCATCCCGATCGTCACGTCATATCACACGGACTTCGGACGCTACACGCACGCGTACGGCGTTCCGTGGCTGCACTCGACGGTGACATCGAATCTCGCGCGCTTCCATCGGCGCGGCCAGCGCGCATACACGCCATCGGAGCCGGCGCGTCAGGATTTGCTCAACATGGGCGTCGCCGACGTCGAGGTGTGGGGGCGCGGCGTGGACGTGGAGCTCTTTCACCCGAATAAGCGCAGTACGCCACTGCGCGAAGCGCTCGGGCTCACCGAGAAGTTTGTCTTCATTCACGTTGGACGGCTGGCTGCCGAAAAGAACGTCCATGTCGTGCTCGATGCGTTCCGTCAGGCGCGCAAGTCGTTGCCGCGCGGCTCGGTGCATCTTCTCGTGGCCGGCAGCGGACCGGCCGAGCCCGAGCTGCGACGGAGAGCGTCGGGCTCGGTGACTTTCCTCGGCAATCTCGACCGCCAGAACCGGCTGCCCGACATGTATGCGAGCGCCGATGCTTTCGTCTTCGCGTCGCTGACGGAGACATTAGGTCTCGTGGTCCTCGAGGCAATGGCGAGCGGGCTGCCGGTCGTCGCCGTGGCAGCAGGCGGAGTCGTCGACCACCTGCGCGACGGCTGCAATGGGCTGGCGGTCGCGCCAGGAAGCCTAACGTCGATGACGGAGGGACTGAAGCAGGGTATGGTACGGTTGGTCCGTGAGCCGGGACTGCCTCGCGGCCTCGCCGCGGAAGCGCGGCGGACGGCGGAAGCGCGGAGCTGGGAGCACGAGCTCGACCGGCTCGAAGACAGTTATCGCGAAGTCCACGCTGGCTGGAGTGCGCGCCGCGGCCCGGCGCGGTCCGTTTCGCCAGAGCTCTCGTTTGCTCGGCAGCCGCGCTGAGCCGTCGCCGAGGCTTGTCAGAGGTGCCATACTAAAGGCATGGCGGACACACCGTTCATCGCGCGCGGCTTTCACAGCCGCCGCGCGCCCGCGACTCCGGGTCGCCTGCCGCCCGGACAATACGAGACGCGCGACTTTCCAGTACTCTCTGCCGGACCGACGCCGCGAACGCCGCTCGCCAAGTGGGATTTCACGATCAAAGGCGTCGATGACCGTTCGGTGCGGTGGTCGTGGGACGAGCTGCGCGCATTTCCGCACGAGACACCCAACGTCGACATTCATTGCGTGACCAAGTGGTCGAAGTTCGATACGAGCTGGGAAGGCATATCGGTTGATACTTTGCTCAACGCTGCTCTGGCAGCGGGCGTGCAGGACGCGCCATACGTCATGGCGTTCTCGGACGGCGGCTACACGACAAACCTGCCGCTCGCCGACGTGACCGGTGGAAAGGCCTGGATCGCGTTCGGCTACGACAGCGCTCCGCTTCCACCGGAGCATGGCGGACCAGCGCGGCTGCTCGTCCCCCATCTCTACTTCTGGAAGAGCGCAAAGTGGGTTCGCGGTCTGCAGTTGCTGCGCGAGGACCGGCCCGGTTTCTGGGAGCAGTTGGGATATCACGACCGCGGCGATCCGTGGCGTGAGCAGAGATATCAGGGCGATCCCTGAGTGACGGATCTCCGCGCCGTGGGAGCGCCGCCACGACTCGAGTGGCTGGTGTCGACCGTCGCCAAAGTGCATAACGAGACACGACGCGCGCGCACACTCGTGCTCGACGTGCCGCTATGGCCGGGACATCGCGCCGGTCAGCACGTCGATGTTCGTCTCGTAGCCGAAGACGGCTATCAAGCGCAGCGTTCATACTCGATTGCGTCGCCGCCGGAGAGCCCATCGCTCGAGCTGACCGTCGAGCGTCTCGATGACGGCGAGGTCTCACCGTATCTCTGCGACGTCCTCCGCGTCGGCGATGGGCTCGAGATCCGTGGACCCATCGGTGGTTACTTCGTCTGGGACGTGGCGCAGGGCGGCCCGTTGTTCCTCGTAGCCGGTGGCTCGGGCATCGTGCCGCTCATGGCAATGATGCGTCACTACGCCGCCGCACCGAATGAGCTACGCGCGGACGTCCCCGTTAGGCTGCTCTACTCCGCCCGCACGTTGGATGATGTGATTTACCGTGATGAGTTGGAGATGGGGTCGCGCGTCGATGCGCGGGTTTCGCTGGCATTAACGCGAGACGCGCCGGCCGGCTGGGGCGGCTATCGGCGGCGCATCGATCGCGCGATGCTCGAGGAAGTCGGCTGGCCACCCAACGAATCGCCGCGCGTGTTCGTCTGCGGGCCGACGCCGCTGGTCGAGAGTGTTGCGAATCTGCTCGTCGAGATCGGCCACGTTCCGTCGCGGATTCGCACGGAGCGATTCGGGCCGACGGGGTGATACCGACGGATCAAGTAAAGTGGAGGGAGGGGAGCATGCAGACCGAAGAAATGCGTCTCGACGGAAACGCTGCCGGCGGAATGTTGCGCGAGGTCTTTGCGCTGGAAGTCACCGCCGCCTTGGCGCGGTGTGCGGGATGCGGATCGGTCGCGCCGATGGGGACGCTGCTCGAGTATGGGCACGGGATGGGCGTCGTGCTCCGTTGTCCAACATGTGACACGGCAGTCGTGCGCATGACGCACACGCCGGGATGGGTCCGTCTCGACGCTTCGGGAATTGCGTTTCTGATGATACCCGAGACGCCGACGCCAGCGGCGCAGGTCTGAGATTCGGCGTCGGACCTACACGAACCGCTTCACGAATTTCAGCGCGGTGTCCGCGACTTCGCGCCATCCGCTGTCGATCGTCAGCGCGTGTCCGCGGTTCGGCATCTCGATGATCTCGGTGACGCCATCGTTATGCTTCTGCTGCTTGAAGGACGCGTGCGCGATGGACCATGGCACCGTATTGTCCTTCTCACCCGAGATGATGAGGAGAGGGCCTCGCTCCGGATTCCTGGTGTCGACCTTCACCTCGGTCCACGGATTGAGATTTGCCGTCGCCGCCTGGAAGAGCGGTGTCCCAGAGGCGGGTACCGCGAATGTCTCATATAACTGCTTCGCCTCCGTCTCGCTCACGGCGTTAGCAAACGCGAAACGGAATTGCTCGAAGGTGAGCGGAATGGCGCGATTTCGATTCGCGGGATTTCCGAGCACCGGCCATGCCGACTTGAGCGCCGAGATCGGAAGCGGCAACACACCGCGGAATGGCGCGGGATCGACGGCGACTGCCGCTGCTGAGAGATTGCGCCCCGCGAGAATCTGAGCGAGCAGACCGCCAAACGAATGCCCGATGACCGCCGGCTTTCGCTGCAGCCCTCGAATGACCGCCTCGAAATGATCTGCCACCTGGCCGACGGACTTGTGCGCGAATACCTCGGGCGCGGCATTCGCCGCGGCGACCGTCTCCGGATCGTCGGGCCAGCCGGGCGTCAGCGCCGTGTAGCCCGCCTCCTCGAAGAGCGTAGCCCAGCGATCCCAACTGCTCGGCAGCAACCAGAGACCGTGAACGAAGACAATCGGTTGGAGCCCTGTCTTGTTGGCTCCATCGACTTGTTGTGCTTCGTGATCGGTGATCGTTGCCGTGCCGGCGGCCGGCGTTTGGGTCGTCGCTGTCATGGTTCTCAGCCTCGCGGGTGGAGTCAGTCCTCGATCGACGACTCCGTGATGCTACTCGGCGGCTCGGTCGGTCGCGAGAACGATACGCGTAACGAACGTGTCTACGGACTCGTTGCCGTGTCGCCGTGGCAGAACGAATCGCTCGTCGTCGGGTTGCCGCGGCGGACCGTCGTCGACCGGCTCGTCGACCATGAGGTCTCCGCCGAGCTCTTCGACGATGGCCTCGAAACGTTCGACTGCTTCGAGGACGCGCACCAGCTCGTCGTCCGTTTCGTGTCCCGTTAGGTGTACGCCTCGCCGGCGCAACCGATTGGCGACTTCGTGCGCCACGTCTCGCCGCGGATCGCTCATCATGCCGATGCCTCACGATTGAATGGAGCCAGCGTACATCCTGTAGGTCGCCTTCTTGATCGCCTTTGCCGCCCGATTGCGGCAACGCTGGTCGGCACGATCTGATCATCGTCACCATGGATGATCAGCGTCGGAATGTCAAATTTCTCGGGTAGAGGCAATACGCCATTGGATGTTGGGCCAACGCTTCGGAGGCGCTTGCGAAAGAGAGCTCTTTGCTAGTACTCGGCCATTACCTGTCCTCCAGGCACCAACGTGACCCAACGCTCACGCCCGAGCCGATCGAGTCTCGACGCGAGCTCCTTTGTATCGGTGAGACGTACCGGCGACGGCGCGTCGCCCTGGTCGTGAAAGAAATCCTCCCAGTGGCCAAGAATCGCGTACTTCGGCCGCAGCGCGGCGAGAAGTAGCGTCGGATAATCCGGTACCTTCTTGAAGTTGCCGGCGCAGACGATCGCGACATCGACGGAATGCCGGTCATTGCCAGTGAACGGCGGCAGCGTCACGTCGAGCGGTTGCGTTGCTGCATCCTGATAGAAGATGCGAAACATCGGATGACTGCTGTCGTCGAGCAGATCGATGACGTACGACACGGGTTCACCGAGGCACCAGCCCCATGCCGTCCGCGGCAGCGACGTCCGATCGTGCGCGGCATGACAGCGCGCCATCGTGATGAACCACCAATTCGGCGCGTGGCTCGAATGCACGGCCATGAAGCGCATGCGCCGGCTCGGCGAGTAGATCCACCGCCCCACATGCCAGGCCGTCGCGACCACGCTATCCGTTGGAAACAGTGAATCGATGCGACTCGGGTGCGCGCGCATCGACGCATCGCCCATGAGAATCCGTTTCGTCGTGAGCGTTCCGTAAATCGTCGCCCGGGGTGTATACCGCCGCGCGACGAGCGGAACGTCCATGAGATGATCGTAGTGCGAGTGCCCAACGAGGATCGCGTGCACGTTCGCGAGCGGCGCGAGGCTCGGCCCGAGATAGCGTCGCAGCTCTCGGTCAACCGCCGCGCTGTCGGAGTGAATCGGCCAGAGCGGTGTCGCCACCGCCATCAACGCGGGATGCGAGAACGAGGGTGCGGTCATCACTGCTTCGTCGCCGGCGCGAATAAGGAATCCGCCGACGCCGAGATACGTGAATTGCACGGTGGAGGTGCACGGGCTTTCGGCCTCGCACGTCCGCCAGGTCAGTGTCGAGTCCCGCGGGAGCGGATGCAGCGCGGAGGCCGGACCCGTGAGTCGAATACAACCGGTCGCCGCCATGACGATCAGGGCGGCGGCGATGGCCTTCACGATGCGTCGGCTTCCGCTCGGACGCGACGCATGAGCGACTGGAATCTCGGGTCGCCATGCAAGCCCGCCATCGAGGGGTCGTTCTGGAGCATAACGAGCCAGTAGTCGCGCGCCTCGACCGCGCGCTCCAACCAGGCGATTGCCAGCTCGTCGTTTCCGAGGCAGTGGTGCGCGATCGCGATCCCGACCGTGGGAATGGGCTCGTGCGGTGCACGTTGCTCGATCTCGCTCAGCAGGTGCTGCGCTTCCGTGATCTCTCCGAGCGCGACGAGCGGCTGAATGAGATTCGGTGTTCCCCAGCGATCACCGGCATTGAGCTCCAACACGCGGGCGAATTCGGCGCGAGCCTCGGGCACGCGGCCAGCATAGAGCAAGCAGAAGCCGAATGCGCGGTGCAGCTCACTTGCCTGCGGATGCCTCGCGACCGCCGGCTCGAGCTCCTGCAACGCGTGCTCCCATCGGCCCGCGAGGATGAGAATCCACGCGAGATCGTACGCCGCGTACTCCGACAATGGATCAAGCGACCGGGCACGCTCCATCGCCTCGATCGCTTCGTCGAAGCGACCCTGCGCGGCCAGCACGAGGGCGAGGCAGTCATGAGCAAGATAGAAACCCGGCGCCAGCTCGAGTGCGCGACGTGCGCTCGTCTCGGCGCGGGCGAAACTCCACTCGTACCACAAGGCGGTGTGCGCGCGCATAACGAGCGCCAGTGCATCAGTCGGGTCGAGGGCCAGCGCGCGCTCGGCCGCCTCTCGCGCTCGCGGGAAGGCATCGCGCGGACGCAACGCGTGGTAGATGCCGAATTCCACCAGGGCATACGCGATGCCGGCGTATGACGGCGAGAAATCCGGCGCGAGTCGCACCGCTTCCTCGAAGCAGCGCAACGCCTCGTGCATTCCCTCGGCACGTCGCTCGACGAGTTGGCGGCCGCGCAAATACAACTCGAACGCGTCGGGATTGACGACCGAGCGACGACTATGCGTCGTTCCTGCAATCACGGCGCCCAGCCTCTCTCCCGTTGACAGGGTGCGCTCGAGCGCAACCGCGATCGACTGCGCGATCTCCTCCTGCACGGCGAAAATGTCGGCGAGATCGCGATCGTAGCGGGCCGTCCAGAGCGTGATTGCGTCTGCAGCGCGCACGAGCTCGACATCGATACGGACCCGCTTGGCTATTCGGCGCACGCTGCCTTTGAGGAGGTGGAGCACGCCGAGGCGTTCGGCCAGAGTCCGCAGATCGACGTTCTGACCCTTGAAGGCGAAGGACGACGTGCGACCGGCAACACGCACACCGCGCATATGCGCGAGCACACTCTGCACCTCCGCGGCGATGCCGTCGGAGAAGTACTCGTTCTCCGGGTCGGCGCTGAGGTTATCCAGCGGCAGTACGGCGACCGACGGCACGTCCTCCCGCGCAGCGACCCGAATACCCAACGACGGCAGCTCGAGCGCCTCGAGCGCTGCTAGTAATTCCGTTCCGTCCGCGAAGCGGGCGCTCGGGTCCTTCTTCAGACAGCACGTCACGAGCGATGCGAGTGCCGGCGGCGTAGCAACGCGCAATTCGCCGATCGGGCGTGGCGTCTCCAACACCTGCGCGGCCATGAGCTCGGCCGCGCCGCGCTTGTCCGCGAATGGATGAATGCCCGCGATGAGCTCGTACGCGAGGACACCAAACGAATACACGTCGGTCGCCGGCCCCACATCTGGATCGCCAGCTGCCTGCTCGGGTGACATGTAGCCGGGCGTGCCGAGCGCGATACCCTCGCCCGTGATGCTCGCGGAGCCTAACGACGTACCATCGACGCCAGAACGAGCAACGGTGATCGCCTTCGCGACACCGAAGTCAGTAACGACCGCCGTCCCCCCGGAAAGAAGAACGTTCTCGGGCTTGATGTCGCGATGAACTACGCCCCTCGCGTGCGCAAAAGCGAGTGCCTTGGCGATGTCTCTGAGAATGCCGAGCGCGCTCGCGGCCGCCAGTGCGCTATCGGACACGATCCGCTCGCGAAGCGAATAGCCGGCGTATGGCATGATGTAGAATGCGAGGCCGCCGACTTCCCCCGCTCGGTGAACGGGGACGATGTTCGCCTGTTGCAGCCGCGCCGCGACACGGATCTCCCGCTCAAACCGCTCGGCCGAAACGCGATGCGCCAGCTCGGGACTGAGCACTTTCACCGCCACTTGTCTATCGAGCGCGCGCTCGTGAGCGACGAAAACGCGCGACATGCCACCGCCACCGAGCTCGCGTTCGACGAGATAGTCGTCACCGAGAGCAGCAGAGAGCTGTGCCATGAGCATAGACTCATTGGCCCGCTCTGCACTCGTCAAGCTCTGAACGAGCGGAGGAAGGTTCTCGAGGAACTCACTCGTCTCCACGCGGTCATTCGACGCAAGCAGCGAGTCGACTTCGCGGCGCAATGGGACGTCGCCGCGACACGCTTCGTCGAGGAACGCCGCACGTTCGGCTGCCGTCCGCTCCATTGCCTCGTGCAGCACGCCCTTCACCTGACGCCAACGCTCAGGTGTCATAGCGGGCTCGTTGCCGATGTGAGCCGCCTCCGGAGATGTCGTCGGCGACAAAGACTGCGATGAAGACATCACCCGTACGTGCCTGGAAAGAGCCACCGGACCGCGACTACGATAAAGCTACGATACGGGCGTGTTACGGAGGGGTCAAGCAATTGTCGACCTCGGCTCAGCGATGATAATGTCATTTGCCATCCACAGCGCAGTTGCCTCGAGCAACGCGAGATCGAGTCGGGTCATCTCCAGGGTGAAGCGCGGCGATGTTGCATTTTGCAAGGCGCCGAGGAAGTCGCTCATCATCGCTCCGTACCCTAACGGGTCACCCGCTATCGGAGCCCACACCGACCGCCGTCGTCCACTCTGAACGAATGCAAATCCGTTCGACTCGAACGTGACCGTCCCTGCGTGCCTCGCACCTTGGATAATCGCACACCACCGAATGGAGCCGCGAGCTCCCAGGAATGGGCTAGCGTGCCGATGGCGCCGTACGCACGCAACGGCGTTTTTTGAGCCAGTTTCCAGCGTTCCTCCGCGTTAGCGAGAGAGCCAACGAGGAGAGCACATGCCGATGGATTACAGATCGCGGCGATATGCGTTGCAACAAACCCATCGAGGTGACACGGCACGCACGGCGCGTCGAACGATTTCTACGCCCGCGAATGACCGATCGCATTCTCGAGATCGGATGCGGCCGTGGCTTCCTGACGCAGCGCATACAGCGCGTTGCGCGGGCAACGACTGGAATCGACCTCAATCCGCAAGCGATAGCCAACGCAGTCACCGGCGACCTCCACAACATGGACGCGCGCTCGCTGGCGTTCGCCGATGCGGCGTTCGACAAGATCTACTCCTTTCACGCGATCGAGCATATTCCCGATCTCGGCCTTGCATTCAGAGAGATGGACCGTGTGCTCAAGCCCGGCGGACGCCTCTTACTCGTGTATCCCGCCGAGCCGATTCGCGGACTGTACGTGGTACCGACGGCGATCGTGCTCTTTGGAAATCCGCTGCGTGCCCGCGATCTGCACGTGCACAAGCTTTCGCCGCGCAGGTTACGCCGATTCCTTGCCGGAACATCGTTTCGCGTCGTTCGCAGCACTCTCGATTTGCTGCTGACGCCACAATTCATCACGGTCTTGCGCAAGGGCCAGCCGGCCACGGCCCACCGCGCGCCGCGCCCGGCTCGCGAGCTCGAAGCCGCGGAGGTTACATGACGCGGCGTCGCAACGGCTCCATTGCTGCAGATCTTTCAGAATCGTTCCAGTCACCATCGCCACGCTTGCGCTCGCGCCCGGCCTCTTCACGCGACGTCGACGTCTGGCGCTCCCGACCGTCACTGCCTCGCCGCGGCTTGCTTGACGCGTGTGAGCGCTGATCGTATCGTCGCGCTCTGGCCAATCGCTTCCCTCGCCACTCGTAAGGCCGAGTCACCGTGCCGTCGCCTTCATCGCCAGACGAATCCTCGGCGCCGTCCGACACCGCGCCGTCTGAAGTCACTCAACTCCTCCTCGCCTGGCGGGCGGGCGACGAGGCAGCGAGCGACCGTCTGCTCCGCCTCATCTATGCCGAGCTGCATCGTCAGGCAGTACGTGCGATGCGGCGCGAGGGAGAGGTGCATACCCTGCAGCCGACCGCACTCGTGAATGAAGCCTACCTGCGACTCGTTGATCAGAGTCGCGTCCATTGGCGGAACCGTGCCCATTTTTTCGGCGTCGCCGCGCAGTTGATGCGCCGGATTCTCGTCGATCACGCGCGCGCTCGACTGGCAGCCAAGCGCGGCGGCGGCGTGTCAGCACTCTCCCTCGGCGACATTGCGTTCAGTGAGGAATACGCCGGCGGCGACGGGGACGTGGATGTCCTCGCGCTCAATGACGCGCTCGAAAGACTTGCGGCGCTCGATCCCGACCAAGCCCGGCTTGTCGAACTGCGCTACTTCAGCGGCTTGAACATCGAGGAGACCGCCGAAGCGCTGGGCGTGTCACCGGCGACGGTGAAGCGCGAATGGGCGATTGCGAGAGCATGGCTGAGGCGGGAAATGGAGAAGTAGAGGTTGGTGATTGGTGATGAGTCGCGAAGCACCCATCACCAATCACCAACCACTAAATCATCCATCAAAGTCCGATCTTCGTACCGAAAAAGAAGGTCGGCCCGTAGTACTCCCGCTGGAAGCTGAACTCGTGGCCCGGCGTGCCCTGGTAGAATCCGAAGACGGCGTTGTTCATGTTCAGCATCATGAACTGCAGCTGGACATCGTTCGTGGCGTTGTACACGATCGAGCCGTCAACCTGCGCGTGCGGATAGAAGTAGTTGTCGCCGTTTGCCGTCGGCGTGCCGTCGCCGTATGCGTCGATCATCGCGCCGTTGTACGTCCAGCCGATGCGCGCCGAGAAGGGCGACTGATCGTAGGTGAGATAGGCGTTGCCGATGTTCGGCGACTGGCGCAGAAGCGGCGCCTTACGACCGGCATCCGGATCGACGAGCACCTGGGATTGGGTGTGGGTCCAGTTGCCGTCGAAGCCGAGTCCCGCGAGCCGACCCGGAAGAAAGACGAAGCGCTGCGTGTACGCGAATTCGGCGCCGTAGAGCCAGCCGTCGCCGCCGTTGTCCGGCGCGTATCCGACGTAGCCGTTGAACGGGCCCGGACCCTCGTACGTGATGCGCCGCGTGAGAATGACGTCGCTCAGCTTCTTGTAGAAGATGCCACCGGAGACGACACCGACTGTATTTAGATAGTGCTCAACAAGAAAATCATAGTTCCACGCGCGCTGTGCGACCAGATTGGGATTCCCCGTCGTGAAGCCGCTCAGTGACGGTTGGTTGGCACACGTCGGACAGGTCATGCCCGATTGGTTCGGCGCGAGATCCGGATAATTGGGCCTCGCGATCCCGCGTGTGATCGCGAGTCGAAAGTTCGTCTCCGGATCGACCGCGTATCGCAGCTGTGCGCTTGGAAAGAGATCGGTGTAACTCTTCGAGCCCGTGACCTGCTCGAGCGTTTGCGCGCCCGTGGAGTTGCCCGACGCGTCGGTCGGCTGAAAATAAATGTGCCCGAGATAGCTGGCGCGCGTCGCCTCGACACGAAGGCCGAGGTTCACCCGCAGTTGGCCGAAGTCGGTGGTGTTCATGCCGTACGCGGAGTAGATCTTTTCGCCGCCGTAGAAGCTGCCGAGCGAATCCTTCGCCGGATTGCGTGTCTGGGTGAAGTCGGCCGAATGCGCGTTCTCGTACGCCGCAACGCCGGAAACATCGATCACCGGCGCGATCGTGTAGCCGGATGCCAGGCGTCGATAGAAGTTCGGATCATTGAAGCCATCGGTGACCTGCGCCAACGAGAGCGGGCCGCCGATGTCCTTGAACGTCAGTTGCTGATCGGTGACGTCCTTCCGCTCGTAGCGATACCGAACGCCGACCTTGAACTGGCTCTGATTGTCGCCCAGGCCATAGTGCAACAGCGCATTTGCGCCACCGCCGATGTCGCGCCCAGTCGTTACTTGATCGCCCAATGAGTATCCGCTCATCGTGTAGTTGGCCGCGGAGTTCGCGGCGACGGAATCACCGGCCGACTGGTAATGGTACTGCGGATACTCGGGGTTGCTGGCGGCGTAATCGAGATCGATGTCGGGGCCATTGTACGCGAAGGTCGCCGAGCGGTGATTCTTCTCGCGCTGGCTGGTGCCGGCGACGCTCAGGCTATAATCGAACGTCCACGGTCCGTTGTCGTGATGCCCGCCGGCGGCGCCGGCCCACATCTGTTCGAGCGGCGTGCGGAATTCCGACGTGCGCTCGAGTCCGACGCCCGGGATAGTACCGGCGGTTGGTGAGGTCGGCGCGGCGTCTCCCGAAAGGTCGTAAACCCACCGCCGGCCGTAGTTCTTGAACAGGCTCCAGAGGCCTCTCACGTAGACGTCGCTGGTCGCGTCGAGGCGATAATCGAGGTCGCCGCCGAGGCCGTAGCGCTCGCGCTGATAGAGGTAGTCTCGATTGCTCCATTCGTTAGGTGCGGAGACCGACGAGCCACTCGGCGCATCATACATGCCCCACGCCGGTTCGACGTCGTTGATCGCGCGGTTGTTGCGGTCGGCCGAGCCGCCCAGGAGAAAGCCCAGCTTCTCATCGGGCCCGGTGCGGCCACCGTACGTGAATCCGCCCTGATAGGTATTCCGCGACAGGAGATCGATCTGCCCGTACTGGCCAGCGAGGTAACCACGCGGACGGCCTTCGGGCGTCTTCGTCACGAGATTCACCGAGCCCCCGATCGCGTCGGCGTCCAGATCGGCCGTGAGCGTCTTTGAAACCTCGATCGCCGCGAGAAGGTCCGACGGAACGTCGTCGAGCTTCGGAATGCGATCGGATTCGGTGCCCGGAATGTGGATGCCGTTGATGGTCACGTTGGAGAGACGCGGCTCCGTCCCGCGTACCTGCACGAACTTTCCTTCCCCCTCGTCGCGCTCGAGTGACACGCCGGGAATGCGGCCCGCGGCCTCGGCGGCGTTGAAGTTCGGCAGCGCGCGAATCTCGTCGCCTGACAGCACCGCCACGAGATTGTCGGCGTTCTGCTGCTTCGCGAGCGCCGCGGCTTTCGTTTCCGCCATGCGCGGCGACTCCCGGACGATCATTTCCGCGAGCCGCTGCGTCGACGGACGCAGCGTCAGGTTTCTCGTGACCGTCGCTCCGCCAGCGAGGGTGACGCTCTGTGTGTCGGGTGTGAAGCCAAAGGCGCGCGTGATCAGGAGCTGAGCTCCCGCTGGCACCTGGTTGAAACGATACCCACCGTTCGCGTCGGTGAGGATGGTGAGCGACGTGCCGACGACGTGGAGCACCGCGTGCGTGATCGTCGTTCCGGTGGAATCGGTGACGCGCCCGACCAGTGTTGCCGTCGATTGCGCGCTCACACGCGACGGACTCGCAAGGCAACCTGCGAGTGCGATGGCGATCGCCAATCCGAGGCGCACGCCCGTACGACGTGCGCTCGGCCGAGCCGAGCAGGGGTCTTGGTACATGGCTCCTCCGACGTGGGACAGGGTTCAGAGGAGTGAGAGCTATGGCTCGCTCGTCGCGCTCGTGCGTGCACGCTGCAACGGCGGCGTAACGAATGGGTGACGGACGAGCGACTTAAGAAAGCTTTACCTGTCCGTCGCCGTCCTACACGGCGCTGCCAAGGTCGCTGACGGCGCCGCGCCGGCTCGTCCGATGTCGAGCCGGCGACAGCCATCGTAGCCTTCTCACTGCACCACGACCGTCCCGTGCATCGAAGGATGGATGTGGCAGGTATAGGTATACGTCCCTCGCGTCGTGAACGTGCGCTGGACGGATACGTTGGCGTTCAGCCCGTCGATGTCGGCGGGAGCACCCGTCGCTGCGTCGAAGAAGACGTTATGCGCGACCGATCCGAAGGCGAAGGTCACGGCGTCGCCCGCGTTCACGCTGAGGGACGAGGGGCCAAAGGTCAGCGCCGGCGTGGCCGCAATGGTGTGACCGTCGTTGGGAATCGGGGATGTCGTTCCGCCGTATCCTCCGCTGCATGCCGCCAGCATGGCCGCCGTGATGGCCAGTAGCACGTTTCTCATGGATCTCATCGAAGTATCTCCTGATTCTGATCGTCTGTGAGTGAGCAAAGTCAGGATGATTTCTCAGCCTGATCGCGTCTTCCTTGTTGATGAGCAAGTTCTCTTCACCCAGCCCGTGGGTCTTGAACGAACCACGTCATTTTCTTTGAACGTTTCTGCTCGATGAGTAAGGAGCTTCGGTGGTCATGCGAATGAGATGCATCGTGCCGTTGTTCGACCGGCACGGTCCGCGACGGATCATTTCCGTCCGTGATGAGCGGAGTGTCGCGACGGCGCAGGCGCTCGATTGGCCAGGCGTGCTGCTCGAGGCCGGTCGCAACGACGTCGCCGAGGTCGACGACGTCACGTTCGCGCATCACTACCTCGGCGTGAACGCCGACGAGCGTCCGATCACGATCGAGGTGAAGGAGGCGAACGGGTATCGGCCAGTGACCCTCGAACCGGGTATGGCGTGGCTCAATCCGGCGGGACAGGGATTCTCGCTTCGGGTCCGCGCCGCCGGTCCCCACGCGTACGTACGAGTCTCGATCGATCCACTGCGCTTCGATCGGTTGGTGACCATGAACGAGGACAACGCCACGCCGATCGCGCTTCGTCGTGCGTATGGCATCGGCGGTGCGCAGATGCGGCACATCCTGGGCGCGTTGGCGAACGAAGCCGGCGACGGAACGCCGAATGGCCTCGCCTTCGTCGACACATTGACGACCGCGCTCGGCATTCAGCTCGTGCAACAGGCGGGCGTCGCGAAGCCCGCGCCGGTACGTATTCGCGGCGGTCTCGCGCCAGCCGTTAGGCGCCGTATCCTCGAGCTGATGGATACGAAACCGGATGCACATCTGACGATCGACACGCTCGCTCGCGAGGCGGGACTCTCTCCGGCCCACTTCGCGCGGGCGTTCAAGGAGTCGGTCGGTCGCGCGCCTCACCAGCACCTCATGACGCTTCGCCTCGAGCGCGCGCGCCGCCTGCTCGATTCGCCGGACGCCTCGCTGTCCGATGTAGCACTGCGTACTGGCTTCGCGGACCAGGCGCATTTCACGCGCTTCTTCAAGCGCCACTATGGAATGACGCCAGGCATGTTGTTGCATTCACGGCGCCGGCGCTCAGCGTAAGGTGTACTGGGCGCCGAGGCGGAGGGTGGTCACGTCGGCC
The DNA here is from genome assembly GCA_036496605.1 of Gemmatimonadaceae bacterium. Taxonomy (NCBI): domain Bacteria; kingdom Pseudomonadati; phylum Gemmatimonadota; class Gemmatimonadia; order Gemmatimonadales; family Gemmatimonadaceae; species Gemmatimonadaceae bacterium. The sequence goes on along the minus strand of DASXKV010000004.1, from coordinate 268,683 downwards.
GGCACGATGTAGAGCTGTCCCGACAGAGCAATACGATCGCGCACGCGCGCGGTGACACCGGCGAAGGCGGTCGCGCGCACGAGGTCGACGTCGATGGTCGTGCGATCGACATTCCCCAGCGCGTCGCTGAATCCTGCCTGAAAGCGTGGACGCAGCGATCGCACGCCGCCACCGGCGTAAACGTCAACGCGTTCGCTGGCGCGCGTTCCGGCAGCGAGCTCGAGCCCGAAGGAGTTGGGGTGGAACGTGTCGCGCGACGGTTGCGTGCCGTAGCACGGGACGCTTTCGTCGATCGTCTGCAAGCTCGCTCGCGGACAGGTGATCGCACCGCGCACCTGACCCCCGGTGCCGTCAAGTCGTACGACCAACGCAATGCGCTCACCTGCAAGTGGCATCGATGCAGTGTGCGTGACCGCGACGCTCACGAGGCTCGCCTGCGCTGACGAGACGGTCACGTTAGGCAGATAGCTTGCGTCGATCGCGAAACCGGCGGGTAGCCCGAGGGTGAGACGTGGCCGGCCGAAGACGGGCGCGAGCTTGGTATTATTCATCGTGTTCGCGTAGCAGTAATTCGGACGCTGCAACGCGGGATCGGGCGATGGGACGGGAACCAACTCGCCGCCGAGACGAAGATCTCCCGCCGCGAGCCGCTCCGGCGCTCCCGCCATCGAGAAGACGATGGGTGACTCGTAGAACGCGAGCAATCGCGCTTCGTGGCTGTTTGCCGGGGGCCGGCACTGCGCGTCTGCCCGCGTTGCCGCCATGGCAGCGCCTAACGCGCCAAGCAGCGCTGCCACGCTGACGCGATTCATGGATTCGCCCACTGCGTCGGCGCGTCCAGGAAGAGGAGATCCACCCGAACCTCGATCTCGTTCTGCATGCGCAGCAGCCCGAACATCTTCGTCAAGCCACGTATGTCGTAGCTTCCAAGATCGAGCGGAAAGCGCGTCGTGACGCGCGTCGTATCGCCAGCTCTGGTCACCCGCGCCGCGAGATCCACGCGCTGCGTCACGCCATGGATGGTCAGCGCACCATGGAGCATCATGGCGATGGAGTCCGGAGTCACAGATGCCGACGGGACCGGCGTCACCGCGCTGAGATCGAAACGCATCATCGGGTAACGAGCGACTTCCATCGACTCGCGCAGGTCCCGATCCCGACGTTCGTTCCCCGTGACCAGCGTTCGGACCGATGCTTCGACGAATCCGCGCGTGACGGAATAGTCGCGACCACCGATGATCACGCCGGTGACGCTGCTGGTCACGCCGACGAAGTCTCCGACGGTCGCGTGGCCGAGAAAGCTGAGCGAGCCCCGTTGCAGCACCGCATCGGAGACAGGACGCTGCGCCGGAAGCGCCCGGGCGGCCGCGATCGTCGGCGTCCATGCCAGCAGATAGCGCAGGCTTCGTGAGAGAGTGACTCGTGTTCGCATGATCAGTTCTCGTTAGGGCGTGAACTCGTTGGAGACGATGCTCGTTCGGACCGTCGAGCCCACCACGGGTACTGCGTTCTGTCCAAGGCCGAGCGTGCCGCCCATCCGCGCGGCGGACCAGGACACCGGCACACCGGCGCGGAGCGCCCATCGCGCGTCGAAGCCCGCGGCGTTCGAGAGATCGGGCACGATCAGGTCGTACCCGCTGTTACCGAGGGCTGCATATGCCGCCGTCATCGAGATGGTAACGATCGTGCTCAGACCTTGCTGATACGTGATTTCCGTTAGGCGGTCGTAATCCTGCTGTGTGTCGAACCTGGCGCGCAAGCGCAACGATGGCGTCGTTGCAATCGTGCTCAACGCCGGCACCGTCGCGGGCGCGCCAAGTGTTAGTGTCTGATCAACGGGCGCTCGGAAGTACACCTCGGCCGAGCGAATGCCGGTCGTGAGCGTGGGGTTCGCGGTGACACTCAGGACCTGGAGGTCGGTTTGCTCGAGTCGCGCCGCGGGGATCGCGTAGAACGTTCGCGCGGATGCGGTCTCCGAGCTCGCAAGAAAGGAGAGCTGACTCTGGCTCAACGCCGTGCGCAGTCGTGTTCGCGACTGCGCGCCCTCGGGTCCAAGACCGTTGATCGTCGCATGTGCCACGACCGGAGCGAACGCTTCGGCGGAGTTGAAGTCGATCACGGGCAACGTCGTACTGTCGGCCAGCTCCGGCGTGTGACGAAGGATGACGCGTGTCAGCACGTTGGTTCCGTCGACGCGCGATATCCGCGTCGCGAGGATGTCCTGTGGCCCGGCGATGAGTGACGGGAGCGCGAAGGTGTTGCTGCCCTCGCCGAGCGCCACCAGATCGCGCGTGCCGAACCCGGCGTTGATCGTCGCGACCTCGTTGGTGTCGATACCGGCGACCGATCCTAACAACGTCTGCGGCGCGGCCAAGCTGCAATGACTGGGCGTCGTGTCGCCGACGAGCGAGAGCTCCGCCGCCACACCGTACTGGACGGCGATCGACGTGAGGCCGTTGCCGAGGACGCGCACCGTCGCGATCGCGCCGTGATCGGCGGCGAATGCGTGGCTGAAGGTCAGCCTCCGACCGGCGACGACGGCTACTGCCTGCGTCCACGCGCCATTGCCGTCCTGGAAGGCAACCCAGCTCGGTTCGAGACCGGCGCAAAATGCCACGTCGACCGTCGTTGACGGCGGCGTGACGATCGGCTGCGGCGCGCTCACGCGGTCGCTGCTGCAGCCCGCGAGGGTTGACACCGCGATTATGAGTTCCACGACGGCAGCGCGAGTGATGATCGATTTGAGCGAGCGCACCTTTTCTCCATGCGTTGGTTTGACCCGAGAAAGGTGCGGGCATCGGCCGCCGCGGTCTTGAACGGATCGGTGCTCCAGTCTTGAACATTCTTGCTGTTTTGATGGAGGCGGCCATTCGCCTACTGACCATTTGTGGAAGTCCGCGAGATGGGGCGTTGCTCGTAGGGACAGCAAGCCCGAGCCTTCCGATCGCCGGTCGGGCCTCGACGCGACAGGCATTGCGGCGGACCCGCAACTTGCAGCAGGCTTACAGCACGCGCTGGACGGCCTGATGCTGCGCGCACCGCGTTAGGCGAAATCCAACGACTTCAACCCCGGCCACAATGTCCAATGCCACACTCGAGCAGGAGATCGTCGACCTCGAGACCAGATTCTGGAGTGCCATTCGCGACGGCGACGCGAAGGCCGCGTCGAGCCTCATCGACGAACCGTGCATCGTGACGGGTGCCCAGGGGCATGGCGCCGTCGATCGCGCCACATTCGAAAAGATGATGGAGTCGCCATCCTGGACACTGCGCGAGTTCAGCTTCGCGAAGCCTAACGTGAGCTTTCCGAGTGGCGGCGTGGCGATCATCGCCTACAAGGTGACGGAGAAGCTGACGGTGGACGGAAAGCCGCTCACCCTCGAGGCGGCCGACGCGTCGACGTGGGTTCACCGGGGTGGCCAGTGGCTCTGTGCTCTGCACACGGAGTCGCTGCTTGGCGATCCGTTTGGACGCGATCACCGGATGTAATAAGTTGTCGTGGTGCGTCACACAAACCGAGTCCTCTGGTGCTGCCTAACGCTGATCGCCGGCTCGCTTTCCGCGCAGCCGCCGCGCGGCGACACCATTCCGCTTCCGGAACACCCACGGCCGGATTTCGAGCGCGCGGAGTGGGTGAATCTCAACGGGCGCTGGCGCTTCGCGTTCGACGCGAAAGACGATGGTGTGCGCGCCGGGTGGCCTAACGGCAACGTGCCAGCCGGACACGAGATTCTCGTCCCGTTCTCGTGGGGCGCGCCGCTTTCCGGTATCCCCGACAGCGCCAATATCGGATGGTACGCCCGAGGGATCCGCGTTCCGGAGACGTGGCGCGGCCGGCGCGTGTTCATCGTCTTCGGCGCCTCCGATTGGCGAACGACGGTCTGGGTCGACGGACGAGAGGTTGGCGAGCACCAGGGCGGTTACACGCCATTCTCGTTCGAGCTGAAACAACCGCGTGTCGGCGAGTCGCAGCGCGTCGTGGTTCGCGTCGACGACACCCCGCATCCGTTCAAGCTCGAAGGCAAGCAGGGCTACGGCCAGGCGCACGGCATGTGGCAGACCGTGTATCTCGAGGCGCGTGGCAGCGACCCGCTCGACGCCGTACACTTCTCACCGCGCTCCGATCTCTCCGGCGTCGGCGTCGATGCACGGCTTCTCGACCCGGCGCCGAGCGATCTCACGCTGCGTTTGACGTTTACGAATCGCGACGGCCAGCCGGTCGTGACGCAACGCATCCCGCGCGGTGCCACGAATATCCACGTCGACGTGCCGCTGCCTAACGCGCACCGCTGGTCGCTCGAGGATCCGTTCCTGCACGACGTGACGGCCAGCGTCGAGGGCACGGGCGTCGTAGCGGATCGAGTGCAGACCTACTTCGGCATGCGCACGATCAGCGTCGTCGATCTGCCCGGCACGACCTATCCGTACGTCGCGATCAACGGGACACCCGTCTATCTCCAGCTCGCGCTCGATCAGGCGTATCACCCGCGCGGGTACTACACCTTCCCGACCGATAGCGTCTTGCGCGACGAGATTCTCCGTGCGCGCCGCATTGGCCTCAACGGACTGCGAGAGCACATCAAGATCGAAGCGCCGCGCAAACTGTACTGGGCAGACAAGCTCGGCGTTCTCATCATGGCCGACGTCCCGAACTGGTGGGGCCCGCCCGATTCCGCCGCCTTCCACGAGCACGAGGTTGCGCTCCGGGGCATGATCGACCGCGACTACAATCATCCCGCGGTCTTTGCGTGGGTGATGTTCAACGAGACCTGGGGCCTAACGACTCAGGTCGAGGGTCGTGAGCGCTACCTTCCCGAGGCGAAGCGCAAGGTGGCGACCGTGTACGCGCTCGCGAAATCACTCGATCCAACGCGGCTCGTCGAGGACAACTCGGTCTGCTGTCATCGAGGGCACACGGCGACCGACCTCGACTCCTGGCACGAGTATCTGCCCGGCTGGGAATGGGCGCACCATCTGGACGTTGTCAGCGACAGCACGTTTCCCGGCTCGACGTGGAACTTCGAGCCGGGCTGGCGCGAAGGGCATCAGCCGATGCTCAACTCCGAGTTCGGCAACGTGTGGGGATACGAGGGCAGTACGGGCGATGTGGATTGGAGTTGGGACTATCACCGCGCGATCGACGCCTTTCGGCGCCATCCCAAGCTCGCGGGCTGGCTCTACACGGAGCATCACGACGTCATCAACGAGTGGAACGGCTACTGGCGCTTCGATCGCTCGCCGAAGGAGACCGGCTTCGGCCAGATCGTGGAAGGGATGTCGCTGCGCGATCTCCATTCACCGATGTATCTCGCCGTCGGCGACTCCTCACTGAGCCGCGCGTCGAAGCCTGGTGAGCACGTCGACGTTCCGCTCTACGCGTCCTTCCTCACCGGTAGTTCGGCGTACGGTGATTCGCTGACTCTTCGTGCCGAGCTCACCGGCTGGAACGCGCTTGGCGAGCAGCGAAGATACGCGACGATCATTAGACGCGTCGCGTATCGGCCATGGATGTCGACGTCGCTCGACCCGCTTCCCGTGGTCATGCCTAACGAGCCGGCCGTTTTGGTGTTGGCCGTGCGGCTCGAGGACGCGAGTGGCACCGTCCTGAATCGGAACTTCACGACATTCGTCGTCGAGGGCGAGCCGCCGACGTCGGCGACGCTCGAGGATGGCCGGCGCGTGCGCCTCGCCCGCGTACCGGCTGCCTCGGTGAGCGATGCACACTGGTCCCTCAAGCAATGGCAGGTGCTCGGCGGCCTCAAGGTCGACGGCGCAGGTAGTGGCTACTTCGAGTATCGCCTTCCCTGGCCGGCAGAGCTCGCGCTCAATCAGGTCGCGAGCGCGACGTTCCTCGTCGAGGCGTCATCGAAGCGCCTCAATGGAAAGGATCGTGACACCACCGCCTCGAGCAACGACGATTACATGCGCGGCGGCGGCTTCCATGATCCGAGTCGCAATCCGAACAGCTATCCGATGACCGGCACGACGCCGTTTCCGAGTGCGGTACGCGTGACGGTGAATGGCCGGCCTGGCGCCCGATTCGAGCTCGCGGACGATCCTGCCGACTCGCGCGGCATCCTGAGCTGGCACGCACAGCCGCTCGACCGCCATCTGTACGAGGCGGGTTCGTACGGCCAGCTCCTTCGCGTCTCCATTCCCGGGGACGCACTCGCCGACGCGGCCCGTAGTGGTGCAATCATCGTTAGGCTCTCCGTCGACTCGGCGCTCCCCGGAGGGCTCGCCATATACGGCGCGAACTTCGGACGCTACCCGATCGACCCGACCATACTGTTCGTTCTCCGCCGATAGCCGATGCGATCACTCCGCTCCTCTTCGATCCGTGCTGCTCTCGCCACTCTGTCCCTCGCTGGGTGCACCGTGCATCAACGCAGTGAAACTCCGTCGCCCGTGACGGTGACGCGTGCGCCGTTCGGAAGATTGTCGGACGGACGCGCCGTGGACGTCTATACGCTCACGAACGCGCACGGCATCGAGGTCCACGTGATGACCTTTGGCGCGATCATCACCGTCGTGCGCACTCCGGATCGCGCCGGTCGCCGCGACGACATCGTGCTCGGCTTCGACGGTCTCGACGGGTACGTCCGTGAGCACCCGTACTTCGGCGCAGTCGTGGGACGCTACGCGAATCGCATCGCGCACGGACGATTCACGCTCGACGGCAAGACGTATCACCTCGCGCTCAACAATGGACCGAACAGCTTGCACGGCGGTCGGCGCGGCTTCGACAAGGCCCTCTGGAACGCCGAGTCGTTCTCGAATGACAGCGCCGCTGGCGTGAGCCTGCGGTATACGAGCCCCGACGGCGAGGAGAATTATCCCGGCACGCTACGGGTGCACGTTACCTATACGCTCAACACCCACGACGAGCTCGAGGTCGATTACGAGGCGACCACGGACGAGCCGACCATTCTCAATCTCACCCAGCACTCGTATTGGAACCTCCACGGCGAGGGTCAGGGCGACATCCTCGATCACGTCGTGCAGATCGATGCGTCGGCGTTCACGCCTGTGGATTCGACACTGATCCCGACCGGCGAGATCACGCCGGTTGCGGGGACTCCCTTCGACTTCCGCACGCCCACACCGGTTGGCGCGCGCATCGATGCGCCCAACGAGCAGCTCCGTTTCGGCCGCGGCTACGACCACAACTTCGTGCTCGACCGCAAGGACACCGGGCTGACGCATGCGGCACGCGTCGTCGATCCGGCGAGTGGACGCACGCTCGACGTCAGCACGACGGAGCCGGGAATGCAGTTCTACACCGGCAACTTTCTCGACGGCACGCTCATCGGAAAAAGCGGACATGCGTACGGCCACCGCACCGGGCTGGTGCTGGAGACCCAGCATTTCCCGGATTCGCCGAATCACCCCAACTTCCCCTCGACCGTGTTGCGGCCGGGAAGCACGTACCGGTCGCGGACGGTCTTCAGATTCGGCGTGACTCGGTGAGGCTTCGGTCGACAGACTCACGTCGCCGATGACGAGCGACGCTCGCCTTCTCCTGTATGCCCTCGGCGCGGTGGTGGTGCTCATCGTGCTGATCGCGCGATTCAAGCTGCACCCGCTGATCGCGCTCACTACCGTCTCGCTCGCGATGGGCGCTGTCGCGGGGATGCCGCTCACCGGTACGCTGAAAGCGTTCCAGGACGGCGTTGGAACGGCGTTAGGCTTCATCGCGATCGTCGTCGGTATCGGGACGATGCTTGGCAAGGTGATGGCCGAGTCGGGCGCCGCGGCGCGCATCGCGACGACGCTCATCGGTCGCTTCGGCGAGCAGCGGGTACACTGGGCACTGATGATCGTCGCGTTCATCCTCGGCATTCCAGTCTTCTTTCAGGTCGGCTTCGTACTTCTGATCCCGCTGGTGTTCACGATCGCGCGCCGTACCGGCCTCTCACTCGTGAAGCTCGGCATTCCACTGGTCGCAGGGTTGTCGGTGGTCCACGGGATGTTACCGCCTCATCCGGCGGCGATGCTCGCTGTGAGCGCGTTCAACGCCGATGTGGGGCGCACGATTCTATACGGCTTGATCGTTGGACTCCCGACCGCGGCGCTGGCGGGACCGATCTTCGGCGCCTGGGTCGCACAACGCGTCGCGCTGCCGGCGGACAATCCGATGGCGATTCAGCTGTCGGAGCGCGATGTCAGCGCCGGCGACGCGACGTTGCCCCTTCCTGGCTTCGCGACCTCGCTCTTCACGGTGCTCGTTCCCGTGATCCTCATGCTGCTCGCGACCGCCGCCGACAGCTGGCTCCCGCCGGACAGCTCGCTCCGATCGACGCTGCATTTTGTCGGCAACCCGATCGTCTCGTTGCTTCTGGCACTCCTGTTTTCCTTCTGGTCGCTCGCGCGCAAACGGCATTTCACACGTGAGCAAGTTCTGAAGTTCTGCAGCGACTGCCTCGGACCGACGGCGACGATTCTCCTCGTCATCGGCGCCGGCGCCGGTTTCAATCAAGTGCTCGTCTCGAGCGGCGTCGGGCGCGCCGTCGCCGAGCTCGCACGCGTGTCGCATGCGTCACCCATCCTCCTCGCCTGGGTGATCGCCACGCTCATTCGCGTCGCCACCGGCTCGGCGACCGTCGCAATGACGACGGCCTCCGGGATCGTCGCGCCGATTGCCGCCGCGTCGGGCGCGCACGCGGAACTGCTCGTGCTCGCGACCGGCGCCGGGTCGCTGATGCTGTCGCACGTGAACGACGCCGGCTTCTGGCTCATCAAGGAATTCTTCGATATGACGGTGCTACAAACACTCAAGACCTGGACCGTTGCCGAAACGATCATCGGCGTGGCCGGCCTGATCTTCACGCTGTTGCTGAGTCTCGCACTCTGAATTCCAGGAGAATCACCGTGAGAGTCTATGTGTTCGGCGTCGCTGCGATCGCGTTGGCATCCGTCGCCTACGGCCATCGTATCTCGTTAGGCGCGGCGCCTTCGGAATGGGTCGATGTGAGCGTCACACTCGATCCGGCGACGACGCCCGTCTACGAGGGCGACCCAGGGATGCGCTTCGACTTCGTTCGCGACATGCGCAAAGGGGACTTCGTCACTGTTTCCACGTACACGCTCGGCGCCCATAGCGGCACGCATATCGATGCGCCGATGCACTTCATTCGCGATGGCGCATCGATCGATCGCGTCGCTATCGATCGGCTGATCGGACCAGCCCGCGTCATCGACATCGCCGACGGTGTGCAAGCGATCGACGCCGCCGAGCTCGCGCGACACGATTGGAAGGGCGCGCCGCGGGTTCTCTTCCGAACGCGAAGCTCGATCCACGGCTGGCTCACTCAACCCACGTTCCATCGTGACTTCGCGTATATCGCGCCTGACGCGGCGCAGATCCTCGCGGACGCTGGTGTGCAATTGGTCGGCATCGACTACCTCTCCGCGGAGCAATTTGGCGCAAAGGCGCCACGCACTCATCAGATTCTGCTCGGCAAGGGCATTCCCATTGTGGAGGGCTTGTCGTTGGGCGCGGTGAGCGCCGGAGACTATGATCTCATCGTCCTTCCGATCAAAGTTGGCCGACACGAGGCCGCTCCGGCGCGCGCCGTGCTCCGCAAGCGAGCCGTTGCAGGTTCGTGATATCAGGATGACGAGAAACGCCGCGCGCGAGGGCCTTCGAGCTCATTGCTCACGAGCGTAACAGTCGTGACGATCGCGCCCGCGCGCGACAGCCAACTCGACGTCGCATGGCTGAAGTGCGCCGATGCGTCGATAGGCACGTAGACCTCATAATCAGCGGCTATCGCTGATTTCGCGCATAACGTGACGCCGACATCGGCGGCGCTACCGGCGACGATGAGCTTCTTTCGCCGGGTGCTCTCGATCCCGCCGCGAATTCGCGAGTCATCCCAGGGATTCACCGCTCTGCGCGCGACATGCGGTGCCTCCCCGAGGGCAGCAGTCAGCTCGGGAATCACTGGGCCGAGTGTCTCGATTCCGATCGCGGTGATGATCGTCGGCAGACGAAATCGTCGCGCGGTGTTTGCCAGCTCGACGACGCGTCGCCGCGCCTCGCCGAACTCGAGCTCCCAGAGCGGCCCGATCTGATGGTCGATCAACAAGACGCAGGCGTTATCGCTCGTCAGCCGATCGTATGACGAATCGATCAGCGCGACGACGGTCGATTCCGCCCCAGGCGCAGTCTCGCTCTGACGCTCGATTCGCAATATGGTCCTGTCTGCTACGCAGTTCATTGTCTCCTCTCGCAAGTGCTCGTTCATAAGTCGAACGAGCACGACGAAAATCGACAGACTCGTGCCCCATCGCGACTATGGATTCGGCGCACCGCCCTGGAGCACCTCGGGAATGGGCTTGCCGTCCAGCGCCTCCATGGGCGAGACGCCGAGGAGCGTAGCCAACGTTGGCGCGATGTCGACTGACCTGACCACCCGCGCGTAGGTGCCGCGGTGGATGCCTGGGCCCACGAAGGCGATCGGAATGCCGACTGTTTCCGGCTGCATCGTCCCATGCTCGCCGCTCAACTTGTCCGAGAAAACGAAATTGGGCTTCGCGACGGTGACGATCAGCCACCCGATCTCCGGCGGAAGATTGCGTTTCCAGCGATTGGCGTCGGCGTCGCTGGCTGGTTCGGCAGCCAGCTCCGACGGAGTGTACACCTGCGCGACGCCCGGCAGTGACTTCGCCGCGGAGACAAACACCTTCGTTAGGCTGTCGACGTTCACGCCACGCGCCCGCATCGCCGCAACGTCGGCCGTGAGGATTCCGTTATCGAACGCAAAGTCGAACGACGTACCGTAGCGCGCCTTGAGATCGGCCACCGTGCGTTGCGTCCGCGCGCCAAGACTCATGCGCCCAGCTGATTGATGCCGCACGGCGGCGACGTATTCCGGAAACGATGTCATGCCATGGTCCGAAGTGAGCACGATCAGCGTCCGTTGGCGCGGTACCAGCTTGCCCAACGAATCGAGGAACGTACCGACCCAACCGTCGAGGCGAAGAAGGTGATCGTGCATCTCGCGCGAGTCGGGACCGTAGGTGTGGCCAATCTTGTCCGTCGTCGAGAGCGAGATGGACAGGAGATCAGTGCTGCCCCGACGCCCGAGCGAGAGCGCATTTGCACCACGAAGCGCGAAGGCCAGGGTGAGCGAATCCATCCAGGGCGATTCTTCCAGCTTGCGCAATCGCTCGACGGGATCATCGGGAAACGAATGCGGAAAGGTGAAATCGCCTCCGTCGTGCTCCCACGGCATCGAGTCCGGCTCGGCGTACGCCGAATCCGGAAGCAGCAGCGTCCATCGTCGTGGCAGTGCGTCGCCGCGAAGGTTGTCGTCGAAGCTGCGTACCCACGCCGGCAGCGTCATCGCATAGTACTGGCTCGTCGTGAACCGTCCCGCCGCGAACCAGTACACGTCCGCATGGGCGCGACCGACGGGGAGTATCGCGCCGCGATCTTTGCGCGACACGCTCAGCACGCGCGTCGACGAATCCGATTTGCGCATCCAATCGAACAGCGTCGTGCCGACAAATCGCCTCGGCGAAGCGCCGACGACGCCGGGAGCGTCGATGAGTGGAAACGTCGGGTCGGGTACGCCGCGGTCGTTCGAGAAGATGCCGGTGTGCACCGGCTCGCGTCCCGAGAGCATCGCTGAATGCCCGGGTGCGGTCTCCGTCATCGCATGCTCCTGATGCGCGTTCGGAAAGAACGCCGAGCTGTCGCGTATGAGCCGGAAGCCGCCGTGAAACTGATCGTGAAAGCGCGCGAAGTAATCCGGACGCATCTGATCGACGGCGATCAACACGACGAGTGCGGGTTTCTCGTTGGGCAGGGTGCGTTGGGCGATGATCGGTGACGATCCTGCGAAAAGCGCGATAGGAACGACCAGAAGACGTGAGCGCATTGGGAGGCAACGGGTTGGCGATGACATGAGGTATGGCCGGCCGCCGGCGGCCGCGCGAGCGGAGTTGCGTCACCGCTGCGTAACGGTTCCATTCACGGTTGCGTATCGCCCGCGCCTCCGGTGACATCGCGCGGAAAGCCGCGATTACATTCGGTGCAGCTGCATGACGTCGACACCCATTTCACCGCACTCTTCGCTCTCGCACACCACTATCGGCTCGGAGTTCAGCGAGCTGTGGACGGCGCTCGCATCGCAGTATGCGGTGGAGCGAGAGCTCGGCCGTGGCGGAATGGGGGCAGTCTTTCTCGCTCGCGACGTCCGGCTCGATCGCTTCGTCGCGATCAAAGTGCTCCCGCCGCATCTCGCCGCCGAGTCCGAGCTGCGCGAGCTGTTTCTGCGCGAGGCGCGCACTGCCGGCCGGCTCTCGCATCCGAATATCGTCGCCGTTTTTCGCGCCGACGAGCTCGCCGGGCATCCGTTCTTCGCAATGCCCTTTATCGAGGGCGAGAACCTCGCCGAGCGGGTGAGCGCGCAGGGTCCGCTGCCGGCGGCGGACGCGGTGCGCTTTCTCCGGGAAGTCGCCTGGGCGTTAGCGTATGCTCATGCGCGTGGCGTCGTGCACCGTGACGTGAAGCCCGAGAACATCATGATCGAGCATGGCTCGGGTCGAGCGATCGTGACCGACTTTGGTATCGCCCGCGTCGAGTTCGGCCCGACCCTGACGCAAGATGGACTCATCGTCGGGACGGCGAGCTACATGAGTCCGGAGCAGATCGATGGCGAGTCGCTCGATGGGCGCAGCGATCTCTATGCACTCGGGATCGTCGGATTTCTCTTGTTGAGTGGACGCTTACCGTTTGCCGCCCCGAGCGTGTCGGCAATCCTGTACGCGCACCTCAACACTCCTGCGCCTTCGCTCGCGTCCGTCGCGCCGCGCGTCCCCGAACCGATTGCCGCGGTGATCGACCGGTGTCTCGAGAAGAATCGAGACGCGCGCTATCCGACGGGCGAATCGCTTGCCGACGCGCTCGAGAAGGCGCTGCGTATCTCCGAGCCGGCGCTGACGCGCACTGGGGAATTCGACGCGCGCAGCGTTTCGCCGCGCGAGGCGGCGCTCGCCCTGGAGCGGGCGGCGGCGATGCAGTCGACCGCGGCTCGAGAGCTCAGCGAGCGCATGGCTTCCACGCCGACGGTCTACACCGTCCGCGAGCTCGAGGCCGAAGCGACGGCGGCTGGAATTCCCGTACGCCTCGTCAGGCGTGCGCTCGCCGACGTAAAGCCGCCGCAGTAGTTCAGCAAACAATCACGGCGTCGCGGTGCGCGCTGCGCCGTCGAGCTGCTCGATCGTTGCGATGGATGGTGGACGCTCGCGCTGCAAGCGCTTCGCGACTTGCTCGGCCTGTGCGAGGACGCGGAGGACGTTCCCGCCCGCGAGCTTCTTGAGGTCGGTGTCGCTCCAGCCGCGGCGGACGAGCTCCGCGAAGACCGCTGGATATTTCGAGACGTCCTCGAGCCCGACAACGGTTTCCTCGATGCCGTCGAAATCGCTACCGATGCCGACGTGATCCACGCCGGCGACCTGCCGAACGTGCTCGATCGCATTCGCGACGTCGGCGACCGACGCCGTGGGTCGCGGATGCGCCGCGCGCCAGGTCGCGATCTCGGAGCGAATGGCCGCGGTGTCTCCCTGGTGACGGCGCGTCGCGTCGGCGCTGATTGCCGCGAGCTGATTGTCGTCGGCGTAGACGGCTTTCGAGACGAAGCTCGTGACGAATGGGACCATCACGACGCCGCCGTTCTTCGGCACGCGCGCGAGAATCGAATCGGGCACGTTCCGCGGATGGTCGACGAGCGCGCGGGCAGCGGAGTGCGAGAAAATCACTGGGGCGACGGTGACGTCGAGCGCGGAGCTCATCGTTCCGGGCGACACATGCGAGAGGTCGACGAGCATGCCGAGTCGATTCATCTCGCGCACGACTTCCTTCCCGAACGGCGTGAGGCCGCCGTGCGTGGCCGAATCGAGCGCTGCGTCCGCCCAGTCGAGTGTGACATTGTGCGTGAGCGTCATGTAGCGCGCACCGAGCGCGTAGTACGCGCGAAGCAGGTCGAGCGAGTTCTCGATGGCGTGTCCGCCTTCGACTCCGAGCATCGACCCGAGCTTGCCGTGCGCGATCGCACTACGGACGGAATCCGCCGTCGTGGCCCACTGGAGCTCCGGGTACCGCGCGACGACGCGTCGCGCGATGTCGATCTGCTCGAGCTGCACGCGCGCATATCCAGGCTGGCTCGAGACGTTCCCGTTAGGCCTGTACACGCCATCCGTGCGCTCCCCCGGGATGTAGACGGACCAGAACTGTCCGCCGACGTGGCCGGCCTTGAGGCGCGCGAGATCGGTCATCCCCGGCGTATGACGTCGCAGGTCATACGCCTCGACGTCCATCGGATGGTTCTTGTCCTCACGAATCCGCCAGGGCAAATCGTTGTGCCCGTCGATGATCGGCTGCTCGGTGAGAACCTTGATGGCGCGCGCCATATAGGGGTCGGCGGCCGGGCGAGATTGCGGCTGCTGGGCTGAAAGCGAAGGCGCGGCGAAGAAGACCACCGCGAGGATACGAGGGAAAGTCATGCGGGAATCATAGAGGAAGGAACTCCAGGTGGAAACGGCAACAAGAGCGAACCGACGAACTCTTACCGCAGTTCCGCCCTCAGGCTGCCAACCGAGACTTCCCGACGGACAGCGCTGCTTCGTCGGCTCGGCGCAGCGTTACCACCGTTATCTCGGGAAACGCGCCAAGCCTGAATGGGATGCCCCAATAGCCCGTCCCAGGATTGATGTACAACAACGCATCACCAGCACGGTGGGCGCCCATCGCGTGCTCGAGAAACGGTGAGGCGAGACTCCAGCCGAGCCGAGGAAAGGCGAATTGGCCCCAGTGCGTGTGGCCACTCAGGGTGAGTGCGACGCCGCGTTCGGCGAGGCCGGGCCAGAGCGCGGGATTGTGCGCAAAGGCAATGACCGTCGTCGCTGCCGGAACCTCCGCGAGCGCGCGTTCGACGTCGGGCGCGGCAGCGTCGTTAGGCTGTGCGCTCCAGCGCGCCCGCGCCGCGGGGTCGCCCGTGCCGACGATGGCAAGGCGCGACCCCGCCCGCTCGACGACACGGGAATCGTTGACGAGTATCGTCGCGTCCGTCGTTGCGCTGAGCGACCGCGATACCGCGTCCCAGCCCGCGTAGATGTCGTGATTCCCGGGAATGAGATAAACGCCAAGTGGCGCGCGAAGCCGCGCGAAGGCGGCCGCGTACCACGGGACGTCTTCGGCTCTATCGTCGACGACATCGCCCGTCACCGCGATGATGTCGGGCGCAATTCGCGCAACCGTCTCCGCAACGTGCGAGAGAAATCGCTTCGACGTTTGTGGGCCGACGTGCAGATCGGAGATCTGCGCGATCCGCAGTCCATCGAACGATGGCGGGAGGTCGCGCACACGCGCTTCGACTTCGCGCACGACAAGCAGACGGGAGCCGACATAGCCGGCGAGGAGAAGCACGGCGCCCGTGAGCAACACCGCACCAGAGAAGAGACGCCCAAAAAACATCGACGACCCGAAGGGCAGGCCGATGAGGATTCCTAGAATCGCCGCGCCCGCGACGAACGGCAAAAGGAGCTGCGTATATAGCAGGACCCGCACGACCGCGACGCGGAAGAGCGCGCTCGGATAGAACGGCCAGCCCCGCCACCGCACGAAGGCGAGTAGCGGAACTGTCGTGTACAATGCAGCGACTGCGACGACGACCGGTGCGGCCCAACTCAGTCCGCTAACGACGACGCCGATCGCGACCCACGACGCCAATTGATATGCCAGAAACCGAACCACTACTCTCAACGCGTCCGCCTCTGCCCTCTGCCTTCTACGCCCCACGCTCGGCGACCAGCGCCGCGACTTCGCGCACCTTCGGCGCGATCACCGGCGCTTCGGGAAGAACATCGCGCACCGCCTCGGTTGTCTTCAGGCCGTTTCCCGTTATGCACAGTACGACCTCGTCATCGACACGAAGATGTCCCCGCTTCGCGAGCTCGAGCGCCGCGGCGACCGTGACGCCGCCCGCCGTCTCAGTGAAGATACCCGTGGTCTCGGCGAGCAGACGCATGCCGGCGACGAGCGCCTCATCGCTCACCGCCTGTGCCGCGCCACGGCTCTCGCGCATCGCCTTGACGGCGAAGGTGCCGTCCGCGGGATTGCCAATCGCGATCGAGCGGGCGATGGTGTTGGGCACTTCGGGAATGATACGATCGTCACCGCGATCGAAAAGCCTGACGATCGGGGCGCACCCTTCGGCCTGCGCGCCGAAGAGACGCGGCGGCGTTCCGCTGACCAGTTCCGCGGCCAATACTTCACCGAAACCTTTGCGCAACTTCGTGACGACCGAGCCGCCCGCCATTGGCGCGACGACCGCCGTCGGCAAACGCCAGCCAAGCTGCTCGGCGATCTCGAACGCGATCGTCTTGGAGCCCTCGCCGTAATAGCCCCGCAAATTCACGTTGACGATACCCCAGCCAAACCGATCGGCGACTTGCGTGCACAGTCGGTTGACGTCGTCGTAGTGCCCGCGCACGCGAACGAGATTCGGCCCGTAGATCGCCGTGCCGATGATTTTGCCGATCTCCAGATCCTCGGGAATGAACACCCAAGCCGCCATGCCGGCACGGGCCGCATGTGCCGCGACCGCGTTCGCCAGATTTCCGGTCGACGCACACCCGATCGTCGTTAGGCCGAATGCGTGCGCGGCGTTGATCGCCGTAGCGACAACGCGATCCTTGAACGACAAGCTCGGGTGCGAGACGCTGTCGTTCTTGACCCACGCGCGTGCAACGCCGAGCCGCTCGGCGAGTCGCGGCGCGTCGACGAGCGGCGTGAATCCGGTGTCGAGCGACAGCACCGGGTCTCCTTCGAAAGGCAACCACTCTCGGTAGCGCCAGAGCGATGGCGGCCGACTCGCGATCGTTGCACGGTCCGGCAGCTCGCGCTCGACGGGATAGAGGGGCTCGAGTGGGCCGAGGCAGTGTTCGCACACAGCGACCGCCGCGCCTTCCTGTTCCACCCCGCAGACCCGGCAGCGTTGCGGGAGCACGCGCAGACTAGAGTGTTGGATCGATGTCATGGCTTCTGTCGAAAGCTAGATCCTTCGCTTCGCTCAGGATGACAGTGTCGGTTCAATACTTCGGTAAGGACGGATCCACCTCATCCGCCCACCGATGAATCCCGCCTGCGAGATTCCACACGCGACGAAAACCCGCCGCGCGTAGTTGCTGCACCGCGCGACCGCTGCGCGCACCGGTGCGGCAAATCACCACCGCCTCGCGTGAGCTATCCAACGTCGGCAGTGCCTCGGCGAGCGAACCGAGTGGAATGAGCCGCACATTGGGAATGCGCGCGATGTTCAACTCGTGCGGCTCGCGCACGTCGATCAGATCGATGTCGTCGCCGCGACGCAGACGCTCGGCCAACTCCGCCGGCGTGATCTCGGGAATCTGGTTCGTGTTCGCCACGGTCGCCTCCGGCGTGACGCCACAGAATTGATCGTAATCGATCAACTCCGTGATCTCGTGCGTTCCGCAAGCTGGGCAATCTGGGTCTTTGCGAAGCCTAACGGTTCGGAATTTCATGCTCAACGCGTCGACCAGAAGCAGCCGCCCGACGAGCGGCTCACCGACACCGAGAATGAGCTTGATCCCTTCCGTCGCCTGGATCGTTCCCACCAAACCCGGGAGCACCCCGAGGACGCCGCCCTCGGCGCAGCTTGGAACGAGACCGGGGGGCGGTGGCTCGGGAAAGAGACACCGATAGCACGGTCCCTCCTCGAGGGCAAAGACGGACGCCTGTCCCTCGAAGCGGAAGATCGATCCATACACGTTAGGCTTTCCGAGGAGAACGCAGGCGTCGTTCGTTAGGTAGCGCGTGGCGAAGTTGTCCGTGCCGTCGATCACAACGTCATAGTCGCGAATGATGTCGAGCGCGTTTTCCGCGGTGAGACGTGTCTCGTACGGCTCGACGTGCACGTGCGGGTTCACGTCGCCGATGCGGTCGATCGCCGACTCGAGCTTCGAACGGCCAACGTCCTTCGTGCCGTGCAACACCTGCCGCTGAAGATTCGAAACGTCGACGACGTCGAAATCGACGAGACCCAACGTGCCGACGCCGGCCGCGGCGAGATACAGCGCGAGCGGCGAGCCGAGGCCGCCCGCACCGATGAGCAGAATACGACCGGCCTTGAGCTTTCTCTGACCATCGACGCCGACGTCGGGCAGAATGAGGTGCCGGCTGTACCGCAGCACCTCTTCGTTGGTCAGCTGGTCGCCACCGTTGACGTGTGGCATGCAATCATCCTCCGGCGATGGCCGGCACGACGGTCAGCTCATCGCCGTCCTGAACCGCGGCCTCGAAGCCACCGTGAAAGCGAATGTCTTCGTCGTTGAGGTAGAACGTGACGAATGGGTATGGATTGCCGGCGTCATCGCGCAGGCGTGGCGCGAGCGCCGGGAATCGCGTCGCGACGTCGGCGACGATGGCGCCGACGGTCCCGCCATCGGCGTCGAGGACGCGGCCATCGGCAAGTTTCGCGAGAACAGTCGGCAGATGCAGTGTGACGGACATAGGCGAAGACCTCGATTGAAAAACAAAATCGCCCGGGCGGGAAAGCCGCCGGGCGCGTCGCGTTTTAGCACCTTGTTTAGCGTGGCGGCAATAGGCGGCAAATGACCACGAGACCTTCAGTTGTTCGTCAGTGTAGTGCGCGCGAACGACGGCGTCAAGAGGAGCGCCGTTGCGGTGACTCTCGCCGACTCGTCTCTCGACTGCCCTCTCTTCCCACGAGCCGAGTGAGCGTTTCAGCAGCGCCAACCACGTCCGTTGTCAGCCGGTCCGCCCCACGCGGCGTCATTCTCGCCGAGCGCGTGCAGTCGTGGCTGCCGTGGCTCGTGAGTGCGCTCGCGCTCGTCGCGGCCGTGCACGCCGTCGATCCGCTCCCGATCGGTGTCTTCTACGACGACGCGCAGTACGTGGTCCTCGCGAAAGCGCTCGCGACAGGGCAGGGTTATCGTTTTCTAAACTTGCCCGGCGCGCCGCTCGCCACGCACTTCCCGCCGGGCTATCCCGCCTTCCTCGCGCTGCTGTGGCGGATTTCGCCGGCATTTCCAGAGAACGTCGCCCTCCTCAAATTTGCGAACGCGATACTGCTCGCGATCGTTGCGCTCACCACGTATCGATTTGCTCATCGCACGCTCGTGCTGCCATCGGGATTGGCGGTCGCGGCGGCGCTGGCCGGGACCGCGAGCATTCCGTCGCTCCTGCTCAGCAGCTCGATCATGTCGGAGTCGCTCTTTCTCGCCATACTCCTGCCGCTCCTATCATGGGCCGAACGCGAGACGAACTTCGACCCCGTGAACGGCTCGAGTGTTCGTTCGCCGCTGCTGCTCGGAGCGGCTGCTGGTGCGCTGACGCTCGTCCGAACGCATGGCATCGCGCTGGTCGCCGCCATCGCCGTGGCGTATGTCGTTAGGCGCCGACGACGCGACGCGGCGGCCTTCGTCGCGGCGACGCTCGTCCTGAACGTGCCGTGGCTGGCTTGGGTGGCGGCCCACAACGACGCCCTGCCTCCTCTTGTGCGTGGCGCGTACGGGTCGTATTCGGCCTGGCTCGTCTCCGGATTCCGAGCCGAGGGGCTGCACCTGCTCGTCGCGACCATCCCCGACAACATCGCCACCATCTGGATGTCGATCGTTCGATCGATCGTGCCCGATATCCATTGGTCGCTGGATGTTCTGATCGGCGGTGTGTATCTGGCGCTGGCATCGATCGGCGTCGCGAGCTGTTGGCGGCGCGCACGCGTCATGACCCTGTTCGTCGCCTTCTACCTCGCGATCGTGATCGTCTGGCCCTTCTCACCGCTGCGCTTTGTCTGGGGGATCTGGCCGCTCTGCATGCTGTTCCCGGCCGCCGGTCTCGCGAGCGCCTGGCAAGCGACCGTCGTTAGGCACGGAACTCTGTCGCGCGGAGCGCTCGTACTCGCTGCGCTGGCGCTCGGTACCGGGATCGTCGCCTTCAACGTCCGCGGCTACGAAAACGCGTGGTGGTCGTCGAACTCGCGCTATCACGCCCGGCGCGTGCTGCCGGAGTTGGCGTGGGTGGCTCGCTCGACGAACCCGCGCGACATCATTGCGTCAGATGTCGAAGCGGCAGTCTATCTGTACACGGGACGCCTTGCCGTACCGATCACGTCGTTCACCGCCGCCGAATACGCGCGCGAACGCACGCCAGCGGAACAAATTTCTATCGTCAGCCAGCTGCTCGATCGATACCAGCCTCGCTACGTCCTCGCGACGTCGCCACGTGTCCTCGACGCCATGGCGCGACTCGCGCACTCGCGCTCAGCGTCGCTCGTGCGTATTGATTCACTCACGCCGGGAAGCGTGTACGTGCGGCTCGCGTGCACGCGTCTTGCAGTTGACTCCGTTCCCTCTCGCTGTGAGTGACCCAATGCCGTCCGTACAGCAAAACAATCGCGCGGCGGCCCTGCTCGAGGAGCTTCGGGCCGACGATGGACTCTCCCTCGAGCGGCTCGCACTGCTGATCGGAGTCTCCCCGGAAGACCTCCGGGCCGGCAAGGAGCGCCGATTGGTGCTGCCGCCGCTCGTTCAGGCGCGGCTCGGTCGTGTAATCGCGAGCCGAGTGCCGCGGCTAACCACGCGAGCGCGCCGTCTCGAGGAGCAGGCAACCGCCGCCGCGAGTCTCGAGAGTGGCGCCACGGCGCGTCACCTCACTGCGCCGGCCAAATGGCGGTAACGAGAGTCGCTCGTTAGGCGACGATCGCCGCGTCCGATTCATCGAGGACGCGGATCGACCACAGCAACCGTTGCCCGCTCGCCATCTTCGAATCACTGACCACGTTTATCGCGGCGCTCACCGTGACCGGAGAATCGGTTGGACGAAGCAGCACCAGTCGCCAATCACCGACGCCACCAGCCTCCACCACGCGCGACAACCCGTCGCGAAAGCGTCGCCGCTCGTCGGGCGCGATGAATCGACTGATCGGCTGACGCTCCAATCCCCAGTCCTCACGCTTCAGCAGCCGCACGCACGCACGATTTGCGTCCATAACGGCGCCATAGACATCCGTGACAAGAAGACAGGCTGGCGCGAGCTCGAACAGATCGCGTTCCCCTCGGACGCGCTGCTCGAGCTCATCGCGCAGGTGCGCAAGCGCCGTCGTCCGCTCCACTAACTCTTCTTCAGCGACCTTCAATTCCTCGAGCGACGATACGAGGATCGCCGACAACTTCGTCTCACGCTCGTCGCGCTTTTGCGACGGCATCGACGTTTCGCCGCAGATGGCGTCCGCCGTATGCTTGAGCAGCATCTGTCGCTGCTGAGCGAAGGTCGAAATCAGATCGTCGCGAATCGTGGTACGGTCGTTCATGATCTCAGCCAGTGCGTTGGGGATGTAGTTTCAATTATGTGGTGCGGTCCTGCGGGGCGAAACCCCCAGACTGGCTACCCTCACGGCAGCCACCGCGAGCGACATGCACTTGCTCAAATTTTGCCGCTGGCAGGCTCATGACCTGCCATTACTTATCTCTTTCCGCGAAGACGATGCGACTGTCACTCATCGTGGCGATCGGCTCCTCATGCGCATTCGCGTCAATTGCCACGGCGCGCGCGCAATCGACGTCCCCCACAGCGATCGACCGGGCAAACATGGACACGACCTGCTCGGCCTGTTCCGATTTCTTCGACTACGCCAACGGCGGCTGGCTCAGGACGGCGAAGATCCCCGCCAGCAAAACGAGTCTCGGTAGCTTCGGCATGCTCAGCGATCGCAACGAAGCCGTTGTCCACAGCATTCTCGAGGACGATGCTGCCGCCGTGCACTCGGCGACAGTGAAGCCCGGAACCAATCAGTGGAAGGTGGGAACGTTCTACGCGAGCTGCATGGACACGGTTGGGGTCGCTGCGCGGGGGATCGAACCGCTGAGGCCGACACTCGACGCCATCGGTCGCGTCAAAAGCAGCGGTGATCTCGTTCGTGTCTTTGCTTCGTCAGAGCGACGCAATGGACTCGCGCCATTCGCGATCACGCCCGCGCCCGACCCGAAAAACGTCAAGGAGACGATTGTCTCGGCGAATCAGGGCGGTCTCGGTCTCCCGGATCGTGAGTATTACCTAAAGACAGATGCGCGTTCCGAGGAGCTGCGGATGCAGTACGTGGCGCACGTCACGCGAACGCTCGAGCTCATCGGCGAGCCCGCGACTCAAGCAGCCTCCGACGCCGATCGCGTCGTGGCACTCGAGACGGCGCTTGCGCGTGCCGCCCTCCCACGCGTCGCGATGCGCGATCCGAACGCCGTCTATCACAAGATGTCGCTCGCCGAATTCCAGCGCCTGACGCCACACATCGAGTGGCGCGAGTATCTCAGCGCCGTCGGCGGCGCTCGTGCCACGACCGTGAACGTTCGCACGCCGGCCTTCTTCACTGCGCTCGACTCGCTCATCACGACGATTCCGCTCGACGATTGGAAGTCGTATCTGCGGTGGCACGCCGCGGCGAGTGCCGCGCCGACGCTTGGGCCGGCGTTCGTCGCCGAAGACTTTCACTTCAATAGCACCGTGATGCGAGGCGTGGAGGAGCAGGAGCCGCGCTGGCGACGCTGCGCAACGGCGACCAACGCCGCGTTAGGCTGGGCCGTCGGGCAGGAATATGTGAAGCGGACGTTCACTCCCGAAGCGCGCACACGAGCCGCGCAGATGGTCGACAATCTCGTCAGCGCGTTGCGCGAGCGCATCGCGCAGCTCGACTGGATGAGCGCCGCAACCAGGCGACAAGCGACCGCCAAGCTCGACGCATTTCTGCGTAAGGTCGCGTATCCCGACACCTGGCGAGATTACTCGACGCTGCTGGTGAAGCCTGGCGCGTACTACGAAAATGCGGCGATGGCCGGCGAGTGGAATCGCCATCGGGCCTGGACGAGGCTCGGCAAGCCGGTGGACCGCACCGAATGGACGATGGTGCCGCCGACAGTCAACGCGAGCTACAGCCCGTCCCTCAATCAGATCCAGTTCCCTGCTGGCATTCTGCAGCCTCCCTTTTTCGATCCAGATGCCGACGACGCGGTGAACTACGGTGGCATTGGGGCCGTGATTGGCCACGAAATGAGTCATGGCTTCGACGATCAGGGCCGACAGTTCGACGCGCAGGGCAATCTGCGCGATTGGTGGACGCCGGAAGACGCGGCGAAATACAAGGTCGAAGCGCAGCGCATCGTCGATCAGTTCAACGGGTACACGGTCGTCGATTCGTCGACGCACGTGAACGGCTGGCTGACGTTAGGCGAGAACATTGGTGATTTCGGCGGGCTCACCGTCGCGTATGCCGCTCTGCAAAAGGCGCTCGCTGCGCGCCGCGCTCGCGGGGAACAGATCGCCACGATCGACGGCTTCACGCCTGAACAGCGCTTCTTCCTCAGCTGGGCCCAGATCTGGCGCGAGATCCAGCGCCCTCAAGCGGAGCGCCTGCAAGTCGCGACGAATCCGCACTCACCCGCGAAATGGCGCGTCAATGGTCCGCTCAGCAACATGCCCGAGTTCAAGCAGGCGTGGGGATGCAAGGATGGCGATCCGATGGTCCGGCCGGACAGCTCGAGAGCGCGCATCTGGTAGGATGGCGCCCTTGACGCAGCGCCTGCTTTCGTCGGCGATCATCGTCGGCTGCCTAACGTTGCCAGTCGCCGGCGTCATGGCCCAGCAGGGCGGCGAATGGCGCGCATACGGCCGCGACGCCGCCAATACTCGTTATGCGCCGCTGGCCCAGATCACGCGCGAGAACGTGTCACGCCTCGTAGTCGCCTGGACCTACCGCACTGGCGAGACGGATACCGCGCGCTTCCACTTCCATCGCGATCCGCGCTTCGAGGCGACGCCACTCATGGTCGACGGGACGTTGTATTTCTCGACGCCCTTCGGCCGCGTCATCGCTCTGGATCCCGCGACCGGACTCGAACGGTGGACCTTCGATGCCAAGCCAGATGTCGGCGGCGATTGGGGTGACTTCGCGAACCGAGGCGTCTCCACTTGGGTAGATCCGGTCGCGTCTCCGAGTGCCCTCTGCCGCCGCCGCATCATCGTTGGCGTCGTCGACGGACGCATTCTGTCGCTCGATTCGCGAACCGGAAAGCTCTGCGCCGACTTCGGCGATCACGGCACGGTCGACCTTCGGCGCGGACTGCACAATGCACCCTACTATCACGAGGAGTACGCGCTCACATCGCCGCCGGCGGTGATTCGCGGACTGATCGTCACGGGGTCAGCCGTCGCCGACAACAATCGTACAAGTGCGGCGAGCGGCGAAGTCCGGGCTTTCGACGCGCGCACCGGAGCGCTCCGCTGGACCTGGGATCCCGTGCCGCGCGACTCCACCGATCCGGCGTGGACCACCTGGCGTGGTGCGATGGCGCACAGCACCGGCGCCGCGAACGCCTGGTCGGTAATCGCCGCCGACTCGGCGCGTGATCTCGTCTTCGTACCTACCGGCAGCCCGAGTCCCGACTACTTCGGCGGCGAGCGATACGGCGACAATCGTTACGCAAACTCGGTTGTCGCCATCCGCGCATCGACAGGGAAGATCGTCTGGCATTTTCAGGCAGTGCATCACGATCTGTGGGATTACGACGTCGCCGCGCCGACGACGTTGGCGACGATCACCCGCGGCGGCCGCGCGATCGACGTCGTCCTCCAAACCACGAAGACCGGTCAGCTGTTCGTGCTCGATCGCGACACCGGAAAGCCCGTCTTTCCCGTCGAGGAGCGACCAGTTCCGCCCAGCCATGTATTCGGTGAACGGGCGTCGCCGACGCAGCCCTTCAACACCGTCATTCCCCCCCTCAGTCCACAGAGCCTGACGCTGGACGACGTCTGGGGCGCGACGCCTGCCGACCGCGAGGATTGTCTCGCCCAGATTCGCCCGCTCAGGAACGAGGGCGTGTTCACGCCACCGAGTCTCGAGGGAACGATCGCCCTGCCCTCCAACATCGGCGGGTCGCACTGGGGCGGTCTCGCCGTCGACCCCGTTAGGCAAATGGCCGTCATTCCGGTCAACACGGTTGCGGCCTTCGTGCAGCTCATCCCATTGGATCGGTTCGACACCACCGAGGCGATGCACAACTCCTCGCGCCTTGGCGATCAATACACGCGCATGCACGGTACGCCGTTCGTGATGCGCCGCCGAATTCTCATCAGCGCGAGCCACTTGCCGTGCACGAAGCCGCCCTTTGGTTCGCTCGTTGCCATCGATCTGAAATCGGGGCGCAAATTGTGGGATGTGCCGCTCGGCGATTTGGCGTCGCTGGGCGCCAACCGCCCGTCGCAAACCTCGGCCAACCGCGAGCCGCTCGGGTCTCCAAACCTCGGCGGAGCAATCATCACCGCCGGCGGCGTGGTATTCGTCGGCGCGACGATAGACCACGCCATTCGTGCGTTCGACATCGAGACCGGCCGGCTCGTGTGGCAAGCTCCGCTCCCAGGCGGCGCGCGTGCGACGCCGATGACGTATCGCGCCGCAAGCGGAAAGCAGTACGTCGTGATCTGCGTCGGCGGCGGAGACGAATTCGGAAACGGCGATTATGTCATTGCATACGCGCTGAGGGATTGACGCAGCAAACCGCGATGAATTGCATGCACGTCGGTAATGGAATTGTGCGAGCAATGTCGCCAAATCCACACAACTCACCGTCTTGCACGATTTTCAGCCCGCATGTCGATTTGGGCGAATCTCGTTCGACGTACAGGTAGAGGCCGGACTACTCGAGGCCCAGCTCCTATTCTCTAGACCCTAGCCCCTACTGACATGCGCTTCATGGTCATCGTCAAAGCCAACAGCGACACCGAGGCGGGTGAGCTGCCCAGCACCGAGCTTCTCACCTCCATGGGCAAGTACAACGAAGAGTTGGTCAAGGCCGGCGTCATGCTCGCTGGCGAAGGTCTGCAGCCGAGCTCGAAGGGTGCTCGCGTCGCGTTCTCCGGCACCAGGCGCACGGTCATCGACGGACCATTCGCCGAGACCAAGGAGCTGATCGCCGGCTTCTGGCTCTGGCAGTGTCGGTCGATGGAGGAGGCGATCGAATGGGCGAAGCGCTGTCCCAATCCGACCGGTGCGGAATCCGTGCTCGAGATCCGGCAAGTCTTCGAGCGGGAGGACTTCGGCGCCGAGTTGACGCCGGAGCTCCGCGAGCAGGAACGCCGTGTTTGGGCGAAGGCGAACGAGAACGCACAGCGAGTGAATCCATAACTGTCATAAGTCTCATCCACTCATGTCCTTCGTCTCCGACCTCCGCCGAGTGGTCCGCAGCCTGTACAAGGCGCGCGGATTCGCCTGCGCCGTCATCCTGACCCTCGCGTTAGGCATCGGCGCCAACACTGCGATGTTCACGCTCCTCCGTGGCACGCTCCTTCGGCCGCTTCCGAATCGCCAGGGTGAACGCCTCGTCTATCTGCGTCAATCGGCGAAGGGTGCGGGCCAGGACAATGTCGCGTTCTCGGTCCCCGAGATCATCGACTACCGTACCGCGTCCAAAACTCTCGCGAGCATCGCCGAGTTCTCTTCGCTGACGTTCACGATGGTCGAGGGAGACGAGCCGGTCCACGTACAGGCGGGCGTCATCAGCGGCAACTACTTCGAGGTCATGGGCCTCGCGCCCACCATCGGGCGCCTGACGAGTGCGCAGGACGACGGACCCGCGGCGGCGTCCGTTGCCGTCCTGTCGCACACGTTCTGGATGCAGCACTACGGCGGCGATCCAACCGTCATCGGACGGCGGGTGCGCATCAATGATATCGCGTCGACGATCGTTGGAGTGGTGCAGCGTACGCCGCAATATCCAACGCGTACCGATCTCTTCGTGAACGTGGTGACGAGTCCGCACCATCTGAGCGCGACGATGAAGCAGGGACGGACGCACCGCATGACGGAAGTCTTCGCTCGACTCGCGCCAAGCGCGACGGTCGAACAGGCAAGGGCCGAGATCGCGCGCATCGGGACCAACGTTCGCGCTGATCATCCAGAAGCCTACGAGCGCGCCGCGCGCTACGACATCACTGTCTCGCCGCTGCGGCTGGCGCTGAACGAGCGGGCGTCGCTGACCTTGTGGCTCCTCATGGGCGCCGCAGCCTTCGTGCTGCTCATCGCCTGCGCGAACGTCGCCAACCTCACGCTGATGCGCGGGGTGCGACGCGAGCGCGAAATGCTCGTGCGCGCCGCCCTCGGCGCGGGCAGCTGGCGACTGCGACGGCTGTTGCTCGCCGAGAATCTGGCGCTTGCGCTCATCGGCGGTGCGTTAGGCGTGCTGGTCGCCTTCGCCGGCCTCAAGATGCTGGTTGCGTTTGCGGCGCAGCTCACCCCACGCGCCGACGAGATACGCGTCGACGGACTCGTGCTCGCGGTCGGCCTCCTCACGAGCATCGCTGCTGCAGTCGTGTTGTCGTTCGTGCCGCAAGTAGCCCAAGAAGCGTCGCTGAGCGCGGCAGGTAAGCGCACGACGGCCGGCCGGGCGCGCCAACGGTTGCAGCAGACGCTCGTCGTCGCGCAGCTCGCCGTCTGCATGGTGCTCCTCACCGCGGCCGGACTGCTCGTTCGCACGCTCACGAAGCTCAATTCGGTCGAGACGGGTCTCCGCGCCGAGAACGTGCTCACAATGGAAGTTCCGATCGAGACGAATGCGCTCGATCAACCAGCGAAGCTGGCGATGTACGAGCGGATGCGCGATCGGATCGGCGCATTGCCCGGCGTGCAGGTCGCGTCGATCGGCTCGAACGTACCGCTGCGCAACACCTACTTCGTGCTCGAGGTGAAAGCCGAGGGACGTGCCCTCGCCGCGGGCGAAGCGACGCCGCGCGGCGTGTACAAGACTGCAGATCCGAAGTACTTCGAGGCCGCGGGCATTCCTCTACTTCAGGGACGCGCGTTCTCGACGACAGATCGCCGCGAGTCCGCCCGCGTCGTCATCATCAACGCGACCCTCGCCGAGCGCCTGTTTGGAAACGAGAATCCGATCGGCCGACGAATCGCCTGGACGGGCGAAGTACTGAAGTTCATACCGGTGTCCGGCGACTGGCGTACGGTGGTCGGCGTCGTCGGCGATACCCGCGACGCCGGTCTCGACACCGATCCAACGCCGACGGTTTTCCAGCCGATCGCGCAGGAAGAGATCTTCAACGGAGCGCTGGTGATTCGCACGCGCTCCAACCCAACACTGATCCAGCCCGCGGCACTGCGCGCGATTCGCGATCTCTATCCGCGCCAGCTGATCGAGAATGTCGCGACGCTCGAGGAGGTCCGCGACGGAACGGTTGCACCGCGACGGCTGAACGCGCTCTTCATCGCGTCCTTCGGCGTCCTCGCGATGGTCATCGCGATGGTCGGGATCGCCGGCGTGCTCGCGTTCTCGGTGAGCGCGCGGACGCAGGAGATCGGGATTCGCATGAGCCTGGGCGCCGACGCCTCGCGCGTGTTGCGCATGGTGCTTGGCGAAGGCGGCGTGCTCCTTGGGATAGGACTTGCCGTAGGCCTAACGGGAGCGCTCGTGACGACCGGACTCCTGCGCGGTCTCCTCTTCGGCGTTGCGCCGCATGATCCGGTGACGTTAGGCGCAGTCACCTTCATCATCGCGGCCGTCGGAGTTGCCGCGTGTCTCTTACCTGCAGTCCGTGCTGCGAAAGTGGATCCGGCAGTTGCACTACGAGCCGAATAGCCCCGGTTGTCATCCTGAGGAGCTTCGCGCCTCAGGATGACAACCTCTATGGCAGAGGCTTCGTGCCACGCAGCTTGGCCAGCGCTTCGATCTCCGCGATCTCCCGCGGCGCGCCCGCGCTGATCCGCTCGACCCCTGTCTGCGTCACCACATAGTCATCCTCGATCCGCACACCTGTATTCTCGTATTTCTGCACGATCGGCCGCACGCGCGCGATGTACGCACGATTGCGCGGCGTATCGGGAAGTGCCGCGAGCGCGCGCGTGCTGATGTAGATCCCCGGCTCGATGGTGAACGCGTCGCCTGGCTGATAGGTGCGATCGCCATAATAAAATTGCGCTGGGTCGTGCACGGCGAGCCCAAGTCCATGGCTGATCCCGTGAATCGTCCAGAAATACGCTTGCGTGCAGTTCCGCGGTCGAGGCACCGGCGTGCAGTCGGCGTTCCACGGCGGATCGATGATCGCGTCGACGCTGTCGATGAGACCTAACGACGCGAGGCCGCGCGCTCGCACCAAGAAGGACGAATCCTCCGCGGCGCGTGCCGAACCGCCCGGCTTCGCCACCTTCTCGGCCGCCGCTTGCGCGTCGCGCACGAGCTGGTAAACGGCACGCTGCGCCGGAGTGAATGTGCCGCTCACGGGAATCGTGCGCGTGATATCGGCAGCATAGCCGCGGTATTCCGCCGCGGCGTCGATCACGATCAGTTCGCCCGGCCTGGCGGCGGCCGTGTCCTTCATGTAGTGCAGTTGCGTACCGTTCACGCCGGTACCGACGATCGAGCCATACGCCGGTCGCTCCGCGCCCAGCTTCCTGAACGTGTATTCGATGAGCGCAGCAACATCGTACTCGTGCTTCGGCTCCGGCCCTTGCATCACCATGCGATGTCCTTCGGCGCTGATCTCGGCCGCCTTCTTGAGCAGCGCCACTTCGGCCGGGCTTTTTCGCGCGCGAAGTTGATCGACGATCGGATGACCATCCTTGACGACGAGCGCCGGATGACGCGCGACGAGCGCGCGCGCGAACTCCTGCCCTCTCGTTAGGCTGTCGACCCGCGCGAAATCCGCGTCCTCGAAATCGGAGAGCGTGTACAACGGCAGCCCGGCACTCGCCAGCGAGTCGACGGCGGCCGCGAGCGCCGAGAAAGGACGCGACGCCAGCTGAAGCAATCGCGCGATCGTCGCCGAGTCGGGACGAAAGCCGTAGTAGAACGCCCGCCGGGGATCCGAGGGAATAACGTAGAGCGTTCCCGTTCCGCGCCCACCATGCACGACGAAGACGAAGGCCGCATCGGGCTCGTCGTAGTTGGTGAGATAGTGGAACGACGGTAGCTGAAAGAACGTCCCGAAATCCGTCACTGGCGTGCGCCCACCGAATGCCAGTACGGCGCCGTCGCCCACACGCGCGGCGAGCGAGTCGCGTCGAGCCGCGTACTCGCTGCTGGTGACTTGAGCGTTGAGGTTGATCGACACGAGAGCCGAGATCGTCAGGACCGCGAATACCACAGTAGATCGACGCATCGTTTTGCCAGTGATGGGATCGATTGAACGAAACCGAGTAGGCAATCTGCCGACAAGCTCACGGTCGAGCCAGCCAGTTGGCTCCAGTAGGTCGGCAAATCGGTCGAGGTCTGCCGCATCCTCACTCCCGGGATTGATTCGTGCCCATCGCATTGGACTCGAGGAAACGGGCGATCGCAGCAATAAGGGTGTCCTTGGGACTCGCGTGTCGTGTGGTGCGACGGCCGCTCGCGTCGAGGGGTCGAGGTTTCCACTAGATGGAGATGTCTGATGTCGTTGCATGGTGAAGAACCGATCTCGTGCCGTGGTTGTGACGCGGCGCGTGCGGGATACGGAGCAGCGCTGGAGCAGGAAGAGGGGATCGGTCGCCGGACCTTTCTCATCCAGACTGGAGTCATGGCTGCGATCGCCGCACTCGATGCGTGCGGCAGCCTCGGCGGCGCGGATGTCACGGCGCCGAACATCCCCGCGAATAGCACGATCACAATCAGTAATTATTCATCCCTCGCGACCGTCGGCGGCGTCGCGATGATCAGCCTTGGCGGCGCGCCGGTTGCCGTCGTGCGAACCAGCACCTCCGATTTCATCGCCCTCTCGCGCGTGTGCCCGCATCAGGGTGGAATCGTAAACCTGTTGCACAACGATTTCGTTTGCCCGCGGCACGGCGCGACCTACGACCTCACGGGACAATGGATCGGGGGCCAGCGGGCGAACAACCTGCATCAATACACGACGTCGTACGACTCCACATCAGGTATTCTCACGATCAGCTGAGGCCGACGCACTATGATCGCCGTCTCACTCGTCCTCATCACGCTTGCTGGCACGGCTAGAGCGCCTAACGATACCGGCTGGATCTCGGCAAGCCCGCCCGATAGCGCGGCGTCAGCGGTTCTCGGACCAATCATCACGCGCGCGCTGTTGCCCGTCGACACGCCTGTCGTTCGCCGGCCACTCGCCATCGAGTACAGCGACGCCTATTACACGCGGCTCACCATCCACCGCATCGGCAGCTACACGATGCTGCCGCTCTTCGCCGCCGAGTATTCGCTCGGACAGAATCTGATCCAGGACGTCTCGCCGCCGACGTGGATGAAACCGACCCATGCGCTCGTCGCCGGCGGCATCGGCGTGCTCTTCGGCATCAACACGATCACCGGCGTCTGGAATCTGTGGGACTCACGGAAGGATCCCGAGGGCCGCACGCGGCGCATCGTGCACTCCGTCTTGATGCTCGCGTCCGACGCAGGATTCGCCGCGGCCGGCGCGACCGCGCCCGGCCACCATCACGACTATCTCGACTATGGCAATTACCAGCACCAGGTCAACCTGCACCGTGGCATTGCCATCGGCTCCATTGCCGCGTCCACCATCGGCGGCGTGATGATGTGGTTCTGGAAGTAGCGATGGGTCCGGTTCTCTCCGAAGAATCTTCGGCGGCAAGCGAGGGTAAGAGTGAACAAGAGTTTGAGTCAACGCCGAACAAGCTTGGTGCAGAGAGAATATGGATCGAATAGTCGAAGATGAGGACGGTGGCACCCGGGACGAATGTCGCGCGTGCCCGGTCGCTAGCCGGCGAGAATTTCTTCGCGACGCTGCTGTCGCGGTCGCCGGAATCGCCGCGACGCTGGGCTTCGCGCGAACGGCCAGTGCCCTGCCGGAACACTTTCGTATTGGCGCCACGCGGGCGCTGTCCCGTGTGGGTGATCAGCTCAGCTATCCCGTCCCAGCGGCGGATGGCGCACAGATCGATCGCGAGCAACAAGTGATTCTCGTACGATGGCAGAACGCCGTCTACGCGTTCAATCTGTCCTGCCCGCATCAGCACACCGCCCTACGCTGGGACGACACGGATCATCAATTTCAATGTCCGAAGCACCACTCGAAGTATCAGCCCGATGGTGAATTCATCAGCGGGCGCGCGACGCGAGGCATGGACCGTTTCAGCGTGATGCGCGACGGCGGAAAGATCGTCGTCGACGTGAACGCGATGCATAAGCAAGACGAGGATCCCGCCGGCTGGAACGCTGCGCTCGTCAAGCTCGCCTGATTCCGCGATCCTCGGCTCACGTTAGGCAGCCACGCACGCGCAAGACTTGCCGTCGAGGCACGTCCGCGATATGTCAGTGCATCACCCGGTGAACTGACATGGTCGTCCATCTCGTCGACGGTACGTACGAGCTGTTCCGGCACTTCTACGGATTGCGCCGCTTCACGAAGGGCGAGGACCCGCCCTTCGGGGGCGTCATTGGCGTGTTGCGCACCGTCGTCCAGATGCTCGAGACGGGCGCAACCCATATCGGCGTCGCGACCGATCACGTCATCGAGTCCTTCCGCAACGACCTTTGGGCGGCCTACAAAACGGGGGAAGGCGTCGAGCGCAGCCTTGCCGCGCAATTTCATCCTCTCGAGGACGCACTCGCCGCGATGGGGGTCGCCGTCTGGCCGATGGTCGAGCTCGAAGCCGATGACGCGCTCGCGTCCGCCGCCTACCTCGCCGAACAGGACCCTGCGGTCGAGAAGGTCTGCATCTGGACGCCGGACAAGGATCTCGCGCAGTGCGTGCGCGACGACCGCGTTGTGCAGGTCGATCGGCGCAGCGGCAAGATTCGCAATGCCGCCGGTGTGCGCGAGAAGTTTGGCGTCGAGCCACGTCTCATTCCCGACTACCTCGCGCTCGTCGGTGACGCCGCGGACGGCTATCCCGGGATCGCCAGCATCGGACCAACGACGGCGGCCCGCATGCTCAATCGCTACGGCCCGATCGAGGAGTTTCCCGCGGACGTCTTCGGCGACGAAAAGCGCTCCGCCGCGCTGGTCTTCAAGCAGCTCGCGACCCTCAGAACGGACGCCCCGCTATTTTCCGACGTCGATGAGCTTCGCTGGCGCGGACCAACGCCCGAATTCCCCGCGGTCGCCGAAAAAATCGGCGAACCGCGACTCGTCGAGCGTTGTGAGAAAGTCCGCCTCGCCCAGGTTGCGGCTTCGTAATCGATGACGACTGACGTTCATCGCACGATCGACGCCGTCTGGCGCATCGAATCCGCGAAGCTCATCGCTGGCCTCACGCGCTTCGTTCGCGACGTTGGACTCGCCGAGGATCTCGCGCAGGATGCGCTCGTCGCCGCACTCGAGCAATGGCCGGCGTCGGGAATCCCGAACAATCCCGGCGCGTGGCTCATGCAGACGGCGAAGCGACGCGCGATCGACACGATGCGTCGGGGCTCGATGCAGGATCGCAAGCACCAACAGATCGGCCACGAGCTGGAGTCGAATCGGGAATCCGCGGTGGCGGAGCTCGACGAGGCGCTCGACGACAATGTCGGAGACGACGTGTTGCGCCTGATCTTCATGTCCTGTCACCCGGTGCTCTCGACCGAAGCGCGCACCGGCCTCACGCTCCGTCTCCTCGGCGGCCTAACGACGGACGAGATTGCGCGTGCCTTTCTCGTCCCGGAGTCGACGGTCGCGCAACGCATCGTGCGCGCGAAGCGGACGCTCTCGGAGGCCGGCGTGCCATTCGAGGTTCCGCGCGGTGCCGACTTGAACGCGCGTCTCGCCTCGGTGCTCGAGGTGATCTATCTGATCTTCAACGAGGGGTACGCGGCGACTGCCGGCGATGACTGGGTTCGACCCGCCCTCTGTGAGGATGCCTTGCGCCTCGGCCGCATCGTCGCCGAGCTCATGCCTAACGAAGGAGAGGTCCACGGACTGGTCGCGCTGATGGAGATCCAGGCATCGCGCCTTCGCGCGCGAATCGGTCCCTCCGGCGAGCCGGTGTTGCTCCTCGATCAGGATCGAGGTCGCTGGGATCGCGTGCTCATTCGGCGCGGTCTCGCCGCCCTCGATCGCGCCGAGTCGTTAGGCGAGGCCCTCGGACCGTACGCATTGCAGGCGGCGATCGCCGCGTGTCACGCCCGCGCGCGCACGGGAGACGAAACCGACTGGGTGCGAATTGCCGCGCTCTATGCCGGACTGGCGCAGGTCACGCCGTCACCGGTCGTGGAGCTGAATCGCGGCGTGGCCGTCGCGATGGCATTCGGCCCAGCGGCCGGACTCCAGGTCGTCGACGCGATCTCGACCGAGCCCTCGCTCAGGAATTACCATTTGCTACCCAGCGTGCGCGGCGATCTGCTCATGAAGCTCGGCCGTTATGACGAAGCACGCGTCGACTTCGAGCGCGCCGCCGCGCTCACCCGCAACGTTCGCGAGCGACAGCTTCTCCTCGAGCGCGCGGCGGCATGTGAGCGCACCGCCGCCCAATAGCCTCAGGTACTCGAGTTGCGCCGGAATGCGAGCTGATGGCCACGGAACGGCGCCAGCCGCCACTCGTACGTCGAGCCGCGAAGGATGTGCACTGGATCGGAGAGCTCCGATACGCCGTCGGCGAAGGACACCGCGAGGAATTGCAGATCGGTCGCGGGCGGCGCATCCAGTTCGTCGAGGACGAACGTGCTCGAGCCGAGGCTCGTCACCTCACCGAGCCGGCGACCCCTATAGCCCTCGTGCATCACGTAGATCGTCAGATTTCCGGCGCGCTGATTTCGCACCGTGAGTAGCGACAGCGCGTGCTCCTCACCGAGGTGCGTGCCCGACGAAGCGCATGCACCGAGCAAGAGCAGCGAAACGATTAGAAGTCTCATGATGGTGTGCTCTCGTGAGAGACCGTGGCGATCGAAGATCCGCCACGTGCTATTTACGGCGCCAGAGTGAAAAAAGGGTCAACTCGTGGGACTCTCACCAAATGCAAACGGATCGCTGACGCAGCTTGCGCGCGCGCGTTGCTGCCTCTCTTTTACTCGGACATTTCGATTGGGCACGTTGGACACACACCCCAACCTCTCCATCCCTTGCCGCTTCCTCATCGACACACGAAAGCGTTAGGCATCATCGTTGGGGTGCTCGCCGCGACCCAGCTCGCCGCGCAGACGCCGCTCCGTGTGGTGTCACCGGATGGCAAAAACGAGGTCACGGTTGGCGCTCGCGACGGTATCGCCTTCTACAGCGTCGATCGCGGCGGTAAGCACGTGATCCTTCCCTCACGGCTCGGCTTCACCTTTCGCGGCGCCCGGGCTCTCGGCGATAGCGTGCAGATCGTCTCGTCGACGCGCGCCGCGCGCGACACGACGTGGGGCCTGCCGTGGGGTGAGGTCTCTCGAGTGCACGAGCATTACAACGAGCTGCGCGTGCAGTTCGTCGAGAGCGTCGTTCCGCGTCGTCGCTTCGCGATCGTCGCGCGCGCGTTCGACGATGGCATCGGATTTCGGTACGAGGTTGCCGACAGCGGTGGCTTCGGCGACTTCGAGATGAGCGACGAGCTCACCGAGTTCGCGCTCGCCGACAATGCGCGCGCATGGTGGATCGCAGCGAATGTCCCGCGTCCCGATCGCTACGAGGACCTCTATCGCTCGTCACCGGTGAGCGTGCTCGATACGGTGCGTACACCGCTCACCCTCGAGCTGCGCAACGGCATCGTCGCCGTCATCCATGAAGCGAACCTCGTCGATTATGCAGGCCTCGATCTCGCCGGCCGCTTCGAGAGCAGGACTCTCCGCGCCGCGCTCGCACCATGGGCAGACGGTGTCAAGGTGCGCGGCCACGCGCCGTTCGTGACGCCCTGGCGCACCATCCAGCTCGCCGATCGCGTCGAGGATCTCGCGCCCTCGGTGCTCGGCCTCAAGCTCAATCCACCCAGCCAGATTCAGAACACCAGTTGGATCACGCCGATGAAGTACGACGGTATCTGGTGGGGGATGCATCTCAACATCTACACCTGGAGCCAGGGTCCGAAGCACGGCGCGACGACGGCGAACGCCGAGCGCTACATCGACTTCGCGGCTGCGAACGGACTGAAGGGAACTCTCGTCGAGGGATGGAACGTCGGTTGGGATGGCGACTGGATCGCCAACGGGGACAAGTTCTCGTTTACTAAATCGTATCCGGATTACGATCTGCCCACGGTCGCCGCGTACGCGAAGTCGAGAGGCGTGGGCCTTATCGTGCATAACGAGACGGCGATGGGAATCGAGAACTATGAGCGCCAGCTCGACAGCGCCTACTCGCTCTACCAGCGACTCGGCGTCCACGCGATCAAGACCGGCTACGTGCACGACAAGACGCCCGAAGGACACTTCCACACCGGCCAGTACATGGTGCGACACTACCGCAAGGTGATCGAAACGGCGGCCAAGTATGGCATCGCCGTCGACGTGCACGAGCCGATCCACGATACTGGCGAGCGCAGAACGTGGCCGAACATGCTGAGTCGCGAAGGCGCGCGCGGCCAGGAGTACAACGCATGGGGCGGCGAGGGCGGCAATCCTCCGGAGCATGAGAGTATTCTCTTCTTCACGCGCATGCTCTCCGGACCGATGGACTTCACACCCGGCATCTTCGATCTGCTCATCAGGCGTCCAACGGGCACGCCACGGACGCCGGAAGAAGCGCGGCCGCGCTCGACGCTCGCCAAGCAGCTCGCGCTCTACGTCGTCCTCTACTCGCCCGTGCAGATGGCGGCCGATCTTCCGGAGAACTATCGGGGTCAGCCTGCGTTCCAGTTCATTCGCGACGTCGCCGTCGATTGGGACACCACGCGCGTGCTCGCCGGACGCATCGGTGACTACGTCGCCGTCGCTCGCAAAACTCGCGGCACGGACGAGTGGTTCGTTGGCGCCGTCACCGACGAGGAGCCACGGACGCTCGACGTCTCGCTGGGATTTCTGCCTAACGGTCATCGCTATGTCGCCGACGTCTACGCGGACGGTCCGACTGCGAGCTGGCGCGACAACCCGGAGTCGATCGTCATTTCCTCGCAATCGGTGACGTCGGCGACGCGTTTGCATCTGCGTCTCGCTCCCGGGGGCGGTGAGGCAATTCGGGTTCACCCGGCGCCCTGAACTCTCGATGCGTCGCTGGACACGTGTTCTCATCGCGCTTCTCGCCGCGGCGCCGATCTCGCCCCTTCGCGCTCAGCCAGCGAACGACGCCGCGGCGCATCTTGGCACCACGGCACGTGTCCTTCTCATCGGCACGCGTCCAGAGGACGAGGACAACGCGCTGATCGCCTGGCTCAGCCTCGGCCGGCACGTCGAGACAGCATACCTCTCGCTCACGCGCGGTGAGTCAGGCATCAACACGATCGGCTCGGAGCGTGAGGCGCCGCTTGCA
The DNA here is from genome assembly GCA_036496605.1 of Gemmatimonadaceae bacterium. Classification (NCBI taxonomy): domain Bacteria; kingdom Pseudomonadati; phylum Gemmatimonadota; class Gemmatimonadia; order Gemmatimonadales; family Gemmatimonadaceae; species Gemmatimonadaceae bacterium. The sequence goes on along the minus strand of DASXKV010000004.1, from coordinate 231,317 downwards.
GTGCTGCGAACTGCCGAGCTACTCGCCGAGCGTCAGCGCGACGGCGCGCATCAGTACTTCACTCGTGCGTACGACTTCGGCTCGACGCCCTTCGACTCCGTTGTCGACGGCGCGTGGCCGTACGACTCGCTTCTCGTGGATGTCGTGTCTGTTGTTCGCGCGTTCCGGCCACAGGTAATCATTGCACTGACGAGGCGCGACGATCGCGACGCGACACGCCGCGTGACCGCGCGACTCGCCGCTGCAGCGTTCTCTCTTGCCGCCGACTCCACGCGCTTGCCATCGCTGGCGACCTCGCGCCTGCCGGCGTGGAGCGCGACGCGCCTCTTTGCGCTCCAAGACAGCGCGAGCTCCGCGCCGCCCCTCGTCGGCGTCGACGTCGGCGAATTCCAACGTGACCTTGGACGGAGCTTCGCCGAGGTCGGCACCGAAACGCGACAGCTGCAGCGATCGCAACATGCAGTGCGCGCGCCGAGTCTAGGCCGCGTCGAACGGTATCTGCGCCTCGACAGCACACGCGTGGCGGCGGACACGACCGTCTTCGGCATGACGGACACGACGCTATCACGCTTCCACGTCGTTCCGGCGGAGGCGTTGGCTCAGCTCGACACTCTGCGGTCCGCGGTTCGCGAGTTGGCATCGCTGTCGCCTAACGTCTCACCCGACTCGGTCGCGGCGGCGCTCGCGCGCATCGCGAAACGAACGGGCGATGTGCGACTCGCTCTGCCATGCGGCGACGAGGACGGAGTTCCGGCATGCCCCGGCGACGCGGGCGACCTTTCCGTTGCGCTCAACACAATTCGCGAACGCGCGACGCGTGCGATGCTCGCGTTGGCCAGCATCGTCATCGACGGTGCCGTTGCGCACGAGCTTGTCGCCGCGGGTGACTCGGTGCGTGCGTTCGTGACCGTGTACAACGGCGGCCACTCGTCCATCGCCATTCGCCGTCTGGCGGCGTCCAGCGGAACCGCTTCCTCGGTCTTTTTCCGCGATTCGTCCGTCGTGGTCGCGCCTAACGGCGCGATGCAATGGTCGCGCATTTTGCTGGTGCTCTCGCCTTCGTATCACTGGTGGCAGGTCGGCGGTCTCGTACCAGGAACGTTCATTCACAACTTCCGAACGTCGCGCTCGCATTCAGTTGTTGGGCAACTCATCGAAGGCGAGGACAGAATCCCCACGAGTCGCGTCGAGGCAACCCTTTCCCTCGGCGGCGTGGACGTGCCCGTAATCGTTGGGCCGCTCGCGTACCGGGAGCTTGGTGCGTTGCGTGGCGACATACGCCGACCCGTCGCCGGTGTACCCCCGACGTCGCTTCTGTTCGAACGACCCGTGGAGTACGAGCGTGCCGCTCTGCCGATCGATCACCTCTTCCGGGTCTTTCTGTGGTCTGCCCGCTCGACGCCCGACACCGTCGCCGTGTCGCTGCAGTTGCCGCCGACGCTTCATGCTGACAGCGTGACGCGCACGGTCGCATTGGCGCCGTTCGGGTCGCGGAACGTCTTCTTTCGTCTTCGAGGAAAGCTCGCGCCGGGATTGCTCGAGATTACCGCGACTGCGTACAGCGTCGCCTCCGCTCAGGCGGTGCGTAGACAAGGAATGCCGCGACTCGCGCCATTATCCGTGTTCAACCTTGGCATCGTGACACACGAGTACCCTCACGTTCCCACTCTGCAGTTCGTGCGCTTCGCCAAGGATCGCATCACGGCAGTCGATGTTCGCGCGCCCAGAGGCCTGAATGTCGCGTACGTGAAGGGGCGGGACGACGTGCAAACGCCGCTCGGTCAGCTCCAGCTGAGTCTTCACGCTTTCGAGCCGTCGTTACTCTCGGTCGTCGATCTCTCTGCGTTCAGCACGGTGTTGATCGGCACCGGCGCGCTCGAGAACGACGCCCTCGCGGCAGAGACACCTGCGCTGCTGAACTTTGCTCAACGGGGCGGCACGATCGTCATCTTGCCTGGCAACGCCGAGGTCTCGGGAAGCGGGTTGCTGCCGTACCCGATTGCGTTCGATTCGGTGCCTTCTGCCGTGCGTGATCCGGGCGCGATAGTTCACTTGACGGACGCGAAGAATCGGCTCTTCACCTGGCCGAACGTCATCACCACCGCAGATTTCGATGGGTGGATCGGAGAGCGCGCTCGTAACGTGCCCGCCACATTCGATCCGCGTTATCAAACACTCCTCTCGACCGGCGATGCAGGTCGTCCGGCCACCGCGGCAACGCTGCTCGCGGCCCGAGTAGGCAAGGGCATGATCATCTACATGTCGCTGACGATCGACGAACAGCTCGCGGCCGCCAACCCCGGGGCAGCGAGACTCATGATAAACTTGTTGGCCGCCGGCCTCCCTCGCGGAAACGAAGGCCGGCCACAAAAGCGTTAGGCGCGCGGAGGCGCGAAGAGAATGATGTCTCTCATCAGCCGGCGCAGATCGATCCTGGCAGTGATGCTCGCCGTGTTCACTGTCGTACAGACACCCGCGGCGCAGCTGGCGCCCCACCCGTCGTGGAGCCGAAGCGCAGTGATCTACGAGATCAATGTGCGCCAGTACACGCCCGAGGGGACCTTCGCCGCCCTCGATCGGCGCATCGCGCATTTCGACAGCCTCGGCGTCGACATTCTCTGGATCATGCCCGTGCAGCCCATCGGCAAGCGCAATCGAAAAGGCGTGCTCGGGAGCTATTACTCCATCTCGAACTACACCGCCTTCAATCCCGAGTACGGCTCGGCGGCGGACTTTAAGGAACTTGTAACCGTCGCCCATCAGCACGGCAAGAAAGTGGTGCTCGATTGGGTCGCCAATCACACGGCCTTCGATCACGTGTGGATCGCGGCGCATCCCGACTGGTACGTGCACCGCGCCGACGGCACGATCATCAACGCGCGCGATAATGAGGGCCACGACACCGACTGGACCGATGTCGCCGAGCTGGATTACAGCAAGCCGGCGATGCGCCAGGCAATGATCGCCGACATGAAGTGGTGGCTCGACAACATGAGCATCGACGGTTTCCGTTGCGACGTTGCCGGCGGCGTGCCGATGGATTTCTGGCGCGAGGCACGACGCGCTCTGACGGCGGTAAAGCCGGATCTGTTCATGCTCGCCGAAGCTGAAGGACCTCAATTCTACTCCGCGTTCGACGCCACCTATGGCTGGGAGCTGCACCATCTGCTCAACGACATTGCCCAGAACAAGCGCTCGACCTCGGTGCTCGATGGATATTTCGCTCGCCAGCGCCGGCAGTATCCACGCACGGCGTACCGCATGTACTTCACGAGCAATCACGACGAGAACAGCTGGAGCGGCAGCGAATTCGAGCGCATGGGCGAGAATCATCTTCCGGCATTCGTCCTCGCCGCGACGGCGCAGTTGGGCATCCCGCTGATCTACACCGGTCAGGAGGCGAGTCTCCGCAAACGCCTTCGCTTCTTCGAGAAGGACACCGTCGACTGGACCGGGACATCCCTGATGGGATTCTATCGTTCGATCGTCGATCTCAAGCACGGCAACCAGGCCCTCTGGAACGGCGCCGACGGCGGTGATCAAACGAAGCTCGAGACCGATGGCGGGAGTCGCGTCTACGCGTACACGCGGACCAAGGGCGAGAACACCGTTCTCCTCGCGGTGAACTTCGGTGACACCGCGGTTCGTGCACAGTACAGCGGACTCGCCCCCTCCGGGCAATTCACGGATTGGTTCAGCAGGTCCCGCATGACGCTTGGCTCGTTAGGTACGATCGAGATTCCAGCGCACGGATATCGAGTGCTCGTTCGCTAACGATGGAGCTCGAGGACGTACCCCTCGAGGGGCGCCAATTCCCGCAGCGGCTCGTAGTCCCGAAGGCGTCCGTCCGTATCGACTTCAGCCGGCGCAACGATCGACCCACTCAATAAATCGTGAACGCGCCACGTGCCCGGTGGCAACCCGCCTGCATCGCCGCTGATCGAGACCTCGCGGATCGGTGCAGTCGTTAGGTTGGCGACCACGATCACGACGCGGTCGCCAAGGCGTCGCGCATAGGCCGCGACGCCCTCCTCGCTCGCCCGCAAGGGAACCAGGGTCCCCTCGGCCAGCGACGGCGTCGCCGACCTGAGATGGATGAGTCGACGATTCATCGTCAGGACGGAGCCCGGGTCGCCATCCTCCGCCTCGACCGTCGTCGTCAACGAGTCATCCTGCAGCGTCTCCCACGGCGTTCCCGTTGTGAACCCGTCGGCGTGCCCGCGCCGCCACTGCATCGGCGTGCGGATGCGCTCGTCCGGCTTCGTCCCGACCATTCCAATCTCTTCCCCGTAATACACGAATGGCACACCCGGCATCGTGAGCAAGAGAAGCGACGCGAGCCTCGCCTCCCTCATGTCCCCGCCCACCTCCGTCCGCGTCCGCGGCTGGTCGTGATTGCGAAGAAACGGCGACCAGCGATCGTTGGGCATTGCTGCCTGGAGTCGCTGCACCGGCGCGAGAAGTCCCTGCGCCGAGCCCCGTCGCACGGCAGCGATGATGCTGTCCGCGACCTCGAAGGCAAAGTATGAGTCCAGTTGATTCGGGTAGTACGTCAGCATCGTGCCAATGCTGTCGTACACCTCGCCAACCGTGAATGCATCCGGTCGTACTCGATGCACGTAGTCGGCGTATTCGTGAAGCAACGCGTGCGTGCCGGGACTGCCGGCGAGTTTGCCGCCATCCTCCATGAGAAAGGGCACTGCATCGAGACGGAATCCGTCGACGCCCATCTCCTCGAGCCAGAAGCGTGCGATCTTCTTCGCCTCGTCCCGCACGGCTGGTGTCGCGTAATTCAGGTCCGGCATCCCGCTCCAGAACACCGCGTAGTAATACTCGTCGCGCACCGGCGACTTGTACCACACGTCCTGACCCCACGGACCTTTCTGATCCGGCTTGGTTGGCGACCAGCGATACCAGGCACGGTACGGCGACGTCGTGTCCCGCATTGCCGCCTGGAACCACGGATGCTCGTTCGACGTGTGGTTCAGCACCATGTCGACGAGCACCCTGATCCCGCGCTTGTGTGCCTCGGCAACGAGCTGCTTGAAGTCGTCATTCGTGCCGTAGGCATGCGCGACTTTGTAATAGTCGGTCGCGTCGTAGCCGTGATAGCTCGGCGACTCGACGATCGGCATCAACCAGATGCAGCGCGCACCGAGGCTGTGTTGGCTGCGTGGATTGCCGTCGTTGATGTAGTCGAGCTTCGCCGTGAGTCCCTTGATATCACCGACGCCGTCCTCATCGCTGTCGTAGAACGAGCGGACGAACACCTCGTAGCAGGTGGTCCCACGCACCCACCGCGGTGAGCGCTGTGCGAGTGCCGCACTCGACGTGAGAGCGAGCGCCAGCCCGAGGAGCCCACCAATGCGCTTGATCATGAGGTGGCAAGCCTACCACCAACATCGCCGCCGCCGCAACCGCCGCTCTTCTCAGCGGCCTGTTCGACGCACATCTTCACGACCTCGAGCCAGCCGCCAACCTTCTTGTCTTGACACATGACCGCGACATCGAGACCACGCCTGAATCCCGCCGAGATGTTCAACATGAGCATCGGATTTCTCGGCATTCAGTTCGGTTGGGGACTGCAATTGGCGAACATGTCCGCCATCTATGAACGTCTCGGCGCGAGTCCGGACGACGTGCCCCTCCTCTGGCTGGCCGCGCCGCTCACGGGACTTCTCGTGCAGCCGGTGATCGGCGCGCTGAGCGATCGCACGTGGGGCCCGTTAGGCAGACGCCGGCCCTACTTCCTCACGGGCGCCATTCTCGCGTCGATCGCGCTGTTCGTCATGCCGACCTCTCGGAGCCTGCTGATGGCGGCGAGCCTTCTGTGGATTCTGGACGCATCGATCAACATCTCGATGGAGCCGTTCCGCGCCTTCGTCGCCGACAAGCTGCCCATGTCACAGCGGACGGAAGGCTTCGTTATGCAGTCTCTCATGATCGGCATCGGCGCCAGCTTCGCGAATGCTTTACCATGGGTATTCGCTAGACTCGGAGTCACCGGGAACACGGCCAGCGGCATTCCTCTTTCCGTGAAGTATTCGTTTCAGGTCGGCGCCGCCGCGTTCCTCATCGCCGTGCTCTGGACCGTGTTCACGACTGCAGAGTTCCCCCCTGAAGACATGGCGGCCTTCGAGCGCGCCAGGAAGGATCGCCGTGGACTCGGCCCATTACTCGTCGACATCGGCGAATCGCTTCGGCAAATGCCGGCGACGATGCGTCAACTCGCTGTCGTACAGTTCGTCACATGGCTCGGCCTCTTTTGCATGTGGCTGTACTTCGTACCTGCAGTCGCGCGTCACGTTTTCGGAGCGACAGATCCAAAATCGGCGCTGTACACGCGCGGTATCGAGTGGGGCGGGTTCACCTTTGCGTTCTATTCAATCACCTGCTTTCTGGTCGCTCTCGTGCTCCCCCGCATCGCCGAAGCAACAAGCAGAAAGCTGGTGCACGCTCTTTCGCTCCTTTGCGGTGGCATCGGCTTGTTGTCCGTCGTCCTAATCCACAATCAGTATGTGCTCCTCCTAACGATGGTCGGCGTCGGTATCGCCTGGGCGTCGATTTTGTCCATGCCTTACGCGATTCTCTCGACCGCACTGCCGCCGCAACGGATGGGCGTTTACATGGGCATCTTCAACTTTTTCATCGTGACGCCCGAGATCGCAGCCGGCTCGCTATTCGGTCGGTTTTCGCGCGCGACTTTCGGCGCCGGGAATCCGCAGACGCCGCTTTATTTTGTCATGATCGGCGGCGTCTGCATGCTCGTCGCCGCCGCGCTCGTCGGCATCGTCGACGATCGAGCCGTCCGCGAGGTGCCGGAGGCGGCGATCGTCCGCGCCGACGAGGTCGAGCCGCTGCTCGTGCCGGAATCCGCGCAACCGGTCCCGAGCAGCGGCATGCCTGGCCGCAAGCACTGACTCTGGGCGACGCTTAACGATCGTAAATCGACTTGCTGAGACGGAAGAACCAGACTTCGTTGTGATCGATCGCGCCCGACGGAAGCACTTTCTGTATCAGGTGCCCGTTCCCGTCGTCCGTCACGCCGAAGTCGTCGTCGTTCGACACCGCGATCGTGCGTCCGCCGTCGGTGATCGTCACACCTTCTGCCTTGTCGTGCGTGTAACCGAAAGCGAGCATGTCGATGAGGAGTTGCTTCTTCACCGGCACGATGCCGTTGGTGGCCAAATCGGTCTCGCTCATCTGCTCGAGCGTCTTCCCGCCAATCGTTAGGCCGGTTGGACCGTTCGCCGGATCGCTGACGTCCGTCGCGCCGTCGATGTCGACGACGTAGATCTTCTTCTGGACGGACGCGCCCGCCGGATCGCCGAAGAACTTGCCGTCGCGCTCGTCGACGAGAAATTGCGTCGGCGACACCGCCTCGATCTCGCTCACACCATACTTCGGATCATCGAGCAGATAGGCGAGCTGCTTCGTCGCGCCGGTCTTCGTGTCGAACACCAGCATCCGCAGTAGCTTCGAGTTCTTCACCGCCGACGCTGGATTGTTGAGCGGATTCTGAATGACGCCCACCAACACCCGGCCGTTGTCGATCGACGCCAGACCCTCCATCCCCTTGTTCGGCTGGCGCAGCGCCAGCACGGCCGGCAGCGGATGCGGACCGCCGAACGGCGAATCGCGCTCGATCGTCCGTCCAGTACGGTCGAAGTGTACGAGAAACGGACCATACTCGTCCGAGACCCAGAACGTGCCGTCACGCATCGCGCGAAGCCCCTCGCTGTCGATGCCGTTCGGATCGTTGGCGAGTAGCGTACCGTCGAGCGTCTTTGGAACCTCACCCGTGCTTCCACCACTGGCTGGCGGCAGGCCCGTTAGCGGCTTGCCCATTTCGTCCTTCAGCACGATCACTCGCTCGCGCTTCAGGATGTCGCCGTGCTGGCGGAAGACGCCAATCTGCGGGTGAAAGTTCGGCACGACGAAGAGCTTGTCGTTCCCGGTGCCGCCCACGTTCGGACCACGATCGGTGAGCGAGTAGAGCACGTTCGGCCCGTCGGGCGACGACTCCAGCGCCGAGCCGAACCCGCCGTGGAAGACGTGCACGCCGTTGATCGTCGCCAGTGTGTCGTTAGGCAGCATTCTCGCCACCCGCACGCCGGTCACCACCGGCAGCGAGTTGGCGTCGCGGGCGGACTGCCGGGAGAACTGCGGTCCGCTGAGGGCGGGCGCTGTCGGCGCGGAATGATCAGTGCCGCAGGCAAGGGCAGCTGACGCAGCAAGGAGGACGCCGAGCCGCGACGCCTCGGCGCGAAACTGCATGAAGGTCATGCGAATCTCCGGTGGAAGGGGAATCTTGGTGCGAGCTGCCCGAGCGGTCGGAAATGATCCGACGCCTCCCGGTGAGTCGAGCCTCCATCGGACACAGGCGCGCAACAGTTCGATCACGATGCGATCACGGGCTCGTCTTCGAGACATCGACGCCGGACGTGCGAGCGACTATCCTACGGTCGTTACGGATGTACTCACTCTCGATTCCGGAGAACCCCGATGGGTCGTCGTCTGCTGCTCGTCGTTGGAGCGAGTGTCGTCCTTGCCGCGCCCGCGGCCGCCGCGCCGGTCGCGCCTTGTCTCGTTGCCGGTCCCGCCTGCACCGAGTGGGTAGTCCTCGGCGGCGGTCCGAGCCGATCGCTCGTCTATCGCACGTACTCGTTGGACAAGCGCAACGACGCGGTCACTCGCGTGCTCGTGAGCATTCATGGCGCCGCTCGCGACGCCGACAACTACTTCCGGTCGACCCTTGCCGCGGGCTTTCTTGCCGACGCGCTCGACAACACCCTCATCATCGTTCCGCGCCTGGCCTCGAACGACGGCGCCGGGTGCCGCGATATTCTCTCGCCTAACGAGATAAGCTGGAACTGTAACAGCTGGCGCTCGGGCGGCCCGGCGAACAGCAATGCGGCGGTCACTTCCTTCGATTTCCTCGACGAGATCCTGCGCAAGGTCGCACGCAAGGACGTCTTCCCCAATCTCAAGGCGATCGTCGTCGTCGGGCACTCCGCGGGCGGTCAGGTCGTCAATCGCTACGAGATGGCCAATCAGGTCCACGACAAGCTCGGCGTCCCGGTGACGTATGTCGTCGCGAATCCGTCGAGCTACGCCTACCCTGATAGCGTTCGGCCGACACAGGCGGCGTACGCGATCACAGCCAATCCGCCCGGGTACATCCCCGAGATCTCGCCTAACGAGTCGCTGTTCCGGGCATTCCGCGACGCGCGCAACTGCACCACGTATGATCAGTGGCCGTACGGCCTGCGCAACCACACCGGCTACGCCGCGAAGGAGACAGACGGCCAGCTACGCCAGCAGCTCGCTTCGCGACCGACGACGTATCTCCTCGGCCAGCTCGACATCCTGCCCCTCGCCGGCTTCGACGGCTCCTGCGCCGCGATGGCGCAGGGCCCCACCAGACTGGCCCGGGGCGAAGCGTTTGCGCGAGTAGTGAACGAGAAACTCGGCGCCCATCACGTCGTCGCCGTCGTCCCGCTCTGCGGACACAACGCCCGGTGCATGTACACGTCCGACGTCGCGCTCCCGCTGCTCTTCCCGAAGACGGAGAACGCACAGCCTTAATTCCAATTGTCATTCTGGGGAAGAACGCTCACAAATCGCGCTCCCAGGTTTGTGCGACGAGATCGGCACCGAAACTGTGGTGGGGTTCCTCGTCAACGAGCGTGAATCCCGCGCGCTCGTAAATCCGACGCGCCGCGCCGAGCACGCTCTGCGTCCAGAGCACCATCTTGCGATAGCCCGCCGACTGCGCGAACCGAATACACTCTTCGACGAGCCCCGACCCGATTCCCATCCCGCGCGCCGATGGCTCGACGTAGAGGAGCCGCAGCTTCGCAACCGTCTTCGATTTCTTCACGCAGAAGATCGAGCCGACGATTTCCCCGTCGTGCTCGGCGATCCAACACCGCTCATACCGTGGATCGTGCTGCTTCGCGAAGTCGGCCGCGATCTCCGCCACCAGCACCTCGAACTGCTCGTCCCAGCCGTATTCCTCGTGATACAACGCCCCGTGCCGGTGAACGATCCATCCGATGTCTCCGGGCTGCGGCTCACGAAGCGTGTACGTCGGCTCGACTCCGCGCGGCTGCTCGAGCAGCCGCTCGATGCGCCGCATCGACTCGACGATGTCGTGCTGCTCCGTCGCGGCGAGACCCTGAAGCATATCCGCCACCGCGACGTGCTGCCGCACGTCGATCGCGTCGAATACGCGGCGACCTTTTGCGCTCAGTCGTAAGTGCGTTCGACGCCGGTCGGACTTCGACGGACTCTTGACGAGCAATCCCTTGCGCTCGAGCTCGCGGAGAATGCGGCTCAGGTACGCCGCATCGAGCCCGAGCTCTTGTCCGAGAACACTCGCCGTGAGCTGATCGCGATGGCGCAGCTCGTACAGCACGCGAACGTCCGCGAGTGAGAACTCACTCTCGAGGAAGCCGCGATTGAGCACTCCGATCTGGCGCGTGTAGAAGCGATTGAATCGCCGAACCCGCGCGACACGCCTGGCAGCCTGATTGGTCATGCCGACAACAGTCGGCAAAAAGGTTGACTTTGTCCAGTATCCAGCCTGTCATTCCTCGCGCAGCGCCGCCACCGGATCCAATCTCGCCGCTCGCCACGCCGGCACCGCTGCCGCGGCCACACCGACCGCCGCCAGCAGAATCACCGAGACGCCTAACGTCGCCGTATCCGTCGGCGTCACGCCATAGAGAAACGACGCCACCAATCGCGTCACCGCCACCGAGAGCGCCAGACCGAGCGCTGCGCCCGCCAGCACCACGCGCGACACCTCACCCAGCACCATGCGCACGACCCGCGACTGTTCCGCGCCGAGCGCGATGCGCACGCCGATCTCGTTGCGACGGCGCGCGACGTTGTAGGCCATGATGCCGTAGAGACCGATCGTCGCCAGCAAGACCGCGAGCGTGCCGAAGAAACCCGAGAGCGTCGCGATCAACCGCATCAGCGTCAGGGATTGCGACAACTGTCGGTCGAGCGTCGTGAAGTCGAGCGTGATGCGTGGGTTCAGCGCCGCCAGCGCCTTCGTGGCCGCCGGAACGATCCCCATCGGCGCGCCATTCGTCCGGACCTCGAACGACACGTACTGCGCCACTGCCGATTCCTGCGCGCGCGGAAAATACATGACCGGCTGAGCGGAGTCTCGGAGCGACGTGTACTTCGTCGTTCCGACGACCGCGACGACCTCGATCGGCTGGCTCCACTCACTCCCTTCCTGCTTCTGGATGCGACGGCCGACCGCCGCCGGCGTGGAGAAGAAGTGCCGAGCCATCGCCTCGTTCACGATCACCACACGCGGCGACGTCTTCGTATCGCGGGTGTCGAAGTCGCGGCCGGCAAGAATCGGAATGCCTAACGTCGAGAAGTAGTCGTCGCTCACCGCGTTCGCCCAGCTGAGCCCATCGTCCTCGTCCTTTGGGACGAAGCCCTCCGTTTTCACGAGCTCGTTCCACGTGACCCCTGCCACCGGCGTAATCTGCGATTCGCTCGCCGACTGCACGCCGGGTATGGCACGGATGGCATCGAGCATCTGTTCATGCAGCGCAAGACGCTGCTCGGGCGGCGTCGCCGTCCCGCGGATGTCCGCTTCGATCAACAGGATCTGATCGCGCCGGAAGCCGGGATCGACCGTCGCCAGCTTGCGCCAGCTGCCGAGCAGCAGCGCAGCGCCGACGATCAGCACCAACGAAAGCGCCACCTGCGCCACGACGAGCGCCTTTCCCATCCCGAACCGGCTATGCCCTTCGGCAACGCCGCGCCCTTGCGCCTTCATCGCCGCCTGTGGATCGACGCGTCCTGCGCGCCACGCCGGCACGAGCCCGAACAACAGACCCGTTGCCGTGGTGACGACGATCGTGAAGAGCAGTACCCGCTGGTCGACGCCGAGATCGAGTGATACGACCCGATCGGAGCGCGAAATCAGCCTGACGAGCAAGCGACTCCCCCACGAGGCGAAGAGCACCCCCAGCATCGCGCCGAGCGTCGCCAGGAGCAGGCTCTCTGTGATCAGTTGTCGTGCAAGTCGGCCGCGTCCCGCGCCAAGCGCCAGCCGCACCGCCATCTCCCGCTGGCGCACCGTCGCGCGTGCGAGCAGCAGATTGGCCACATTCGCGCAGGCGATGAGCAACACGATCCCGACAATCGCCATTAGGACATACAGCGCCTTCGTGTACATCATGCGCAGGCCGGAGAACCCCCGCGAGCCCGGCGCGACGCTGAACGTGGCCTTCCGGTAACTGCGCAATGCGTCCTCGGGCCAGTCGGGCGGAATCGTCGCCGCAATGATCGCCGGTGCCAACGTCGCGAACCGCGCCGTCACCTGCTCCGTCGTTAGGCGGGCCTTTGGACGGCCGATGATCTGCAAGAACCAGCTGCTGCGGCGATCGAGCTGGCTGTTCGGCCCGCGGACGATCGCCTCCGAGCACAAGGGGACGAACGCTTGCGGTCGCTCGCCGACGCTCACGCCAAAGAATCGCCTATCTGCCACCCCGATGATCTCGAACGGATGACCGTCGAGCGAGATGGTTTTTCCGATGATGCCGGCATCGCCAGAGTAGCGGCTCTGCCAGAACCCTTCGCTCAGTACCGCGACGGCGGGACACCCGCGATAATCGTCGCCACGCGCAATCAACCGGCCCGCCACCGGACGGACGCCTAACGTGGAGAAATAATCGCCGCTCACCCAGCTCGCGTCGAGGCGACGCGCTTCGCCGCCGGACGTCAAGTTGAAATTCGCCGAGCCGAACGCGAAGACCCCGCTGAAAACGTCCTGTCGGTCGCGGATCGCTTCCCACAGCGGGTTCGTGAAGATGTCGCCCTTGTTGCGCCTCACCGCCACGAGCTCTTCGGGATGGCTCACCGGCAGTGACTTGAGTATCACCGCGTTGATGATCCCGAAAATCGCCGTGTTCGCACCGATACCGAGGCCAAGCGACAGGATCGCGACGATCGCGAACGCCGGCGCCGCCTTGAGTGAGCGGAAGGCATAGCGAACATCGCCAGTGAGTGCATCGAGCCACCCGAAGAGATCGCGCTCGCGCGTCCGTTCGCCTTGGTACGCCAGGCTGCCGAAACGCCGCCGCGCTTCCCGCCGCGCTGCCGCCGGCGTCATCCCCGACGCGACGAGATCATCGGCGCGCTCGGCAAGATGAAACTGCATCTCCCGGCGGATCTCCGTCGACACGGCTTCGCCGCGAATATGATTCAGCAGCCGCTTGAACCATGACATGATGTGTTCTCCTCGCTCCGTGCTCTACGCCGGTTCACGCATAGCGTAGCACGCGGGTCACCCCTGTTCTGAGCCGCACCCAGCTTTCTTTTTCGGCTTCGAGCTGCTTCCGTCCCGCGGCCGTGATCGTGTAGAACTTCGCCTCACGGTTTTTTTCCGTGGTTCCCCATTCGGCCCGCAGCCAGCCTTCCTGCGCCATGCGATGCAACGCCGGGTACAACGAACCCTCCTCGACGCGTAACAGATCCGCCGAGACGCGCTGTATGTGTGACGTGATCGCGTAGCCATGAGTGCGCCCTTTCGCATCGAGCGTCCTGAGCACGAGGAGCACCAGCGTGCCCTGGAGAATGTCGTTCTTGTGGCGTGGCATGACCCCGATGTAGCTATGCCTAGCTAGCTTTGTCAAGAGGCAGTGCCGATCCGGCGTCGTCTGGCCCATCGCGCTCAGCCGAGCAACTCGTAGAGAACCTCCATCACCTCGTCCGAGGTCTCCATCGCATCCGGGTCGACGCGTCCGCCCGCTTCGATGAGCAGCCTTGCGACCTCGGCGTGATTGGCGTTCTGGTTGCCGGAGTGTGCCGAACCGTGACAGCACCAATTGAGCGGCGCACCGTGATAGTTCCGGTCGCGGACGTCGATGAGGGAGCGTCCGGCCGGATAGCGTAGAATCGCGGCGACGCACGGAACGGAGCCTTCCCACGCCGCGCAGTGCAGCGCCGTGCCCGCAGTCGGGCCCGTCACGCCCGTCGCGCCGGGATCGAAGCCCAGCTCGAGCATCAGTTCTACGGCCGGTGCGTTCGCCGCCCACGCTTCGTCCGTCAACGCACGCCGGTCGTTCGTCGTTAGGCTCGCGACGATCCCCGGGCGCGCCCGAACGATTGCCTCCGCTTCGGCCCGATTGGCATCGTGGCAGGCGAGAAGGAGCCGTTGCTCCGGCGTCGCGAACTGCTTCATCGCCTCTAGTGTCTCCGGCCGGCGGAACTTCGAGGCTGTCTGCAGCGGCGTCAGGTTCGATCCGATCGTCCACAAATAGATGTGATAGCTGCTCGGCGGCTTCTCCGCATACGCCCCCTGGCCCGTTCGCAGCATGAGCAGCGCCGGGTCCCGTTGGAGCATCTCCCGTGCTCGACTCGTTAGGCCGAGCGCGGCGACGAGGAAGATGTCGGCGCCGGCGCCCCGCTCGACGAGGTGCTTCGCCACCTCCATCCGCCGTTCCTCACCGTCCTCCCCGTCACCGAGCATCCATTGCGCCGGCGTCGATCGGTGATCGAGGTCCTTCGCGTCGAGGTCCGCGCCCCGCTCGATGAGTAGATCCGCAACTCGGCGAGATCGCGCGAAATGGAGTGGCGTCTGCCCGTCGCCACCGCGCTCGTGCACGCGCGACGGGTTTGCGGTCAGCATCTGCTCGATCAGGTCGACACGGTCGAGGTGTGCCGCCGCGCAGACGTCCGCAATTGCCCCCGCGGCAAACAAGCGCCCCGCCACCGCTTCGTCCGCACCATAGAGGGCATGGAAGCCGCCCGCCCACCAGTCGCTCTTCCGATTTGGATCGGCGCCGAGCGCGAGGACTGCGTCGACGAGGTCGACGTTGCCGGATCCAGAGACCGCCACGATCGCGGGCGAGTCGAACCCGAATGCCGGCGCGTTCACGACGTCGCGCAGCTTCTCGCGCTGCGGCAGGAGTCGCCGCAGATCCGCGGCGTTTCTCCGCCTCACCGCCTGCTTGAATCGCTCCTCTGGTGAGCGGCGCTCGAGATTCAGTTGTTCGATGTGCTCGCCCAGCGCCGCCCAATTAGCGAATCCATATTCGCGCGCAAGCACGAACTGCGCGTCGGCGAGCACGATGCGTTGCTTGTCGGGGAGCTCGGCGCGAATGCGTGCCGTGGCTTCGGTGTCATCGCGGCGATACGCGGCAAGAAGCTCCTTTGCGAGCTTCTTCTGTTGCTCCAGATCCGCGCGCGCGGGGAGCCTTCGGCGAGATGCCGACATGTGAACCTCCTTCGTAGGTGCCGGTGTCCGCACATCGGCGCGAAAGAGGTCAACGTGCCGTGTTCCGTTCCTGCTCAGGTGGGCGCAGCCCTTTCCGCGGACCGGAGGCGTCCTGCACGCTCATCGGGAACGTATGAGCGCGGCGGGCGCCGGCGCAAGCAGCACCTGACGACGATCCGATCAGGTCATTGCCGCGCCGACGACCGCGGCCGCGAGCGAGAGCACGCAGAGCCAGAGCATGACGCTCCGATACGCGGAACTGAACGAGCTGTCGATCGTCGTGTGTACCGCGGCCCGCCGATCCGCCGGAATGGCGGCAATCGAATCCACCGACGCCGCCGCCATCTTTCGCAACTCTGGCTGCAGCGCGCTCTGAGCTGCAGCGGGCAGCCGCATCTGTTCGAGCCTCGGTGTCACGTTGGACTCGAAGGAGCGCGAGAGCACCACGCCGAACACCGCGATCGCCAGCAGGCCCGCGACTCTCGACACGGCGTTATTGATGCCGGACGCCATGCCAGCGTGCGTGCCTTCGACGGCGTTCATCACCGTCGTCGTCAACGGCGCGACGGTAACCGCCATGCCGATGCCAAGGACGACCATCGCCGGGATCCATTGCGCCCAAAGGGAATGCGGGCCGCTCCCGCCAGCGATGCCCAGAAGTCCGATGCCTAACGCGGCAGTTGCCGGTCCGACAGTGAGCGGAAGGCGATGACCCACGCGAGTGACCAGTCCGCCAGACCAGCGCGAGAGCGCGAACAGAATGATCGGCACCGGAAGGAGTGTCGCGCCCGCGAGAGTCGCCGTGTAGCCCTGCACTTCGATGAGCTCGAGCGGCACAACGAACAGCATCATCCCCAGCGCACCGTAGAGAAACAGCGTGAGCAGATTCGCCAGGGCGAACGTGCGCGAGCCAAAGAGGTCGAGATTGATCATCGGGTTGGCGGCACGCCGCTCGACAGCGACGAGCAGCCCGAAAAGCACGAGCCCCGCCGCGACTGACCCCGCGACCAACGGGTGCGTCCAGCCTAACGATTGCGACTGCAGTAGTCCGAACACCATGCCGCCGAGGGCGAGCACCGTGAGGGTCGCGCCCAGCCAGTCGAGCGCGCCGGCACGTGTCGCGTCCCGTGTCTCCTCCACGTAACGGATGGAGAGCACGACGACGACAAGGGCGAAGGGAATGTTGATGAAGAACGCCGCCCGCCAGCTCGCATGCTCGACGAGCCAGCCACCGGCGACCGGACCGATCGCCGTTGTGATCGCGCTGAATCCCGACCACGTCCCGATCGCCCGACCGCGCTCCTCGCCGTCGAAGGTCGCGGTGATGATCGCGAGGCTACCTGGAACCAGGAGCGCGGCGCCGATGCCCTGTACCGCCCGGGCAACGATGAGCATCATCGGCGTCGCCGCAAGTCCGCAGCACACCGATGCAACTGTGAACGCAACGACGCCGATGAGAAAGATTCGCTTCCGCCCGAGCTGATCGCCCAACGAGCCGCCGACCAGGAGGAGGGCGCCGAGAAAAAGCGCGTAGGCCTCGATCACCCATTGAACGTCGGCGATCGTCGCGCCGAAACTCCGCTGCAGCGCGGGGAGGGCGACATTCACGACCGTGCCGTCGATGAACGTCATACTCGACGCGATGATCGTCGCGACGAGCGTCCACCGCTTCGACATCGGCACGATCGTTCGCGCTCTCGACGCCGGCTACGCCGCAGCCGTCGCCGTTTCCTGCTCCTCCTCGTCTTCGATGAGGATGACGCCGCCTAACGGCACCGCACCGGCCAGCTCGCCGATGTCGCCAGTGTGATACGCCTCTTCGCCGTGCTCGGTTGCATCGAGACCGGCAAGCTCGTCGCCCAATGACGCACGAATGGGCATCACCGCGCGCAACGTGGCGATGATCACCGCGGTGATCGAGCCCGACAGCACCATCGTCGCGGCGACGGCAAGCGCCTGCACGCCGAGCTGCATCGGATTCCCCGCGAGGAGTCCGTCCGCGCCGCCGGGATTCACCGCCTTCGTGGCGAACACACCGGTGAGCAGCGCTCCGAGAATTCCGGCCACGCCGTGACACGCGAAGACGTCGAGCGCGTCGTCGATCTTCGTGTGTGCGCGTGCCTGCATCGCCAGGTACACAACGCCCGCGGCCATGGCACCAATGAGGAGTGCCGCGCGCGGCGTGACGAAACCAGCGGCCGGGGTGATCGCCACCAATCCAACGATCGCCCCGGTCGCGGCTCCGACGGCCGTGGTGCGGCGACTTCGCGCGACGTCGAGGAACAACCAGCACACGAGCGCCGCCGCTGCCGCGGCATGCGTATTCACCAGCGCCGTCACCGCCAGCGGCGACGCGCTCAGCGCCGATCCGGCATTGAAGCCGAACCAGCCAAACCACAGCAAGCCCGCCCCGAGCAGCGTGAACGGCACGTTGTGCGGCACGAGTCCACCGCGCGCGATCGCGTGCCGGCGACCAAGCATGAGCGCCGCGACCAGCGCCGCCGTCCCCGCGCTCACGTGCACGACGGTGCCACCCGCGAAATCCAGCGCGCCTAACGTGCGCAACCAGCCGCCGTCGCCCCACACCCAGCGCGCCAGTGGATCATACACCAGCGTCGTCCACGCCAGTGCAAAGAGCAGATAGGCCGAGAAACGCAGTCGTTCGACGACGGCGCCCGAAATCAACGCGACGGTGATCGCCGCGAACATCGCCTGGAACACCGCGAACGCGAGGTGCGGTATCGTCGCCGCATAGGCCGCGTTAGGCGCGGCGCCGACGCCGGCGAGTCCCCACCAGCTCAGCCCCCCGATCCACGAAGACCCCGGACCGAATGCGATCGAGTAGCCGCCCAGTACCCATTGCACGGTCACGAGCCCAAGCGCCGCGAGACTCATCATGAACGTGTTGAGTGCGTTCTTCTGACGCACCAGACCGCCGTAGAAGAGTGCGAGCCCCGGCACCATGAGCATAACGAGCGCCGAGCTGATGAGCACCCAGGCAGTATCGCCGGCGGAAACGACGGGCGTCATGATGCGATCTCCTCAACCTGTGCCTGACGAGCACGTGCTTGCACCATGTCCGCCGTCACCGGCGTCAATGCCGCGATGTCGCTCTCGCCAGTGCGAATGCGGATGACGCGATCGAGATCCTGCACGAAGATCTTTCCGTCACCGACGTCACCCGTGCGCGCGGCCGAAATGATCGCGCGAATCGTCGGCTCGACGAAGGGCTCCGACACCGCCGCCTCGATCTTCACCTTTTCTCGAAACTCGAGCACGAGCGACGAGCCGCGGTAGTGCTCGACGATCTCGCGCTCCCCACCGTGCCCACTCACTCGGGAGAGCGTCATTCCCGTTACCCCCACCCGGAAGAGCGCCTCCTTTACTTCGCGAAGCCGGTCAGGTCGAATCACAGCCGTGATGAGCTTCATACCGTGCACTATTCCAGTAAAAACCGTTTGCCAAGCTGTCGTCGCCTGGTTGAACTGTCAAGCAATTTTTCCTTTTCAGCAGAAAATCGTGCTCACTTGCGAAGTCAGAGCCATTATTCCGTGAATCTGCATAGCAGTTCTTGCATTTCGCGCAGTAGTCCTGCTACACTGCGTCGACCTGGCCCAGAGGCTCTTCATGCCGCCGCAGACCGCCGCAGGTAGTAGCTCCGCCGCCCCATCTATCGATTTCGCACCGGCCCTCTTCCACGGCCCTCACCACCCGCTCGACCAGCTCTCGCTCGGCAAAATCGTCCAGATCCGCGAGCGACTGCTTGCTGCCCAGGCGCTCGGAAAGCGAGTCTACCGATTCGAGTCTGGCGACCCGAGTTTCGCGCCGCCCCGACACGCCATCGACGCCATCACGCAGGCGGCCCACGCCGGCAAAACGCACTACATCCCCAACAACGGCATTCCGGAGTTGCGGCGTGCCCTCGCGCGCAAGGTGACGGAGAAGAATGGCCTACCGAGCGTCACCGCCGACGACATTTTCGTCACCAACGGCGCGATGCACGCGCTCTACGTCGCCTTCAGCGCGCTCCTCGACGCGGGCGATGAAGTCATCATCCCCGATCCGATGTGGACGGAAGTCGCCGAGAACATCCGCCTCGCCGGCGGCGTCCCAGTCGGCGTCCCGCTCAGCGCATCCCACGATTTCGCCTACCGCGTCGGGGACATTGCGCAAGCGATTGGGCCGCGAACGCGAGCCATCTTCCTCAACACGCCGCACAATCCAACGGGCGCAGTCCTCTCGCGCGATGAGCTCAGCGCGATTCTCGAGCTGGCGCGCCGCCACGACCTGCACATCGTCTCGGACGAGGCGTACGAGGACGTGATCTACTCGCCCCACGTCCACCACTCGATCGGCTCACTGGCTCGCTCGAACGAGGCGCGCGTGATCAGCGTCTTCTCATTCTCGAAGAGTCACGCGATGAGTGGATTACGCACGGGATACATCGTCACGCGTGATCCGGTGCTCCACGACCGTATCCCGAAGCTGCTCCGCTGCACGATCAACGGCGTGAACAGCCTCGCGCAGTGGGCCGCGGTTGCCGCGGTGAATGGCAGCGACAGCCACATCGCCGAGATGCGCGAGATCTACCACGAGCGCCGCGACATGATGCTCCTCGCGCTCTCGGGCATTCACGGAGTGCAGCCGTTCACACCGCGCGGCGCCTTCTATATATGGGTCGAGCTCGACACGTCAGTCTACGAGCGGCTCGAGGTTGCCGACGCGAGCGCGCTCGCGACGCTGCTCGCCGAGCAAGGCATCGGCTGTGCACCGGGCGACGCGTTTGGTGCGACTTGCGCCGACGCGTTACGCTTCGCGTTCAGCTGCGATACGACGATGGTCAGAGAGGGCAGCGCGATTTTGCGCGAAGCGCTCAGCTGACGCGCGCTGGGCGACGCGCTCAACTCGTCCGCTGAAGCATGACGTCAACGGCCGCGACTTGCTGCCACACACCCGCTTCGGTGAACAGCGCTCGAGCCCTCTCGAGCGCTGTTCGTTCATCCCCGTGCGCGCCTCGGCTTCCCTCCAACATTGCCTTCGCCCGCCAGATCTCGGCCATGAGCAGCGCGTCCTCGGTGCCGTCTGTCAACAGCAAGGCTTCCTCCAGCGCCCTCGCGCACCGCTCAATGTCGTTGCGCGCGAACCAAACCTCGCCGAGCACGCGGAGCGCTTCTGCGCGATGCGGCCGGCTGGCTCGTTTGTCGGCAATGGTCATTGCCTCGAGACAGGCCGCTTCGGCCTCATCGGGGTGTCCCGCGCGGAGTCGGAGCTCCCCCAGATTGATCAACGCCGTGCACTCGACCGCGGCGTCGCCGCCCGCACGCGCCGCGTCGAGTACGCGCTCGAGTATCTCCTCCGCGGCTCGACTCTGCCCATGATGGGAGTAGAGGAGAGCGATGTTGTTGAGCGTATGCGAAATGCCTTCCTCGTCGTTGACCGACTGCGCGACTTTGAGACTCTCGTCGTAATGACTCAACGCCTGCTCGGGAAAGCCCCGCATCGCAGCGAGTGACCCAAGGTTCCGCTCCGTCATCGCGAGCAGGCGAAAGTCATCGGCGCGCTTCGCAAGCTCGCCTGCCTCCCAATACAGCACCTTTGCCGCAATCAGATCGCCACGGAGATGGAGGATGATCGCGCGACAATTCGTGACATGTGCGACACCGGCGCGATAGCCGATCTCCTTTGCGATCTCTGCGCTGCGCTCGTAAAGTCGCTCCGCTTCCGCAATGTCGCCGCAATCTCGATGGGCCGTGCCCTTCCACCGAAGGACGTCGACGAGCATCTCGCTCCATTCACCGCTCAGCGTCGCGAGCGCGCGATCGTACCAGCCAAGCGCTTCAGCCGGGGCTCGTCGCTCCGACGAATGCGCTCGCTCGGCAAACGCGCGTGCCTCTGCGAAAGGATCCCGCAGTTGATCCGCGATCAACATGAATCCTCCCACGTTCCAAGAGTGGCCGTACACCGCCAGTTCGAGCTACGGTTGCGGCACGTTGCCATCGCTCGCACTGTCGCCACCGTCCCCGGCGAAACCAGACGAGAGTATGTACCCCGAGAAATGATAAATGTAGAACTTCGCGACGAGCGAATTAAGAGGGTGTCCGAGAGCCGTGTTTCGTAGTTCGGACACACGAGCTATGGAGCGCGAGTCGTCGAGAAAGACGCTGTCGAGACTCCCCTGGAAATAACCAGCCTGAACCTTGGCCGCAGCGGCCGCGCCGTTGATAACCGTGAAGCCCAGATCCTGCTGCACTGTCACCGGCACCGCGAATGTAATTCCGTGCGGAGAGAACTCATAGGCGACGTTCCACCCCGCCTTCGCCGTCATCTTTATTCGTGTGTTGCGCGGTAGCGCGCCAGCCGGAAAAACAATTTTGGATCCCGACTCTTCGATTGCGATCTCGCCACCGTCAGGTCCGATGACCGCCGATTCGGTCACGTCATCAGTGAGATAGACGCTTCGTCTGAGCGCGATGACAGTAGCGAGATCGGGAACGGACCGATCGGTCCGCACGAGCTCGGCTGTTCCGAGCGAGTGTGTAACCGGCGCCAGCGACCTATCCGAGTTACACGCGTATGCGAAGCCTAACGCGACGAGCGCGCCGGCAATGGTCAAAATCTTCCGAATCATTCAGCGTCTCCAACTTCTCGGGACTGCCAACGACATTGGGCAACCCGTAGTCCAATACCGCACGCGATCGCAGCGCGCGGCATTGGACTAAGGCCTATTTGGTTCCCGATTGTGGTGGAGTTGCTGCGCTGCCTGACGAGTCTCAGGGAATGACTGGACCGATGCGTGGGATTGCGCTCTCGTCGAGCATCAGGCCGTACATGAATACCCGTCGGCGGTTCACGAAATCGATGTTGTAGTAGTCCTGTCCATCGTTCCACCGAGCGAAGATGCCCGTGCCGAGCAGCCTCGTGAACACGTACGAGATCTCGACCTGTCCGCGCCACGGGAGAATTGCCGGATCGACGCGCAACGCGAGTGGTCCCGGATTCTGCGGCGCCCGGTCATATTCCCCGCTGATTCGCGCCCGCCCGCGAAACGCACACGCAAAGTTCTGGTACCAGAGCCGGTAACTTCCGTCGTCGCATTCGTTCCCGAAGAGCTGCATCCCCTCCGCCATTCCTCGCAACCGCCAACTCCCGTAGAGCTCGCGTTGTTCGTCGGACAGCGAGCCGAAAATACCGCGGAGGTGCCAGTCGTAGGCAGCGGCCAGCCCGAAGCTGTGCGTGGGACGATCGCCTCTCGCCCGATTCATGAGCGTCGTGTGCACCATTGCTTCCGCATACGTCGTCGAGAAGTCGCCATTGGTGAGATTGAGTCTGACGACGTTGGTATCTTGGCCCGGGGTCGGGACGCAGACGTTCGCGTGCGCGTCAGCGGGCTCGAAGCCGTAGCGGAAGCAACCTGCCTGGCCATTGGAATGATGGGCTAGCGTTAGGCGAATGCCCCTCACCAGGACGGGGGAAAATCGGAGATTGGCATCCGGGCCCGTCGCGTCGCCCACGCGGCTTACGAACAGATACTCCGTCGACAGCTCGGGCATGAACGAAGGCGTCCGCACCGCGGCCGATGAATCGTGCAGCTGCCGGATGAGAAACATCGGCGTCAGGATCACTCGAAACGCACCCTGCCAGTCTTGCGATCGGTCCTGGCTCAACTTCGCGAACGCACTGTTGAGCCCGTCCATGAGGAAGATGTGCGCCGCCGCCTGCGCCTCATAGAGAATGCTGTCGTCGTGTGCCGCCGGCCCGATGTAGCTGCGTTCCATGAAGAACTGGGTGTTGGCGGGGCCGGTGCCCGTGGCGCAGCCTGCCGTCACAATGGAACCGAGCGCCACGAATGTCCTGAGGATCGATTTGATGCCAGTCATAATCCGGCGATCTCGTTGGAAAGGGCGTGTCCGGGTCGTCACGCGGACACTCGATGAGATAGACATCGGGAATCGGCAAACCGATGGGAAAGCACGTGGTGGCGGCGGGAGGTTCTGCGCGAACTCGTCCAGGACTTGCTGGCTGCGTTAGGCGCTCTAGCACGTAACACAGAGTATCTCCACGCCCCTAGCCCCTCCTCTCATGCTCTACCGAACCCTGGGTCGCACCGGCGAAAAAGTCTCCGCCATTGGCCTCGGCGGCTGGCACCTCGGATTGTCCCACGTCGACGAAGCGCTCAGCATCAAAATCGTGCGGAGCGCCATCGATCGCGGCGTCACGTTCATGGACAACTCGTGGGACTACAACGACGGCTTGAGCGAAATGAGAATGGGCAAGGCGCTCCGCGACGGATATAGGAACAAAGTCCTCTTGATGACCAAGATCGACGGCCGGTCCAAGCAGGAAGCCGCCAAACAGCTCGACGAATCACTTCGGCGCTTCCAGACGGACCACATCGATCTGGTTCAGCACCATGAAGTCATTCGCTTCGAGGATCCACACCGCATCTTCGATCCGGAGGGAGCGAACGCGGCACTCCTCGAGGCACGAAAAGCCGGAAAGATCCGCTTCATTGGCTTCACGGGCCACAAGGACCCACACATTCATCTCCATACTCTCGACGTCGCGCGCGAGCACGGCTTCAACTTCGACGCCGTGCAGATGCCCCTCAACGTCATGGACGCGCACTATCGCAGCTTTGGGCAGACCGTCCTTCCGGAGCTCGTGCGCCAGAACATCGGCGTACTCGGCATGAAGAGCATGGCGAACGGCATCATCCTGAAGTCGAAGACCGTGACGCCGACTGAGTGTCTGCACTACGCGCTCAATTTGCCGACATCCGTGGTGATCACCGGCTGTGACAGCATGGAGATTCTCGATCAGGCGATCGAGGCAGCCCGAACTTTCCAGCCGCTGAGCAAAGCACAGGTCGACGCGATTCTCGCGAAGACGAAAGGCGCTGCCTCAGATGGAGGTTTCGAGCTCTTCAAGACGACGTCGATCTTCGACTCGACAGCAACGCACCCGCAATGGCTTGGCGAAGAGCCGAAACGCTTGAAAGAGATGGTTCCGGAGTAACGCTTGCCGTTACAAGCGGGCGCGGCCTTGACCGCACGCGGTCGAAGTTCATAATCTTATCAATTGTCAGAGCGGCTCTTACATCGAGGCAACAGCTGGACTCCGTAAACGGTTATGGAGCCGGCGCTGTCCTATCAGATGTAAGAGTCGGTCTTACGTACGAGGCAGGGCCATCTGCAGTAGAACCCCACCCTAACCATGGTGGAGTGATGAGCGCAGAGCAGAACGTCGGGCTTTCGCCGAAGGAACGCGTTGTCCTCGGCCTCTTGATGAAGGTCGGGAGAAGGGGGCTATATGGTCTTCAGCTGGTGGAGCAGTCGGCAGGCGAAATTCGTCGCGGCACCGTGTACGTGACGCTCGAGCGAATGCAGGAGAAGGGCCTGGTCGAATCGAGGCAGGAAGAGAAGCAGCCAGGCATCAGCGGCATTCCGCGACGCATCTACTGCGCAACATGGTACGGAATTCGAGTCTTCCAGGCGTGGGAAAAGCTGCAGGGACTCTCGATCTTCAAGCTCACTCCACAGACGCCATCGTCAACGAGCGGGGCCGTCGCCATCTAGCGCGGTACTCCGGGCACGATGACACGAAGACTCGAAGGAACGGTGGCGCTGGTAACCGGCGCCTCGAGCGGTATCGGCGAAGCCACGGCGCGCGCACTGGCCGCCGAGGGCGCAGCGGTCGCTCTCGCTGCGCGGCGCACGCAGCGGATTGAAGCTCTCTCGCGCGAGCTTGGCAAAGGCGGCCGCGCGATCGCTCTCACTACCGACGTCACCGTCGAGCAACAGGCGCGCGACGCCGTTGACCGTACGGTACGTGAGCTTGGCCGGCTGGACATCGTGATCAACAATGCCGGGGTCATGCTCCTCGGCCCGATCGAAGACGCGCCGCTCGAGGAGTGGGAGCGAATGGTGCGTCTCAACGTGCTCGGCGTCCTTTACGTCGCTCACGCGGCGCTGCCACACCTGCTCCGCGCCGCCGAGCAGGATCCGCGGCGCGTATCGGACCTCGTCAACATCAGCTCCGTCGCGGGCCGCTCGGCGCGAACCGGCGCTGGCGTCTACAATCTGACGAAGTTCGGCGTCGGCGCATTCAGCGAGTCGCTGCGACAAGAGGTCACACGTCGACATCTACGCGTGTCACTCGTCGAGCCCGGCGCTGTCGCGACGGAGCTCACGGAGCATCTGCGCCCCGAGATTCTCGAGCAGACAAAGTCGATGTTCGCCGACGCCGAGCCACTCCGGGCCGAGGACATCGCGGAGACGATCACGTTCATCGTGACGCGTCCGCGGCGGATGGCGATCAACGAGGTCCTCGTTAGGCCTTCCGAACAGGTCCGTTAGTCTATCGCCCGTTCGACTCAGAACGCCGGAACTGATCCGAATTCACCACGAATGCCACGAGCCGTCCACCGGATGCAAACTGGTCACGCATGAATCGCCGCGTTCACCGCGGCAATCCAACCGCGTCACGACCGATTCATGAGCGCCATGGCATCAATTGCCAGCCGTATCGTGAAGACGCGATAGGATCGCGCATCAACGCCGACGCGTATCGAAGCAATTGATCGGCGTCACGAAGCAATCGTGTGGTGTACCGGACGAATTGATTGGCGTCCCGAGCGAATAGAGTGGCGTATTGAAGCAACTCTCGGGCGTCCCGGAGGGACTCGCGGGAGTGCCGACGGGACTCACGCGCGTAACGCTTCAATGTCTCGCAGTACAGATCGAACCCATCGGCCTACCGCTGCCACTCAGCCGGCTATCGCTCGAATGCATCGGAGTACCGACGGAATCGCGCACCGTACGGATGCATCCCGATACCAACACGAACCGATTGATCGCAGTAGCGCCCGAACTGATCGTTGAACCGCTCCAATGCGCTGCCCTCGACATGCGATTGATCGCCGTCCAGCTGCAATTCATCGCCGTCCAGCTGCAATTCATCGTCATCCTATCGCAATTAACACGAGTACCGCTCTGACGCAGCGGAGTAACGACGCAATGAATCGGCGTACGGCTCGAACCTCGGGCCGTATCGCCCGCTTGCACACACTTACCGATCAGTTGTCAATCAGCAGCGCTGTATTTCATGGCCCGATAGCCTCACGTGATCGCCGTCGCGTCGCGATCAAACAAAATCCCGTTGCCATTCATCGCTGTCCACCTCGGTCCTCACCTCGTCCCGCTGCATCGTCAACCGTTATCGATCACTGAACAAGTCGTACCGCCCCAATTGTCACCAGTAAAGCCCCCGTACCACTCTCTCCCGCTCGGCATTCAGCGTCTCCCGGCCAATTTTCATCTTCTACGCATCATCTCACGGCATATCGGGCCGTAAACAGCGCCCTAACGACGAAGGAGCTTCCAGCGTACCAGCGACCTAGCGATCTAACGGTCGCAATCACCCATCCACGGGCACTCCGGTCACACTTCGAACGGCTCGTCGCTACGAGGATGATCGATCTGACAGCGGTTGACTCGCCTTCTCGCTCGAGGGCCTGCGCAGTAACAAGGTCCCCGCTGGCGTTTTCTCCGCGTGTCAACAGATTGCGCTGAGGCCGAAGAGCTGGCGGAGCTTTTTCGCGCGACGCGAATCTGGATCTAGCAAGGCATAGCCGGCGGCGAAGAAGCTGTTTTGCAACAAGAGGTCGGGCGAGACATAGCACAGGTGCTCCCACGCCGCGAGAAAGGCCGTGAACGATTCAGTCATCACGGCATCATCTCCGTCGTGCGACAGATAGAGCACGGCAGGATCGTCGATCTCTCTGCCAATGATTCCATTGAGCGCGACGTAGTCGCCATTGCCGACGGCAATTATGGGCAGGCTTTCCACCCAATCGTCTGCTCTGTCGGTGTCCTGGTCCTCGAGAAGGACCCTGGACCGCTCGAGGCACGATCTCGCAAACCGGGGCAGTGCGTTCGCCGGGCCGATGCGCGCACCACCATATAGGTCGGACCCGATGAACAGTTTGCTGAACTCGCGACCGGCGGCACTGTCTTCATCGAGGCTATAGCGGCAATCGATCGCCGCTGTGCCGAGCGTGAGAAAGTGTCGAAATGTGTCGGGGAGATACTGGGCCAGGCGCCGATCAAGGGCGTTTGACTGCGCCGGCTGAAAGGGAGGAGCGACGTAGCTTGCTTCGACTTTAAAGCCAGGGCGGTCTTTGAGCATGAGTACGAACTGGTGGGCGCGATGAGCCCACCCTGCGTAGTCGAAGAGTCTCGTCACTGGGGCTCTACGCATAACAACGAATTACCCGGAAGGCGCCGTCTCGAGTTCAGCTACCTCAGCGTGAGGACGGCGATTATAGGACGCTGCCATGGCTCGGCGCGATTTTCACCGCTGTCTACGTAGCCTTTTACTCCCGCTTCTCATCTCAGTGGACCTACCTAGCGGGCTTGTACAATCAGATCAAGGCCGCCGAAGCTAGGAAGGATGCGGACAGGGACGCACTCGCTAGCTGGAAAGCAGGGTTCATCGAAGACGCGGACGAACTACATCTTGCACCCAAGCCAATGTTTGCAACCCTGATTAAAAACTGGGCAGCCGATGCCGCCGTGAAGGCCGCATTCGTGAGTTACGCGCCCGGAGGCCAGCCTGGGCTTGACGGCATCCTAGCCGACGTTAAGGCCACTCCGACCCAAGTGGCATCGGCTCCGGCTGACACTACTCGCAGCGTAGCGCAGGATGCTCCTACCAAAAAGTCGTGAAGTTCCTGAAAATGGCCGAACGTGCCAGCGAACGTGCCAGCAAAGGAAAACGCGCCGTCCCATCAATCTGAGGCGAGCGCGTAAATCGTTCCCTTTTGCCGATAAAGAGGCGCGGGCCGGAATCGAACCGGCGAATAGCGGTTTTGCAGACCGCTGCCTTACCACTTGGCTACCGCGCCCAAGAATCTCAGAAGCTATTTGTGCGCTTGGACTTCAACAAGTCAGCACCCGTGCGCACATCTTCGACTCACTTTTCCTTTGCTCGTCACTTCGCGCCGCAGGAATTGTAGCGGGCGCCCCGTCGCTCGTTGCTGCCCGCACAGACCCTCACATGATCGCCGCATCCCGGCCCGCCTCTTGAATGCGTTGCGGCGTCGATGAGCTCCGCTCCTCACGAACGTCGCACGGCCATCGAGACCGGGCCGGACACTCGCCGCCATTTCCGCAGGCTCTGGGATGTTGCGTTCATCGTGCTGCGCTTCATTGCGAGGCACGCGCACAACGCGTACGCAACCTTCGGTATTTTCGTGCTGATCGGCGCCGCGATCGCGATCGCCGGCACGTGGGGATTCGCCGAGCTCGCCGGACACGTCAGCTCCGGCGGCACACAGGCCTTCGACGACACCATCCTGCAATGGCTTGGACAGCACCGTACCAAGTCACTCGACGCCTTCATGCTCGACATCACGTCACTCGGGACGAGCTCCGTCGTCGCGATGGTCGTCGGCGTCGCGGCGCTCTTCCTCTGGCTCAATCAGCACAAGCACTCGGCGATCTTGCTGCTCGTCTCGACCGCCGGCGGCGTGCTACTCAACAACTTGCTCAAGCTGGGCTTCGCCCGTCCACGGCCCGACATCATTTCGTGGGTAACCACGGCGACGTTCTATTCCTTCCCTTCCGGCCACGCGATGAGCGCGACGGTCGTGTACAGCACCGTCGCCTATCTTGCCGGCCGCCTCCAGCGCACGCATCGGGCTCGGGTCGCGGTCGCTCTCGTGGCGGCACTCGTCATCGCGATCATCTGCCTCAGCCGCCTCTACCTCGGCGTTCATTATCCGTCCGACGTTCTCGCGGGGATCATCATCGGCCTCGCCTGGGCCGGCTTCTGTATGGCGACGCTCGAGGTCATCCAACTCTACGCCCGGCGCAACGCCCCGGAGATGCTCGAGGAAGAGCACCCCGCGCCTCTCGCGGAGGGATAGCGTTCTAGCTCCAAGGCGCTGTCTCGATCCAGCGTAATCGGCGCACAGGTCATCGGGCGATGGTGCGCGTCTTCGATGGCGCGATCAGCGCTCACCTGATCGTGATCACTAGTCTCGAAGTCGCGTGCACGCAACTCGTAGCGGCGAGACGCGTCCACGAGGCGCTGATTTCTCGAGACCTTGGCGGTGCTCGCGCGCTCGAGTTCGAGATCACCTGATTGCGAGCGGCGCGCAACACTCTCGCGGCGCTGATTCGCAGTCACGAGGCGGCGGTCACCGCTCAGCAAGTCGAGGACAAATGACAGCGACTCGTGGTCGGATGGCAGCGACTCCGAGAGAGATGTCAGGGACTCGTGGTCGGATGGCACCGACTCCGAGACAGATGTCAGGGACTCGTGGTCGGATGGCACGGGCTCCCGAACAGAGGACCGCGACTGGTCGTCGGATGGCACCGGCTCCAGGACAGAGAACCGCGACTCGTGGTCGGATGGCACCGGCTCCAGGACAGAGAACCGCGACTCCAGGACCAGAGACCGCGACCCGAGGTCTGATGACCGCGAGTCGAAGACAGCTCAGGCGGCATCGCACGCGCGCTTGTCGCGCGTCGTCGCATGCACTCTCGCGAGTAGCTGCGGCAATGCCGACAGCACGCGCTCGTTTCCTTCGCGCAGCAACGCGGCGAGGATGTGCTTGCAGATGCGCTCTCGCCAGAGATGATCGCCGCAATCGCAGCGCGGATGTGAGGTGGTGACGAGATCCACCCAGTGCGCGTGAGCGCCGCCCGTCACGCAGTATCGGCCATCGGCGATTCGCTCACCGTGGAGCGCCAGACTCCGCTCGAGACGCCCCAGGTCGACGCCACCTGCCGCGTCGAAGTCGATCTTCACGTTCGACATGTCCACTACTCCCAATCCAGGCTCTATGCACACACACGAAGGAACGCCGAAATATACCCGCGCGAGAGGCGGAAGTTCAGGGCTGGCAATCCCTTATGTCGCCTGAGCGAGCGGACGGATCTACGATCCATGTCGACAGCTCAGGTGACTGTACCGGCGACTGTCTCGTCCTACGGGAGGAGTCCGCGTAGTTCCCCGCCGGATCCGCGCCGCGCCTAACGCACCACGAGCCACGAGTCACGCCATGAAGCGTCTCCTCATCACCGCCAGCGCCGCCTGCCTGCTCGGCGCGTGCCACTTCCATTCGCGCTCCTGGCTCGCGCAACACGCCAACGACAAGGCGCCCCCGCCCCCGAAAGTCGTCGCCGACACACAGCCCGTCGTGAAGCAGGCGGGTGAGCCCGAGCCGAAAGTTCACATCTGGTCGCGCGCTGACGCTACAACGCCGATGAGCCGCTCGAGCTTCTTCACCACCGACGGCCGTACCGTCGGTCGCTTCCTCATGGCGAACGACGTCGACCTCAGCTTCGCGCGGATCGCTTTCCTCAACTCGAGCAACGACGAGGTCAAGGCGTTCGCCAAGCGTATGCTCACCGACCACACGCAGGTCATTGCGTCGATGCGTGCGCTCGCCGGCGATGAGGACATCGCGCCTGCGGACGACGACGCTGGTCGCGACCTGCGCGACCTGTCGACCCTGCAGCGCGATTCGCTGCGCGTGCTCACTGGCCGCGCCTTCGACATCGCGTATGTCGGCATGGAGCTCGACCGGCACCGCGCGATTCTCTCGATGATCGACGACGTCCTTCTTCCCCGCGCTCGCAACAGCGAGCTGCGCGAGATGTTGACGTCGGCGCGCCCCATCATCGCCGCTCACATCGCCCACGCGGAGCAGCTGCAGGCCACGCTCGCGAAGCGCTGATCGACGAGCACTGTTGCAGCACGAGCAGCAAGACGTGGGTTGGCCACCGGCACGTCAAGGGCCCGGTTACACTTCGTTGGGCCCTTCAGCCGGTCGCCTCGATCTTAACCCACTGTCGTGGACGATTCCCTTCTCCAGCCGCACGATCCGTACGCTTCGCTTCGCATTTCGAGCTACCGCTGGTACATACTGAGCACGTTCACGATGACGCTGGCGGCGCAGATCCAGGGCGTCGTCGTCTCGTGGCAGATCTACGACATCACGCGCGATCCCCTCTCGTTAGGCCTCATGGGCCTGGCCGAGGCGCTTCCCTATATCAGCATCGCGCTCTTCGCGGGGCACGTCGCTGACCGGCGCGACCGGCGCAGGATCTCGCTGTCGTCGCTCGCGTTGCTCGTCGTCTGCTCGGTGTCGCTTCTTCTCCTGAGCCTTCTCGCGAGTCCTCGCGCCGACTCGGCGATGCACCGCGGCGTGTGGCCCTTCTACGTCGTGATCTTTCTCAGCGGTATAGCCCGCAGCTTTCTCCAGCCGGCCCGTCAGGCGCTCGGCGCGGAGATCGTTCCTCGAGAGCTGTATCCGAACGCGGTAGCGTGGCGGAGCTCGACGTGGCAAACGGCAGCCGTTGCCGGTCCTGCCCTCGGGGGACTCCTCTATGGTTTCACCTCGCCGTCCTTCGCCTACGCCGTCGACGCGGCACTGATGATCGTTGCGCTCTTCGCCTTTGCGGCGATCGCGTACGTGCCGCGCGGCCAGAGAGCAAACGAGAGCTCCGTCTCCGAGAGTCTGCGGACCGGAATTCACTTTGTTCTGCGAGAGCCCGTTCTGCTCGGCGCGATGACTCTCGATCTCTTCTCCGTGCTCCTCGGCGGCGCCGAAGCTCTTCTGCCGGTTTTTGCGGATCAGATTCTGAATGCCGGTCCGGAGGGCCTTGGCATCTTGCGCGCGGCCCCTGCAGCAGGCGCAACGCTGATGTCCTTGTATCTCGCCCACCAGAGGCCGTTTCGCCGGGCGGGACGCGCTCTACTGAACTCAGTGGCGGTCTTCGCAGTCTGCATCATTGGATTCGGTCTCTCGAAAAGCTTCCTGCTATCGCTCGTCCTGCTGGCCATCAGCGGAATGGCCGATAACGTGAGCGTCGTCGTTCGCTCCACGCTGCTCCAGGTGCTGACGCCCGAGCATCTACTTGGCCGGGTTTCCTCGGTAAATGCGATTTTCATTGGCTCCTCCAATGAGCTCGGCGCCTTCGAGTCAGGAGTCGCAGCCCGTTTTCTCGGCACGGTGACTTCGGTCGTGCTTGGAGGAGTCGCTTCGTTGTCCGTTGTAGGAATTGTGGCGCGTCGCATTCCGAGCCTCCGACGCCTGGGCGCGATCGAGCGGGCTCGGCGGGACTTGTAGCGCGCGTCCGACACCAAATCCGTGCAGTTTGAGCATGGACAGGGTCATTTTAGCCGCTTCGGCGGCCAGTCATGAGTCCATGTGCAACGTTGGATTTGCGATTTTCGCACGAATGGCAATACATTGCCTCTCGGCTGGAACGCGTCCCCTTTTTTGAGAGGCCCTGCCGCACATGTCAGTCACCACCCATCACAATCGACAGGAAGTGAATCGCGAGATCTCCTCGCGCACCGCACGAGCGAACGGGAATGGCTCGAACGGTGGATCCCATAACGGTTCGACCATGTCTGGCGCTCGAGTTTCCGAGTATTTCGGAATCAACACTCTTGGCGCGCGTCAGATGCGCGACAAGCTCTCGCCCGAGGTTTACACCAAGCTCGTCGCCGCCATCCGACAGGGCAAAAAGCTCGATGTAGAGATCGCGCCCAAGGTCGCGAGCGTCATTCGCGACTGGGCCATCTCTCGCGGGGCTACGCACTTTACCCACTGGTTCCAGCCCCAGACGGGTCTCACTGCCGAGAAGCACGACGCTTTCCTCTCCTTCGACGATGGCCAGCCGATGGAGTCGTTCAGTGCCTCGCAGCTCATCCAGAGCGAGCCCGACGCCTCGAGCTTTCCGTCCGGCGGTCTCCGTGCGACGTGGGAAGCGCGCGGCTACACCGCATGGAACCCTGCCAGCCCGGTGTTCATCGCCGAGTGGGCTGGCGTGAAGACGCTGTGCATTCCTTCTGTTTTCATCGGCTACAACGGTGAGGCGCTCGACGAGCTCACTCCCCTGCTCCGCAGCTCCGACGCGCTGAGCGATCGCGCGATCGCGCTGCTCGAGTTGCTCGGTGACAGAGGCGTCCACCGTGTTTACACCACGCTTGGTCCCGAGCAGGAGTATTTCCTGATTGATCGAGGTCATTTCGCGTTGCGACCTGACCTCGTCATGGCCGGACGGACGCTCGTTGGCGCTCCGCCGCCGCGCGGTCAGCAGCTCGAGGATCACTACTTCGGCGGGATTCCTGAGCGCATCCAGGCGTGCATCGCCGAAGTCGAGTACGAGCTGTATAAGCTCGGCGTACCGATCGTGACGCGGCACAACGAAGTGGCGCCGAGCCAGTTCGAGATGGCCCCGCGCTTCGAGGAGACCGACGTCGCCGTCGATCACAACCAGCTCGTCATGGCGACGCTGCGGCGCGTCGCGCTGCGTCACAACCTCCAGGCTCTGCTGCACGAGAAGCCCTTTGCCGGAATCAATGGGTCGGGCAAGCACTGCAACTGGTCGATGTCGGTGGCAGCCGAGAATCCGGAGCTCGACGGTTACAACTTGCTCAAGCCCGGCCAGACGCCGCACCAGAACATTCGCTTTCTCGTTTTCCTCGCCGCTATTCTCAAGGGCGTGCACAAGTACGCCGCGGTCTTGCGCGCGGGGATCGCAACGTCCGGCAACGAGCACCGGCTCGGCGCGAACGAAGCACCGCCCGCCATCATCTCGGTGTTCATGGGCGACACGCTCACACACGTCATCGAGACGATCGCCGAGGGCAAAGTGACGAACAGCGCCGATCAGGAAATGATCAAGCTCGGCGTCGCTCGTCTTCCGGAGATCCAGCGCGACAATACCGACCGGAACCGCACATCTCCTTTTGCGTTCACCGGTAACAAGTTCGAATTTCGAGCGGTCGGGTCGTCGCAGTCGATCGCGTTCCCGATCGTATTGTTGAACGCCGCGGTCGCCGAGACGATCGGCGAGATCACCGCCGAGCTCAAGGCGGAGATCAAGAAGACGAAGAAGACTGACGACGCGGTGCTCAAGATCGTTCGCCGCATCTTCAAGGAGACGGCGGCCATTCGTTTCGAGGGCAATAACTACTCGGAGGAGTGGGTCAAGGAAGCGGATAAGCGCGGACTTCCGAATCTGCGCCGTACTCCCGAGGCGCTGAAGCAGCTCGTTACCAAGCAGTCACGCCAGCTGTTGACCAAGCTCGGGATCTTCAGCGAGGAAGAGCTCGATTCTCGCTATCACGTGCGACTCGAGCGGTACGTTAAGGACATGCTCATCGAGCTCCACACGTTGCGAGAAACGGTCGACACGCTCGTTCTGCCGGCCGCGCTCGAGTACGTGGGCGGTCTGGCGACGTCGGCGGCGCGTGCAAAAGAGGCGGGGATCAAGGCCATTCCGCAGCTCGAGCCCGCGAACCGCATCGGCAAGTTGATTCAGGAGCTGCAGTCGGCGCGCAATGCGCTCGGTAAGGCGATCGACAAGGCCGAAGGCATGCACGAAGAGCTCGAGGAACAAGCGGAGTTCCTCACCAGCACGGGCGCGGACGCGATGGCTGCCACTCGTCAGGCGAGCGATGCCCTCGAACTGCTGGTCGACGACGAGCTGTGGCCACTGCCGAAGTATCGGGAGATGCTCTTCCCGGTCTGAACCGGCCATCGAGAAAACGAAGCGAGGCGGCGCAAGCCGCCTCGCTCTTGTTTTTTCGGACGACGGTGCCTAACGTCGCTCGTACACCGGCGTATTGCCATTCACCGACTGGGTGAGCGTCGTCCCGCTGAGCGAGCCGCCATAGCGGCCACCATGCGTGTGATCGATGAACGATATCGACGAACCGGACACGCTGTATCGGCCGCGCTCGATCGACGTGCCGACTGAAGACGACCTGTCCGTTGGGAATGCGTACGTCGTGGAATCTTCGTAACTCCCGTCGTCCTTCAGCACGAGTACGTCACTCGTTATGCGCATCGACGCGGTGCCGAGCGTTCTGTCGTAGGGAAGGGAAGTCCCGTTGATCGACTGGAGCTCGAACGTCGCGTTGATCGCGCCCTTGGGACTGATCACTCGATCGCAGGCCGCGAATGAGATCGCGACCGCAACCATCGCCGCCACCGACACGTACCGGTTCATGCTGCCTTCCTAGCTATTGAAAAAGAGGGAACCCGCCCTGGGACCGACTCCGGCCTTGGCGTTGTTTCCGCAAACTCCGATCCTGCCGTACGCCGAACGCTGAGCGAACTCTCCGGAGCACTAGACGTGCCAGTACGGCTCGCCACGACGGGGACGCCAGGAAGCGACCTGAGCGACACACGTCTTCTTTCGTCGCCGGCCCTCGGCGAGGCTCGCCACCGGATTCGCGAACTCACGCGTTCTGCGTCATAATTGGTCGATGCAGCCAGCGCCATAGCGAGCCGCCCAGAGACGAGGAGGAGCGAGTGCAGAGCACGACGTACGATGCGATCGTGGTGGGGTCGGGCATCTCGGGAGGATGGGCAGCCAAAGAGCTCACCGAGAGAGGTCTGAATGTGCTGCTGCTCGAGCGCGGCAAGAACATCGAGCACATCAAGGATTACCCTAACGCGACGAAGGGACCGTGGGAGTATCCGCATCGCGGCGGGCGCACGACGGCGATGGAGGAAGCGTACCCCGTCCTCAAGCGTGACTACCCACTGAACGAGAAGAATCTCGACTGGTGGGCGTCGGACAAGGACTCGCCATACACGGAGGTCAAACGCTTCGACTGGTTCCGCGGCTACCACGTCGGCGGCCGCTCACTGCTCTGGGGACGACAGAGCTATCGTCACAGCGATATCGACTTCGAGGCGAATGCGAAGGAGGGCGTGGCCGTCGATTGGCCCATCCGCTACGCCGACGTCACCAAGTGGTACGACTACGTCGAGCCGTTCGCCGGCATCTCCGGATCGATCGAGCACATGCCGCAGCTCCCGGACGGCAAGTTTCAGCCGGCGATGGCGCTCAACTGCGGTGAAGAGCTGATCGCCGGGCGCCTAACGAAGAAATTCGGAGGCAGGCGACGGATCATTCCCGGACGTGTCGCCAACGCGACACAGGCGCTCCCCGGGCGCTCGCCCTGCCAATACCGCAACGCCTGCTGGCTTGGCTGCCCGTACGGCGGCTACTTCAGCACGCAGGCGTCGACGCTTCCGGCCGCGATGAAGACGGGCCGCCTAACGTTGAAGCCGTGGGCGATCGCGACCGAGGTGCTCTACGACAAGGACAAGAAGCGCGCGACGGGCGTTCGCGTGCTCGACGCCGTCAGCGAGAAAGCGACGGACTACACCGCGAAGGTGATCTTCCTTTGCGCATCGACGCTCAACTCAACCTGGCTGCTCTTGCGATCGGCGACCGACGTCTGGCCGGGTGGTCTCGGCTCGAGCTCGGGCGAGCTCGGACACAACCTCATGGACCACCACTTCCGTCTTGGCGCGTCGGGGAGCATCGAGGGGATGGAAGACAAGTACTACTACGGCCGTCGACCGAACGGTTTCTACATCCCTCGCTACCGGAATGTCTTTGGCGAGAAGCGCGACTACCTGCGTGGCTTCGGCTATCAAGGCGGCGCGAGCCGCGACGGATGGTCGCGCGTCGTCGCGGAGCTCGGTGTGGGTGGCGCCTTCAAGGACAACGCCGCCGAGCCAGGCCCGTGGACGATCGGTGCGACGGCATTTGGCGAGATGTTGCCTAACCACGCCAATCAGGTCGGGATCGACGAGACGCGGAAGGACAAGTGGGGACTCCCTGTCCTCAAGATCGATTGCGCCATCGGCGAGAACGAGCGCAAGATGCGCGTCGACATGATGAACGACATGGCGGAAACGCTCGAGGCAGCCGGAGTGAAGAACGTGCAGATGTACGACAGCGGGTACTTCCCGGGCATGGGCATTCACGAGATGGGCACGGCACGGATGGGCCGCGACCCGAAGACATCGGTGCTCAACGGGAACAACCAGGTGTGGGACGCGCCCAATGTCTTCGTCACCGATGGATCGTGCATGGTTTCGACGGCCTGCGTGAACCCGTCGCTGACGTACATGGCGCTCACCGCGCGTGCGGCGGCGTTCGCCGTGAACGAGCTTACCAAGCGCAACCTCTGAACCGGAGGAATCTCAGTGCAAAGCACGACGTACGATGCCATCGTCGTTGGTTCTGGCATCTCGGGCGGCTGGGCGGCAAAAGAGCTCTCCGAGCGAGGTCTCAATGTGCTCCTGCTCGAGCGGGGGAAGAACATCGAGCACATCAAAGACTATGTGAACGCGCAAAAGGGACCGTGGGAGTACCCACATCGCGGCGGCCGCACGAAGAAGATGGAAGAGGACTATCCCGTCCTGCGACGTGATTATCCACTCAACGAAAAGAATCTCGATTGGTGGGCCTCGGATAGGGATTCGCCGTACACCGAAGTCAAACGGTTTGATTGGTATCGGGGTTACCACGTTGGGGGTCGATCCCTGATGTGGGGCCGCTGCTCCTTTAGGTGGAGCGATTTTGATTACGAGGCAAATGCCAGAGAAGGCGTCGGCACCGACTGGCCGATTCGATATAAGGACATCGCGCCCTGGTATGATCATGTCGAGCCGTTCGCCGGAATCTCCGGCTCGATCGAGCACATGCCGCAACTGCCGGACGGCAAGTTCCAGCCACCGATGCCGTTCAACTGCGCGGAGCAGATGGTTGCCGATCGCGTTAGGCAGCACTTCGACGGCAAGCGACGATGGATTCCAGCCCGGACGGCAAACCTCACCCAGCCGATCGGCGGCCGCTCCGCCTGCCAATACCGCGATGCATGCTGGCTCGGCTGCCCGTATGGGGCCTACTTCAGCACGCAATCGTCGACGCTTCCCGCCGCGATGAAGACGGGGCACCTCACGCTGAAGCCCTGGCAGATCGTGAACGAGGTTCTGTACGACAAGGACAGGAAGCGCGCGAGCGGCGTTCGCGTGCTGGATGCGATCTCGATGCAGAGCACGGACTACAAGGCGAAGGTGATCTTCCTCTGTGCGTCGACGCTCAACTCGACCTGGATTCTTCTGCGCTCCGCGACCGACATCTGGCCGGGAGGTCTCGGGTCGAGCTCTGGAGAGCTTGGACACAACTTGATGGATCACCACTTCCGCGTCGGCGCCGAAGGACGCATCGACGGCTTCCAGGACAAGGATCAGTACGGCCGTAAGCCGAACTCCGTTTACATCCCGCGCTATCGCAATCTCTTTGGCGAGAAGCGCGATTACCTGCGCGGTTTCGGGTACGAAGGATCGGCGGGACGCGAGGGTTGGTCGCGCGCGGTCGCGGAGATGGGCGTCGGCGGCGGCTTCAAGGACTCGATGGCCGAGCCGGGGCAGTGGACCGTCGGCGGCACCGCGTTCGGCGAGATGCTGCCTAACCATGCGAACGTCGTGACGCTCGACGAGAACCGGAAAGACAAGTGGGGCCTGCCGGTGCTCAAGATCGACTGCGCGACGGGCGAGAACGAGCATCGGATGCGCAAAGACATGGGCACTGACATGGCGGAGATGCTCGAGGCGGCTGGTGTGAAGGATGTGCACACCTACGACGAACCCTGCTTCCCCGGCATGGGCATTCACGAGATGGGCACGGCGCGCATGGGCACCAAGCCGACGAATTCCGTGCTCAACTCGCACAATCAGGTGTGGGATGCGCCTAACGTTTTTGTCACCGACGGTTCGTGCATGGCCTCGACTGCGTGTCAGAATCCGTCGCTCAGCTACATGGCACTGACGGCGCGAGCGGCAAACTTCGCGGCGGACGAGCTCACCAAGCGCACCCTCTAAGGAGACTCATAGATGCCTAACGGTGAAACAATGATCGATCGCACGGAAGACGTGAGTACGATTGACCGTCGTGAGGCGATCCGTCGCGTCGGGCTGTTCCTCGGCGGCGTGACGTTCATCGGCGGAAGCTCACTCCTGACCGCGTGTCAGAAGGACCGGCCGGTGGTGCAGGCGGGAGAGCAGGTTGGCCAGTTCGCGACCGCCGACATGAATTTCCTCGACGAGGTCGCCGAGACCATCCTTCCCGAAACGAAGACGCCGGGCGCGAAGGCCGCGAAGGTCGGTCCGTTCATGGCGGTCATGGTCACGGATTGCTACGACGCGAAGCAGCAGAAGATCTTTCGCGACGGCATGACGCGGCTGAACGACGCCTGCCGCAAGGCGAACAATGTCGGGTTCTTGCAGGCGACGCCGCAGCAGCGGCTCTCGCTCCTCGAGGTCCTGGACAAGGAACAGAAGACGTACTCGGATGCGGTCGAGTCAGCGCGTCGAAAGAAATCCGACACGACGACGACAACAGCGGCGAAAAAGGCCGAAGCGCATCTCGAGGAGCCGCGGAAGGAAGCTGGCATTGGCGGCGACGTCGGGACGGCGACCGCGATCACTGCCGACTCGCCGCCGCACTATTTCCGGATGATGAAAGAGCTCACGTTGCTGGGCTACTTCACGTCGGAGATCGGCTGCAAGCAAGCGCAGCGATACGCCGAGACGCCGGGAAAGTATGATCCCTGCGTTCCGTACAAGCCCGGCGACAAAGCGTGGGCGCCGCACGCCTAACGCTGGTCGCGGCGCTCGCGGTCGCCATTGCGGCGCCTGCGCGAGCGCAACAGCCGATCATCGGCCTGATCACCAAAACCGAGAGCAATCCCTTCTTCGTGAAAATGAGGGAGGGAGCGCTTTCGGCCGCGCAACGGAACGGCGTGCGCTTGCTCACGGGAGCCGGCGCCAACGACGGTGACAACGCCGGCCAGGTCACGGCGATGGAGAACATGATCTCCGCCGGCGCGAAGGTCATTCTCATCACCGTGAACGACTCGAAGGCGATCGTTCCCGCGATTCGCAAAGCGCGAGCGAAGGGCATTCTCGTCATCGCGCTCGATAGCCCGACCGATCCCGTCGAGGCGACCGACGCACTGTACGCGACGGATAACTACGAAGCGGGAATGCTCATCGGTGAGTATGCGAAGGCGGCTCTGGCTGGGAAAACGCTCAGGATCGCGACGCTCGATCTCTTTCCCGGCCACCCCGTGGGCGCGCAGCGGCATAACGGATTCCTCAGGGGGTTGGGGTTGCCGGCACCGCCAAAGGCGAGCAACGAGCTTGGCCGGCCGCCGCAGGTCGTCTGCATGGCGGATAGCTACGGCAATCAGAGTAAGGGGCAGGCAGGTATGGAGAACTGCCTGCAGAAGAATCCCGACATCAATCTCGTCTACACGATCAACGAGCCGACGGCAGCCGGTGCGTTCACGGCGCTCAAGGCGGCCGGCAAGGAGAAGGGAGTCGTCATCGTTTCGGTCGATGGTGGCTGCCAGGGGATACGCGACATCGCCGCGGGCGCGATCGCGGCGACGGCGCAGCAATACCCTCTCAAGATGGCCGCGTTAGGCGTCGCGGCTGGCGCCAACTTCATCAAGACGGGGAAGAAACCCACCGGCTACACGGACACTGGCGTCACACTCATCGCCGCGAAGCCCGAACCCGGAGTCGACAGCAAAGACGTGAAAACCGGCCTGTCGCTCTGCTTCGGAAAGCGGGACTAGGCGCGCGCGTCGTGCGCGTCCGCCTTCCGCATCCCGCGACGCTCGGTCCGCTCCTCGCACTCGCGGTCGCGTGTGGATTCTTCGCCATTCAAAGCGACCGCTTCTGGACCGGCGATAATCTCTCGCTGGTCCTCCAGCAAGTGATGGTGGTCGGCGTCATCGCCATTGGTCAAACGCTCATCATCCTCACCGCCGGCGTCGATCTCTCCTGCGGCACCATCATGGCGCTCGGCGGCATCGTCATGACCAAGTTCGCGGTCGACGCGGGGCTGCCCGCGTTCGCCGCGATCGCTGCCGGCATCGGCGTCACGACGCTTCTCGGTGCGCTCAACGGTGTGCTCGTGAGCCGGATCAAGCTGCCGCCATTCATCGTCACGTTGGGCACGCTCAACATCGCGTTCGCACTCACTCAACTGTACTCGCACGCGCAGACGGTCACCGAGCTGCCAGCGGCGATGACCTCGCTCGGCGGCACGTTCCGGCTCGGCGGGACGTCGGTCGTCTACGGCGTCGTGCTGATGCTGGCGCTCTATGGGTTCACCTGGTTCGCGCTGCGCGAAACCGCGGCTGGGAGACATGTGTACGCGGTCGGGAACAATCCCGAGGCGGCGCGCCTGACCGGCATTGCGACCCAGCGCGTCCTATTCGGCGTGTACGTGCTGGCCGGTGTGCTGTACGGAGTTGCTGCGCTGCTGTCGGTCGCCCGGACCGGTGTCGGCGATCCGAGCGCCGGTCAGACCGAGAACCTCGACGCGATCACGGCTGTCGTCATCGGCGGCACGAGTCTCTTTGGCGGACGAGGAGCGATTCTCGGCTCACTCATCGGCGCGCTGATTGTCGGCGTTTTCAGGAATGGCCTTACCCTGATGGGCGTGTCGTCAGTTTATCAGATACTGATCACGGGCATTCTCGTGATCCTCGCCGTCGGCACGGATCAGCTCTCGCGGCGGGGAGCCGTCGGATGACGGCGTCACTCGGGCCTGATGCACTCGTTCTGGAAGCGCGGAACCTGGTGAAGGCCTACGGTCACGTCACCGCGCTCGACGGCGCCGATTTCGAGCTGCGCACCGGAGAGATTCTCGCCGTCATCGGCGACAACGGCGCCGGGAAGTCGACACTTATCAAAGCGCTCGCGGGCGCGCTGATCCCGGATTCCGGTGAGATCTGGCTCGACGGGCGTCACGTGCATTTCAAGAATCCGAGCGACGCACGACACGCCGGGATCGAGACCGTCTTTCAGGATCTTGCGGTCGCGCCCGCGATGTCGATCGCCGAAAACCTCTTTCTCGGCCGAGAAATTCGGCGAGCAGGTTTCGCCGGGACTCTCCTTCGCATGCTCGACAAGAAGAGGATGCTCCAGGAAAGCGCCGCGCACCTGGCCGATCTCAAGATCGGCGTGGGCTCGATGACACAGCCCGTCGAAACACTCTCCGGCGGTCAGCGGCAGAGTGTCGCGGTCGCCCGAAGCGCGGCCTTCGCTCGGCACGTCGTCATCATGGACGAGCCGACGGCGGCGCTGGGCGTGAAGGAGAGCGCGATGGTGCTCGAGTTGATCCGGACCGTGCGTGATCGTGGGCTCGCCGTCGTGCTCATCTCGCACAACATGCCGCATGTGTTCGAGATCGCCGACCGGATTCACGTGCAGCGACTCGGCAAACGGGTCGCACTGTTGAATCCACAGCAGGTCACCATGAGTGACACCGTTGCCGTCATGACCGGCGCACTTCGCGCCGAAGATCTGCCAGCGGCTACCTCGCGATCAGGCACCTACGTGGGAACGACAGAGCGTTAGGCGAACTGCTCCTCCATGGCGAATCTCGCTGGTCGCGACGAATGAGCAGCGTCCCGGTATCTTTTCGGGTGTAATGAGCTGTCCGGACGGATCGCTCAGGTGGCCGACGCGTCTTGTCGCCTAACGTCGCCGACGGGTGAGCTGGCCACGCGGCTTGACGAGTTTGAACTACAAGTTGCCCTAGTACTTGGCGAGGTAATTCTCCAGCTCCCACGGCGAGACCTGCGTGATGTACTCTCGCCACTCCTGGCGCTTCGCCTCGACGAAATGCCGGACGATGTGATCGCCTAACGCGGTTCGCACGATGTCATCCTTCTCAAGCTCGTCCAGCGCCTCGTTGAGGTCGTGCGGCAAGTCGTCGATCCGAAGACGCCGCCGTTCGCGAAACGACATCTCCCAGATGTTCTCGTTCACCGGCTCGCGATAGTCGGCATTGGTCTGTACGCCGTCCAATCCCGCCGCCAACATCACCGCGAGCGCGAGATACGGATTCGCCGCCGGATCCGGCATGCGCAGCTCGAGGCGCGTTCCCGCGCCGCGCCGTTCGGGGACTCGAATCAACGGCGAGCGATTCCGCATCGACCACGCGACGTTCACCGGCGCCTCGTAGCCCGGCACGAGACGCTTGTACGAGTTCACCAATGGATTCGTGATCGCGCACATTCCACGCGCGTGTCGCAGCAGACCGCCGATGTAGTGCAGCGCGACCGGCGAGAGCTCCCACTGCGCTTTCGCGTCCCAGAACGCGTTGTCGCCGCCGCGGAACAGCGACTGGTGCGTGTGCATCCCGCTCCCGTTCTGGCCGAAGATCGGCTTCGGCATGAAGGACGCCACCAGACCAAACTGCTGAGCGACCTGCTTCACGACGAATCGAAAGGTCGCGATGTTGTCGGCCGTCTTGAGCGCGTCTGCATAACGAAAATCGATCTCGTGCTGCCCATGTGCGACCTCGTGGTGCGAGGCCTCGACCTCGAATCCCATTCGCTCGAGGACGTCCACCATCGACCGCCGCGCTTCCTCGCCAAGATCCGCCGGCGCGAGGTCGAAGTAGCTCCCGACGTCGTGCGTAACGGTCGTGGCTTCCCCCTCCTCGTTAGGCCGGAAGAGAAAGAACTCCGCTTCCATGCCCGCGTTCATCGTGAACCCGAGCGACGACGCATGCGCCAGCACGCGCTTCAAGACGCCACGTGGATCGCCCGCGAAGGGCGCGCCGTCCGGCGTGTTGATGTCGCAAATCACCCGGCAGATCCGACTCTCGGCGTCGCCCCAGGGAAAGACCTGAAAGGTCGAGAGATCGGGGGCGAGGAGCATGTCCGACTCCTCGATGCGCACGAATCCCTCGATCGAGGAGCCGTCGAACATGATGTCGCCCGACAACGCCTTCTCGAACTGTGAGGCCGGGATCTCGACGTTCTTGTTGATGCCGAGGATGTCGGTGAACTGCAGGCGCATGAAGCGCACGTTCAGGCTGCGCGCGGCGTCGAGAACCTCTTGCCTAGTCGCGCCCGCCATGTTGCCGATGAGCGTGCGGCCGGCGGTGTTGGAAGTATCCATCTCGTTCCGCTTTTGGCTCTTTCCCGGGAATCCGTCCAGGCGCGGAACTTACCAGAGCATGAGTAGCAGTGTCAAAGGATTCGTGCTCGATCTGCAGAGTTGGTCGCGAATTTCCAGGCTCGTGCGAGTCGATGTACGCAGATCGTGCAATCGCGTCTGCATTTCGAGCAGCTTCGGTTGATCTCGACTCGCCAATGACCGAGCGAGCGCGAGGCATACCGCTTGCCGCGACTGAGAGGGACTGCAACGCGCGTTCGACCAACTGGAGGTGGGGCAATGAAGGTCCAGGATGTGATGACAAGGGATCCGTCATGCGTGACCCCGGAATCCACGATTCGCGAAGCCGCTCAGCTGATGCAGCGGGGGGACACATCGGCATCGTGCCCGTCGTCGAGGAGAAGGGATCCAGGAGACTCGTCGGCGTGATAACCGATCGCGACATCGCAGTTCGCGCCGTAGCCCAGGGTCATGACGGCCAGGTCCGCGTTCGCGACATCATGAGTACGAGTGCGCTCGCTACGTGCAGCGCCAACGACGACGTCAGTCAGGTCATGGAAGCGATGGCGAGCGAGCAGGTG
This sequence comes from Gemmatimonadaceae bacterium, assembly GCA_036496605.1. Classification (NCBI taxonomy): domain Bacteria; kingdom Pseudomonadati; phylum Gemmatimonadota; class Gemmatimonadia; order Gemmatimonadales; family Gemmatimonadaceae; species Gemmatimonadaceae bacterium. The sequence continues at coordinate 186,661 of DASXKV010000004.1, read as the reverse complement.
CGCCGCATTCCAATCGTCGACGATCGCGGCTCCCTGGTCGGCATCGTCGCTCAGGCCGATATCGTTCGAAAGACACGGGACTCCGGCCGCGCCGAGCGCACGGTGCAACAGATCTCGGAACCGACGGGAAAGCACAAGCAATGACTCGATAGGGGCGGGGCCGCCCGGTCACTATTATTCCCCGCATGACGAGCCCCGCCTCCACCACTGTCACGACGCCGAACTGTCCCACCTGTCAGTCGCCCGCCTCGGGTAAGTTCTGCTCCAACTGCGGAGCGCCGCTCGCGGGCGCCGAGTGCGCCGTGTGCGGCACGAATCTCACGCCGGGCGCGAAATTCTGTCATCGGTGCGGCACGCCGGCGGGCGCGAAGACGGATGGGCGAACCGTCAATGCAGAGCGGGGATTCGGCTCAGCGCTTCCCTGGGCGGTTGCCGCGATCGCGCTCGTCGCGCTCATTGCGCTCGTCGCTGGACAGCGTTTCTCGCGCGCACCGGCGTCCGTCGCGGAAGCGCCAACCGATTTGCCGGCCGCGGCGCAAAGCGCCGGTGCCCCACCCGACATCAGCCAGATGTCGCCGGAAGAGCGCGCGGAACGGTTGTACGATCGCGTGATGTCGCTCAACGAGCGTGGTCGCACCGACAGCGTGCGCTTCTTCGCGCCGATGGCGATGCAAGCCTACATCATGCTCGGCCAGCTCAACGCCGACCAGCGCTACGACCTCGGCCGAATTGCTGCCGTCTCCGGCGATCAGGAGACTGCCAGAGCGCAGGCAGATAGCATTCTCACAACTCAACCGAAACACTTGCTCGGCCTGCTCCTCGCGGCCGACGCTGCTGGATTACGCGGGGACAAGGCGGCGCAAGACGCCTACCTGCGCCGTTTCGTCGCCGCCGAGCCGGCCGAGCGTCCGAAACAGCTCCCCGAGTACCAGCAACACGTCGCGGAGATCGACGCGCGGCTCGCCAAGATTCGAGCCCGTTGAGCTCGCGCCAACCCTAACGAGTGATCTCGTGTCCGATACTCGCACCATTCACGTCGCACACAGCCCCGACTCCGACGACGCGTTCATGTTCTACGCCCTTGCACAGGGCAAGGTCGAGACGAACGGCCTCCGGTACATCCACGAGCTGCAGGATATAGAAACGCTCAACCAGCGCGCGTTGCGCGGTGAGCTCGAGGTGACTGCGGTTTCGATTCACGCGTATGCGTATCTGGCGGACACGTACGCTCTGCTGCCGCACGGCGCATCGATGGGCGACCAGTACGGCCCGCGACTCGTGGCTCGGCGTCCGATGTCACGCAACGACATCCGCGGGAAGCGCGTCGCCATTCCCGGGCCGCTGACGAGCGCCTACCTCGCGATGCGGTTGTATGAGCCGGACTTCGTGCCGGTTCCAACTCCTTTCGATCAAATCGAGGACGCGGTCGAACGTGGCGACGTTGATCTCGGACTTCTCATTCACGAGGGGCAGCTGACTTTCGGCGATCGAGGCCTGCATCTCGTCGCGGACATGGGCGAGTGGTGGTTTGCCGAGACCGGTTTGCCATTGCCGCTGGGTGGCAACGTCGTCCGCAAAGACCTTGGCGAGGCGCTCACGCGAGATATTTCCCGCCACCTGCGTGCCAGCATCGCATATGGCCTGCAACACCGTGCGGGCGCACTGGATCATGCGATGCAGTTCGCGCGCGGCCTCGAACGGAGTCGAGCCGACACCTTCGTGGGCATGTACGTGAACGATTGGACCCTCGACTACGGCGACCGTGGTCGCGAGGCCGTGCGACGCTTTCTACAGCGAGGGCACGACGCCGGTGTCATCCCAACGGCCGTTCAGGTGGAGTTCATCGACGACTAGAGCGCTGGGGTAGCTCGACTTCCCCATCGTTACCGCTGTACCGGAACATGCGTCTCAAGAGCGTCCACGCGAGCCCTTCATCGCCCGCATCTATCCGCCTTTGATAACGCTGGTCTGCCGATGATCGATCAGAGCGCCGCCTCCGCCTCCGCCTTTGCCGATCGCCCTGAGGAGCGCTCTCGGCCAATGAGCTCCGCCGTTGAACCGGCCATGCGGCGCGTTCTCGTCGTCGACGACGAGGAGAGCATTCGCCGCGCGATCGGCAAATTCCTCCGGACCCGTGGCTTCGAGGTCGTGACCGCGGAGTCCGGAGACGAAGCGCTCCTCCAGTTGGGACAGCAGGGCTTCGTCCTCATGCTCTGCGACGTGCGCATGCCGGGCCTTTCCGGAGTCGATGTCGTGCCGCGCGCGCTCCAACTCGACAGTGAGCTGGCGATCATGATGCTCACAGCGGTCAACGACGCTCCGACTGCGACGGATTCGCTCTCTCAGGGCGCGATGGACTACCTGATGAAACCCGTGGAGCTCGCGGATCTCGAGGTCGCGATCGAGCGCGCACTGCACAAACGCGCACTTCTCATCGAGCAGCGCCGCGTGGAGCGCATGATCCGGGAGGAGGTAGCACAGCGCACCGAAGAGCTGGAGCGCGAAAAGGATGCGCTGCGCAATCTCACGGTGAGCGTCGCGGAAACGCTCATCAATGCTATGGAAGTGAAAGACGTGTACCTCCGCGGCCACTCACAGCGCGTTGCCGAGCTTGCCGCGTCAATCGCGGAGGAGTTAGGCATGGGGCCTGACGCGGTCGAGCACGTCCGACTCGCTGGGCGCCTTCACGACGTCGGCAAGATCGGCACACGCGAGGCGGTGCTCAACAAGCCCGGCACGCTAACGCCGGAGGAGTTCGAGCATGTGAAGGAGCACGTCCGCATTGGCATGGCGATCCTCGCTCCACTCAAGCACCTCGGCGAAGCGCTCATCTACGTCCAGGACCATCATGAGCACTGGGACGGCAAGGGCTATCCGCGTGCGCTGGATGGTGCGCGGATTTCCATAGGAGGGCGGATTCTCGCCGCCGCCGATGCCTTCGATGCACTCACGTCGAAGCGCGCCTATCGGGAGCCGATGGAGCAACAAGCGACGATCGAGTTTCTGGAGGGCCACGTCGGTCGACTCCTCGATCCCGAGGTGTACGACGCGCTCCGACGGGTCGTCTCGCGTCGAAAGACGCTGACTTTTATCGATCCTTAACAAGTCGGCGCGCCGAACAATGGCAGCATTTTCCGCGCAGCCGCCGGCGATTGACTCGACACGATGGTTACGTGATTGCGTAACGCGCTCTCGTGCGTTCTCGCGACGGACCCAATGACGCGCACGACTTGACGGAAACGCCATGACATTGTACTAGGGTGTTGCGTCAACGTACCTGCACGCGTTTTAATGCGTGCGATCACCGAACGCATCGCGATGCTGCACGCGCGCGGGATCGGCACACGACGTGCGCCGAGGGCGCGGCGTTGGGTCGCTTGAATCGTACGAATTACGTTTGACATCACATTTGCCTCAGGAGGCGCGCATGCCGCGGGGTGACGAGTTGCACGAGGAGTTTCGGTTCTCGGATCGCGACGACGACGCGGATGATCTTGGTTATGGTGGCGGCGGCGGTTCCGGCGGCGGGAACTACGACGAGGAGGAGGAAGAGGAGGGCGGGTGGTCCGGGACTCGTGGCAGCGACGATCTCTGGGACAGCACCGACGAGGATGAGGACGAGGAAGCTGAAGAGGGTACCTTCACCGAGGAGGAAGAAGAGGAGGGCGAAGCCTTCCCCGCTGGTGGTCGTCGACCCTCAACCGGCGGGACCTCGGGTACCGCGGGCAGCAGCACATTGAGCTCTGGTGGCGGTTCGGCGATGAGCGGTGGCTCGACCGGCGGCGCGGCGAAAACCGCATCCAAAGCTGGAGGCGCCAAGAAATCCGGCGGCGCCAAGAAGCGGACTGGCGCCAAGAAGGCAGGGGCGAAAAAGAGTGCTCGCACTGCCGCGAAGAAAGGCGGCGCCAAGAAGAGTGCGCGCAAGACTGCAAAGAAGGGCGGCGCCAAGAAGAGTGGCGGCGCTAAGCGCGGTGGGGCAAAGCGTGGTGGTGCGAAGAAGCGAGGCGGCGCCAAGAAGGGCGCTCGGAAGCGCGGCCGTCGCTAGCTCCAACTCCAAATCGCTCGCGGACGGCGGAACGCACTCAACGCGCTCCGCCGTTTCGCTTTAATATCGGCGCTCGTAATATCCACTCATGAGCGCGCCTTCGATTCAATCAGAAGTCGGCGGAAGCCAAGCGAGCACCGATCGCCAGGTACTCGACGCGGCGATTGCGCTCGCGCCGACCGTCTTGCTCGAGCGAGTGCTCAACGAGGCTGCGCAACAGATTCGTCGCGTCGCGATCTGCGAAGCGGTCGCGATCGCAATCGTCGGTCCGAGTCTTGGAGAGTTCGAACTTGCTCATAGCGTCGGTTTCGACGAGGAACGCGAGTCGTTGATCGCGTCACTCACACCGAGCTGGCGGCGCGCCCGCCACGAGTCGGCGCCCGTCGAGCGCGATCTCGCGCGCGCGAAGGAGATCACCGTGCCGATGTCGAGCGGCGACGTCTTCGGTGCCGTGACCGTCGTCGTGTCCAACGTCGATTCGCCGAGCCGAATTCTGGAGCTCGAGCAAGTCGTTGCGAGCGTCGCCTCGCAGGTCGCGTCGGCGATTGGTCGCGCCGAGGCCGTGCATCGCCTCACTCAGAAACGCCGGTTGGAGGCGATCGGTGAAGTGTCCGCGGGCATCGCTCGCGAGCTGCGCAATCCGCTCTTCGGAATCTCCTCGGCAGCGCAGCTACTACGGTTTCGCGTTCGCGACGATCCGGTGATCGAGAGGAACGTGGGCCGCATCCTGCGTGAAGTGGAGCGGATGAATGGTGTCGTGAGCGCGCTGCTCGAGTACGGCAGCCCGCCTCCGCTGCGCGTTGCGTCCACGGATCCGGATGGTGTTCTGCACAGCGTGCTATCGGCCAAGCGCGGGCTGCTCGAGAGCAAGGCGCTCGTGGCCCGACATCGCCCCGCGGAACCGCGCGCACTATGCGACGTCGACGCAGAGCAGATCGCTCACGTGTTCGCCAACGTTTTGTCGAATGCCGTCGATGCCGCGCCTGAAGGCAGTGATCTCACATTGACGTCGACGACACTGCCTGGTGGCGGCTGGCGGTGTCGTCTGCACAACGACGGACCACCAATCGCGCGCGAGCTGCTGCCACGAGTCTTCGAATTGTTCTTCACCACGAAAGCTGGCAGCTCCGGTGTCGGGTTGGCACTGTGTCAGCGCATTCTCGACGAGCATGGCGGCGCGATCACCCTCGACAGCACCGCCGACGCTGGAACGACTGTGACAATCACGCTGCCCAACCGAAAGCTGGACCGAACAGCAACAGCCAACGCGCATGACTGAGTCGCCAATCTCGCTGCTTCGCGCTCACTCCCGGCACGCGCCTTGGAATGCGCGCGGCCTGGCTGCTCACGTGACCGCCCTGGTCGACGCCACCGGCATGCGTCCCACCAACGCGTCCGCTCGCGTAGCTCCGAGTGCGAGATCGATACGTTTCTACGTCGCGAACGGTCTCCTCGACCGGCCAGAAGGAACGGGAACCGCGGCGACGTACAACTACCGCCACTTTCTTCAACTCCTCGCCATCAAGATCCGGCAGCGCGAGGGCACGACGCTCGAGACAATCAAGATCGAGCTGCACGACCTCACCGGCGACGCACTCGAGCGACGCGTTGCAACCTCGTTGGCGCCGGCACTTGGTGTCCGGGCCGATGCCGTGGCCCAGACGGATGAAGACCAACCGTGGAGCTGGCGGCGCGTTCCCGTTGCCGATGGGATCGAGATCCATGTTCGCGACAACTCGCCGGCGGCGCGCGACGAAGCAGTCGTGGCGATGCGCGAGGCGGTCCGCGCCGCGCTCGGTCGAGAGGAAATCAGGTAGCGCCGCCTAACGGTTCCCTCAGAGGAGGCGCGATAGCGTGACGGCGCCGAGCTCGAGCAAACGCTCCCACACGGACCGTTGCCGGAATTCGGCGAGCTTGATCTCCTTCGAGTAGTGAAGGTCCCTCAGGAACACCGAATCCATTACAGCGCCGAATTTCGTGTCGAGCACGACGAGGTTGGATTCGTTGTTGAACGCCAACGATCGATTGTCGAAGTTCATCGAGCCGACACTCGACCACAGTCCGTCGACGACCAGCGTCTTCGAGTGCATCATCGTTGGCTGATACTCGTAAATTCTTACCCCGGCGCTCAGCAAGTCTTCGTACCAATATCGGCCGGCATACCAGGTCGTCTTCACGTCGGTTTTCGTGCTCACCGTGAGCACACGGACGTCGACGCCGCGTTTCGCGACACGCTCGAGAAGCCGGCGGAAGTCGTCGTCGGGTACGAAATAGGAATTCGTTATGTAGAGCGACTTGTGCGCCGAAGCGATGCTCAATGCCAGAAATCGCTCCGCCGGCGTACTCCCGGTGGTCGGTGCGGTGAAGAGCAATCCGGCTTGAACGCCACGGGAGAGCTCTTCGAAGCCATGCCTTGGGAAAAAAACGTCGCCCGTGATCAGCTCACCGGTCGACTCGGCCCACGCTGACGCGAATGCCGCCTGCAGTTGCATGACGGCCGGCCCCTCGAAGCGCACGTTCGACTCTCGCCATTGATTCTCGTGCAATCCGTCGCCCTGCCAGTAGTCGGCGAGGCCGAAGCCACCGGTGTAGCCGATTCTTCCGTCAATGACGATCACGCGCACATGCGAACGATCCGTCGCGTTATGCACCGAGTACCAGCGGAGTTTACGCAACAGGGAGACTTCGACACCCGCTTCTCGCAGTGAACGAGCCCAAGCGCGCTTGAGGTTCTGTGAGCCGAATGCGTCGAGCAGAAGAAGCACCCGTACCTTCGCGCGCGCTCGTTCCTTGAGAATCGCGGCAAGTGTATCGGCGACCTTTCCCGGCAGAGAGTAGTACATCTGCACGGTGATCGTTTGCTTCGCCGAGCGCAGGTCGTTCCAGAGCGAGTCGTACACGGTGCCGTTATTCACTGCCTGCACGCGCGTGCCCGGTTCGATGTGTACGCCGGTGTACATCTCCATCGTACGCGCGAACAGCGAATCGGTGGGTGGCGGCGGGCCGCCCCGATCTCCCTCGGCGATCACCGTCTGCACGGGAGTGCCTCGCGTAATCGAGAGCAATCCGACGAACGCGAGATAGCACAGCAAGATTCCAACAATGACGACGCCTAGGCGCTCGAGTCGCTCGGCGAAGCTGTAGCTCCGTTGCGGTGGCATTCGGGGCCTTTGTCACACATACTCTGTGCCATGCCTCGAACGGAGTTTCGCGGCCCCGTTCTCCTCACGGGTGCCGGACGAGAGGGCCAGGTTGGCGAAGCGGTTGCCCGGGCGTTTGCCGAGCGTGGAGCCGTTCTGTTGCTCGTCGATCGCAATCTCGATCAGGCCCGTGACCGCGCGACTTCGCTGACGAAGGCGGGCTTCCAGGCGTTCGCCTTCGCCTGCGATCTCGCGGACAACGCGTCGGTCATCGAGCTCGTGAGCCGCGTACGACGCGACCACGGGGATCGCGTCGGCGCTCTCGTTCATGTCGCCGGCGGCTTTGCGGTGAGTGGACCGCTTGCCGAGAGCGACGTGGAGCTATGGCACCGGATGATGAGCATCAATCTCACGACGGCCTTTTTCGTGACTCATGCCTTCCTTCCGCTGGTCCGCGCGGCTCGGGGCGCCATCGTTTACTTCGCATCGGAGGCGGCGCTTCCAGGTGCAAAGGTCGCGAACGTCGCAGCATATGCGGCCGCGAAGAACGGCGTCGTCACGCTCATGCGGGCCGTTGCGCAAGAAGAACGCGACAATGGAGTTCGAGCGAACGCGTTGGCGCCGACGTCCATTCGTACGGCTGCGAACGTTCAGGCGATGGGTGAGAACGTTCGCTACGTCGAGCGCGAGGAAGTTGCACAAGCCGCGGCCTATCTCTGCAGCGATGACGCGAGTGCGATCACTGGACAACTGATCGCACTGTCGTAAGGCTGGCGTGCGACTGACTTGCCCACCGCTCAGTACAGCGTCACCTTCCCGGCTATGAGCCTCGCCGCGCGGCGACGCGTCACGGCGCGCGTCGTTCTGCTCGATCGGTCGCTGGAGCGGCTGCCGCTCTTCCGACTGAGCGATTCCGCAGAAGATTCCGCTATCAGTTGCTCGGCGGATGACGGCGGGCGCTGGCGTGTGCTCCCGAGTCCCGGCGACCGCCTACCGGGGACGTTCGACCAGGACGTCTACGTCGAGCTGATGCATCGCTTCCATGAAGCTGGCGAGCCTGCCGACGGTGCAATCACCTTCACGTTACACGCCTTCCTTCGGTCGATGGGTAGGCAGGTCGATGGCCGCACATACGAGCAGCTGCGCGGCGCGCTTGCTCGGCTCGAACGGACGACGCTCGAATCGGCCGGGAGTTATTACAGCCACGCCGCGGGAAAAACGATCGAGGCAAGGTTCTCGATCCTGAGCTCGGTGGTCATCGAACGACGTCGCGTCGCCGATCGCGACCAGCTCGCCCTGTTCGACGGCGACGCGAGCGGCGAACCCGGCGTCGCACGCGTCGTGATCGCGCCGCCAATCCGCGAGAATCTCGCTGGCCGTTTCACGTCGTCGTTGTCGGTGACGCGTTACCTCGATCTCGCCTCTCCAGTCGCTCGACGACTTTATCGATTGCTCGAGGTCGCACGAGCGGACGGAGTGCTGACTTGGCGGGTGTCTCTCGATCGTCTCAAAGAGCTGTTGCCACTGATGCAGCGATACCCGTCACACTTGCAGCGAGTGCTTCAACCGGCCCATGAAATGCTAGAATCGACCGGTGTAGTGCGGAGCGTGTCCGTTCGACAACAGCAGCGCGACTGGTTCGTGGATTACGTCTTGGCGGCGCGAGGCGTCTGAATGAATGGAGTCTGGTGCGAACAGGCTTCCTCGCGGCGGGTATGACGAGGTCATGGCCACGAAGCTCGAACGAACAATCCGGCGGGAGATCACGATCGACGGTGAGCCGTATACCGTTAGCATCTCGCCCGATGGGCTGCGACTGACGAGGAAGCGATTTCGCTCCGGTGTAGAGATGTCGTGGAGAGCCGTCTGGACTGAGGGCGACAGCAGGGACGAGTCGCCCAATGAAGGTGAGCGCGGCTGACCTCGCTCTCCTTCGTCCGCTATAATTCTTCGTCCCCAAGCCGGGCACCCTTGATGTCACGGATGATCCGTTCTCGCAAATTCGTCGTCGCCAGCCTTGTTGTAGTGCCGCTATTCGCTGGCGGATTCGTGCTGCAGTCGCGCGTCACGCGCGGCGGTCAGGCCCTGCTCGACCAGGTTCTGCAACTCGTAAACGAGCGCTATGTCGACACCCTCGACGCAGGCCAGCTCTACGAGAAAGCGGCCAGAGGCTTGGTGAAAGAACTCAACGATCCATATAGCGAGCTGTTTGCGCCCAAGGAATTGAAGGCCTTCACGACGAATACCGGCGGTCGTTATGCCGGCATCGGAATGCAAATCGAGCCGCAGCAGGACCAGATCGTGATCAGCAAAGTCTTCCCGAACACGCCCGCCGAGGCGGGTGGCGTCCGTGAGGGCGACCGAATTGTCCAGATCGACACGATCCACGTCGTCAAATGGACGACGCAGCAGGCGCAGGACGCCCTGATGGGCCCGCCCGGTACGAAAGTCAACGTCAAGTTCGCACGTCCTGGTGTCACGGGCCCGATCGATGTGCACTTCACTCGCGCGATCATCCATGTGCCGGCGGTGCGCTACGAGATTTCCTTCGGCTCGAACGGTGAGAAGATCGGTTATATCCCGCTCGATCGATTCAACGAGACGGCCGCGCAGGAAGTTCAGGACGCTGTGCGTTCTCTGCAGAGGCAGAACGTACGCGGCATCGTTCTCGATTTCCGCGGTAATCCAGGTGGCATCCTCGATCAGAGCCTGGTCATCAGCAACTTGTTCCTCAAGGATGGCCAGGAGATCGCCTCGATTCGGGCACGCAACGGCGAAACGCAGCCATACGTTGCGCATGGAAGTCCCGCGGTGCCGACGACTCCGCTCATCGTTCTCACGGACGAATACACGGCGTCGGCGTCGGAGATTGTCGCAGGCGCTCTTCAGGATCACGACCGCGCCCTGATCGTTGGTCAGACGAGCTTCGGCAAAGGACTCGTGCAGTCCGTCTTCAATCTCGACGGCGGTTACGCGCTCAAATTGACGACGGCGAAATGGTACACACCGAGCGGTCGTTCCATTCAGAAGGAGCGGAAGTTCGAGAATGGCCATTTCGTCGAGCAGGAGCCCGACACCACGTCCGAGACGGAGAGCGTCAAGAAGAATCGTCCGGCGTACAAGTCGGACGCCGGGCGACTCGTCTACGGCGGTGGCGGCATCACGCCGGACGTGATCGTGGCAGACGATACGCTTACCTCGGCGGAGCAACGGTTGGCGAAGTCGCTCGCGGCAAAACAGCAGGATTTCTACACGACGTACTACGACTACGCACTCGAGCTCTCGAAGACCGTCAACAAGGATTTCACGGTCCAGCCGCAGTGGCGTGACGAGTTGCTCCGCCGGTTGGACTCGAAGGGTGTCGTGATCGATCGAAAGGACTACGACGCATCGGCGCGCTATGTCGATCGTTTGCTGGAGCAGCGCGTTGCTCGCTTCGCCTTTGGCGACTCCGCCGCGAAGCGCCGCGATCTCCCATACGACGCTCCACTGCGGAAGGCGATCGATCTGCTCGATAAGGGCTCGACGCAGAAGGAGCTGTTCGCGATTGCTTCCGCCGAGGCGGCACACATGCCGACCACGCAAGCGAAGCGGCGCTAGATCAGCGTATGCTCTAGATTCGGGGCATGCTTCGCCGCGTGCCCCGAATCAAATCCAGTGTCATGAAGGCCGCCGCCCTCGGAGGGGCGGCGGCCTTTGTCTTGTTCACGACGGCGGCCATCCGGCGCCGGGCGTCACCTAACGAGCCGCACCTGCACAACATTCGGCAGCTCACCTTCGGCGGTCAAAATGCCGAGGCATATTTCAGTCACGACGGCAAGCGCCTGATCTTTCAGTCGACGCGAGACGGACGGAGCTGCGACCAGCAGTTCATCATGAACGTCGACGGCTCGAACGTTCATCGCATCTCGACAGGCGGCGGCAAAACCACCTGCGGATACTTCTTCGCTGGCGACAAGCGCGTCTTCTTCGCGTCGACGCACGCAACCGACACGGCCTGCCCACCGCGCCCAGATCCGTCCAAGGGGTACGTGTGGGGCCTCGACCCGTACGACATCTACACGGCTGACGCCGACGGCTCGAACCTCCAGCGCCTCACGAGTAATGGCGTATACACGGCCGAGGGAACGCTCTCTCCGGATGGAAGGACAATCGTGTTCACGTCGTTGAAGGACGGCGACCTCGACATCTACACGATGAACACGGACGGATCGAACGTTAGGCGCCTGACGAATACGCCCGGCTACGATGGAGGTCCATTTTTCTCGCCCGACGGCAAGCACATCGTCTATCGAGCGTGGCACCCGACCGACACCGCGCTCACGAACTACCGGGAGCTTCTCGCCCAGCGACTCGTCCGTCCGAATCGCATGGAGATCTGGATCATGAGCGCCGACGGCTCGCATCAGCACCAGATCACCAACCTGGGCGGCGCCAATTTCGCGCCGTATTACACTCCGGATGGCAAGCGGATCATCTTCTCGTCGAACTACAAGAACCCCCACAGCCGCAACTTCGATCTCTATCTGATCAACGTGGACGGCACGGCGCTAGAGCAGGTGACGAATCATCCCGAGTTCGACGGATTCCCGATGTTCAGTCCCGACGGCACGAAGCTGGTGTGGGCCGCGAACCGAAGCGGAGCAGCGATCGACGAATTGAACCTTTATATCGCCGACTGGCAGCCGTGAGACGCGTTAGGCGAGAGCTCAGTCCGAGCGTCTGATGGTCCGCGTTTCTCCATGCCGCAGCAGCCACAGCTTCGCTGGATCGTAGCCGGCCTCCCGCCACAATCTTCTCGTCCACTCGGGCGGCTCTTGCATCGATTCGTCGGTGAGTCGGAAGGTACCCCAGTGAATCGGCAGCATGATCGGCGCGTAACCTCGCTCACCTGCCAACTCCGCGTAGGCACGCATCGCTTCGGGTGGATTCATGTGCACCGTGCGCATGAACCAACGCGGCTCGTACGCGCCGATCGGTAACATCAGCACATCGAACGGACCGTACCGATCGCCGATCTGCACGAACTCGGGATGATACGCCGTGTCTCCGCCGAAGAAGACACGCAGGTCGCCACTCGCGATCACCCATGAGCACCAGAGCGAGCGCCCGCGATCTCCGAAGCCGCGCGCGCTGAAATGCTGCGCTGGTACGCACACCGCCCTGAGCGGGCCGGTCGAGGTTTGGATTGTCGACTCCTGCCACCAATCCAGCTCGCGCGTTTTCGCCGCTCCCCACTGTCGCAGCTTCCCGGCAAGACCTAACGGCGCCACCCATTCGATGCCAGGCATCCGGCGCGTGAGAGCATGCACGGTGGGGCGATCCAGGTGGTCGTAATGGTTGTGCGAGACGAAAACGACATCGATTGGCGGAAGCGCGTCGAAGGCGATTCCTGGAGCGACGAACCGGCGCGGGCCGGCAAAGGAGAGCGGCGACGCCCGGTCGCTCCACATCGGATCGACGAGAACGTTTGTGCCTCCCAGCTGTAGCAGCACCGTCGCATGTCCAACCCAGGTCGCGTGCAACTCTCCGCTCATGCCACGCTGAGGAAACAGCGGTTGAGCGAGCGGGATGCTCTTCGGTGCCGGATCGGGTGCAAGCGTTCGCCGGCGTCGCTGCCAGTACCAGCGCAGCACATCCCGCAGACCGCGCGGCTCGGAGTCTGGCCACGGATTCCGATATCCTCGCGCCGTGTGGTGCGCTGCCGTCACGTCAGAGAATACTCATCATGACGAGGCAGCATGCACGCGATCCGCGCTCTCGAGATTTTCCGCGAGGTGTTGAAGGCTCCTCGTTCCGACGAGAGCAGTGGTCACTCCAGGGAGCGAGCGCACGAAGGCGATAGCACGTTGGGCGTCAGTCTTTTGTCCCGGAAACAACTCTCGTATCGATGGTGGCAGGTCTTTTGTGAGTTGGGCCTGCATGAGCGACGCACTGGCGACCGCCGTCAATCCGAGCTCTCGAGCCGCCTCGAGTGCGGGCACGAGCGTACGCTTGTTCCCAATTTCCTGTGTTGCCTCGCGAAAGGCCTCTGGCATCGCCAGGTTGACCGGCAGCTGCACCGCGCGGAAGTGATTGCCCTCGCCGGCGACCTCGCGCGCGATCATTTGCAGGTCCTGTAACGAGAGATGGGACTTGGATCCGGGTGCGACGCGGAGCGCTTGCCATGTCGCGCAACCGTACGCGCGAATTTCTCCCCGAGTAACGGCATCCTCGAGCACCATGAACGCCGCTCGCAGTCGTTCGCGCAACGACGCAGGCGACACGGCCGCGAGCTGCTGCTCTGGGTTGTGTAGATAGTACAGATCGATGCTCTGGATGCCGAGATTCTTGCGGCTTCGGTCGATCGAATAGCGAACAAAAGCCGGCGCGATCGAATGGCCCCCGGCAACCAGGTCGTCCGGCGTCAGAACGCCAGTACTGAAGAACTCTCTCTTCAGGTAGTCTCGATATTCCTCTCGTGATTCTGGAGGCCTGTCAGCGAGCGGTAGGAAGCCGCCTTTGGTGCAGACGACGATCGCCTCGCGGGCAATGCCTTGCTGCAGCACGCGGCCGATTGCGACGCCAACGGCGCGCTCGGACCGCTGACAGCGATAGTTGATCGCCGTGTCGATGAGATTGACGCCAGAGACGATCGCTGTCGCGATCGCATTCGTGTATGTGGCGTCGTCAGCTTCCGTGCATTCGCCGAGATACGTGCCAATGCCAACCGACGAAACGAATTCGCCGCCCGCAGCCGGGCGATAAAACTGTGCCGCATAGCGCTCCGCGAATTGCGCGGCATACGCTTCCGTCGCACTGACGGCGGCTTTGTCGGCGCTGCCTTGCGCTGGCGCGTACGCTGCTCGCGTCGCGTCACTGGCCGAAGTTCTCTTGCGCATCCGTTCGCACCTTATCCGCCGTTGGAAAGTGAGGCAAGCCCCGCCCGGCGGCCTCCCGCCGCCTCCGGGAAGGCATCTCGTTTCCGAGACCGCCCACGACTCGTCCCTCAGCTCGATGGACCTCTATTCGACAAATTCGGTAGTGTGACTGGGGCCACAAGGTTAGATTTGCACCGGTACGCGCGTCCGGGATCCCGTGACGCTAGTGGCCGCCGAATACTCTTCGCTCGTTTGCACCGAGCGTCCTTCCTATCGCGGATCGCGAGTGCAATGGCGCCACGCGATCCAGGTTTTACCAGCACGTGGAGTTTGGGATGCCAGGGTTCGGGGAATTGGCCGCTCGATGGTGGATGCCGATCGTATTCATCGTGATCGCTGGCCACATAACCAACGTCTGCGTAACGCTTTTCCTTCATCGCGCGCAGACTCATCGCGGACTGCGGCTCCATTACATTGCGGCGCTTCCCATGCGCCTCTGGCTTTGGCTCACCACGGCCATAGTCACTAAGGAATGGGTCGCGTGCCACCGAAAACATCACGCCTTCGCCGATCGGGAGGGGGATCCGCACAGCCCTCTTCTCGAGGGTTTGAGAAACATCCTTCTGAAAGGCGCCTTCTATTATCGCAAGGCGGTGCGTCAGCCTGGGGTTCTCGAGAAATACGGCAAGGGCACCCCTAACGACTGGCTCGAGCGGCACTTGCTCGCGCGCCTCAATTGGCTCGGCATCCTCGTCATGCTAGCCATCGACATCTATCTCTTTGGCTTCTTCGTTGGTCCGCTCGTGTGGGGAATTCAGATGCTGTGGATCCCCTTCTGGGCTGCCGGCGTTGTAAACGGCATTGGTCACGCACTTGGCTATCGGAACTTCCAGGTGAAGGACGAGAGCAGAAACATCACCCCGATCGCCATATGGCTCGGTGGCGAAGAGCTGCACAACAACCACCACGCCGATCCGAAGTCGGCGCGCTTCGCAGCCAAATGGTTCGAGTTCGACATCGGCTGGATTTACATCCGCCTGCTCCAGTTCGTGCGACTGGCGAAAGTCGACTACGCGCGCGGCGCGGCGCGGCGCGACACCGATGCGGAGCGACAGCTCGAGCCTACAGGGTGAGCCCAGCCTCTCCGACAATCGGCCGGTCGCCTCTGCGGCCGGCCGTTTTTGTATCGCTCCAGAAGGGCCTAACGCCCTCGTTACCTTTCTTTGTAAAGCCAGAAAGGTGTGGCTATGCCAGACGTAAAGTGCACTCGCTGCGGGCAGACGAAGCCCGGATTTGAACGGCCCCCGTTTCCGGGCGCGATCGGCGCGCGAATTCTCGGTGAGATCTGTACCGATTGCTGGAGCCAGTGGACTCGCCAGCAGATGATGCTCATCAACCATTACGGACTGAATTTGATGGACCCACAGGCGCGCAGCTTTCTCACGAAGAACATGGAAGCCTTCCTCTTCAAGACTGGCGGCGAAGAGGACGTCGACACGACGAAGAAAGGCACTATCTCGTGGTGAGTTCGCTGTCCCGCGCGCGCAGATCGAGGTTTCGTAGGCTTGCCAGTGCCCTCGTACTGCTTGCCCTTGCCGCAGCGGTATCCTGCGTCGCTTCCACTCCAGCACCAATTGCCGCGCCGGCTCCAACGCCATCTCCGGTAAGAACCGCGACGCCACCATCGGTGAGCTGGAGCGATTCCGTGCTCTCGTCGCTTTCGCTCCGTGACAAGGCCGCGCAGCTCGTCTGGCCGATGACATTCGGTGATTTTGCCTCGACGTCGAGCGCGAGTTGGGCACGCACGCAGACCTACCTGACGACTGATCATGTGGGCGGCATCGTGATGTCCGTCGGCGGGCCGATGGAGATTGCCGAAAAGCTGAACGTGATGCAGCGGCTTTCAACGGTGCCACTGCTCGTCGGAGCGGACCTGGAGTTCGGGGCCGGATACCGCGCTCGTGGCGGGTACTTCCTGCCTAACGCAATCGACCTTGGCGGCGCAACGATCTTTCCGCCCGAGATGGGCATCGGCGCGACGCGAGATACATCGCTGGCATACGAGCAAGGTCGCATCACCGCCGTCGAGGGACGCGCACTCGGCATTCACATCGCCTTCGCGCCAATACTCGACGTCAACAACAACCCGGCGAATCCGGTCATCGGAGTCCGTTCCTTCGGCGAGGATCCGCACCTGGACGCCGCGCTGGGCGCGGCCATGGTCCGCGGCCTTCAAGAGCACGGCATGATCGCGACCGGAAAGCATTTCCCCGGTCATGGCGACACGGATCAGAACTCGCACCTAACGCTGCCCACGATCACCGTCTCGCGCGCACACCTCGACACCGTCGAATTGGTGCCCTTCCGCGCGGCGATTGCATCCGGACTCGGCGCCATCATGACGGCGCACATCGCGCTTCCCGCGATACTCGGTGATAGCAGCACGCCTGCGACACTCTCGCCGCGCGTGATGACCGACCTGCTCAGACACGAGCTGGGCTTCGGCGGTCTCCTCGTCACGGACGCAATGGACATGAATGGCGTGCTCGCGAACGTGCGGCCGGGACGACCAAGCCAGGCTCTGACCGGAGCATACGGCACGATCAACAGCATCGGTCTCGCTGAGGCGTGCAAGCGTGCGCTCGAAGCCGGTGCCGATGTCCTGCTGATGCCATCCGACGTTCCGACGGCGATCGATGCGGTTGTTGCCGGTGTGCAGGAAGGACGTTTCACCGCGGCTCGCGTCGATTCTTCCGTGCGTCGTCTTCTCGCTCTCAAGGAGCGGCTGCGCCTCAATCACGATCGCCTCGTCGACCTGGACTCGGTTCAGGCAGTCGTCGGTGATTCGAACAATCTCGACGTCGCTCGTCGAGCGGCGGAGCAGTCAATCACCCTCGCGAAAGATTCGTTGCATCTGGTGCCGCTTGCACGAGGCGGCGGTCCAACGCAAAGAGTGCTTGCGATAACATTGGCGTCCCGCAGCAATCTCGGTGCGAACGTCGCCTTTCTCGCCGAGCTGCGTCGCGGCCTCACGAACGGTGTTCGTCTTCGAACCGAATACCTGAATCCCGACGATGCCGGGGCGAACTACACACGGGTACTCGCCGCGGCCGATTCCAGCGATCTCGTTCTCCTCTGCTCGTACCTTTCGCCGAGCTACACCTCCGCCTCGACGAACGCCGCCGCACCCGTTCTCGACTTCATGCGCAGCGTGTCGCGTCGCCACACGCGCGTCGTGCTCGTCAACTTCGGCAACCCGTATCTCTATCAACAGGTGCCGAGCGTGTCGACGTACCTGCTCGCGTGGGGCGGATTCCCGATGTCACAGCGGGCGGCAGCTCAGGCGCTGCTTGGCGTGAATGCAATCACTGGTCGACTCCCGATCAGTATCCCGCCATTTCTATCGTTCGGCGCTGGCGAGACGCGGCTTTCGCCGGCAATGCCACCTACGACGGGAGTCAGTCGGCCGTAGCACGTCGGCGTCGACCCTGCCACTCGAGCAGCGCCCGAGCGAGGGCGGCGTTGTCACCGGCCATCCGATAAAGCTCGCCGACTTCGGGCGCGCGATCATCGCCGGCGAATTCGGCGACAAGTGGCGGCACGTGACCGCTTCGCCGCTCTTCACTCGCGCGGCGTTCCACGTAGACGCGAATGCGACTACGCTCGAACTCGCCGCCGTCTTCCGCGGCGTCGTCGCTCGTTCGTGTGACATCGATTGCGACGAAACCCGCTCCGGGCAACTCTCTACGGTAGACGCGCGTTGCCGCTTGTACGGCCTCGATTGAACTCTCCATCGACTACTCCTGACTCAGCTTTCGCTCTTCAGCGCGCGATCGATCGCCCGTGCCGTGTTGCGACGTTTGAGTGCTTCACCCCACAGGTCGCCTTCCGCATCGAGGCGATCCGGCATCGTGGCAATGGTGAAGTCTTCAATGCGCAGGTTTCGGTTCAGATCGTTCCATCGAAGCGGCGCCGACACCGGCGCCCCCGGACGCTCGCGCACAGAGTACGCACTGGCAACGCTTTTTCCCCGTGCGTTCTGTTTAGCATCTACATAAATCGTTCCCTTCGGCCGACGCTGCAGACTCCGCTCCAACGTCGCGAGGGTCGGATTGTTCGCCGCCACTCTCGCCGCGACCGCGTCGGCGAGCGCCGCGGAGCGCGCGTAACTGGTCCGCGTGGGCAAGGGCAGCACGATATGCAGCCCCCGGGAACCGGATGTCTTCACGGCGCTCTTCAATTCCAGTTTCTCGAGCTCGTCTCGAATTCGTTCCGCGAGCTCTACGACGCGCGCGAACGGAACGCCTTTGCCCGGATCGAGATCAATCGTACTGTAGTCAGCGAATTCGATCATAGGCAAGCGCGACTGCCAGGGATGCACGGCGATCGTTCCGAGCTGTACCGTATGGAGAAGCGTGAGTAGATCGCCGCCGATGATTCGCTTGGCCCGTTTACCATCCTCGGCCGCAACGTCGGCGACACGAACACCCGGCGGGTTCTCACCTGCATTCTGCTGGAAGAACGACGAGCCCCCAATCCCGTTAGGGTAACGCTTCAGTATCAAAGGACGGTCTTCTAGAAGCGGAAGGAGTACTGGAGCCACCAACGCGTAATAGCGCATGAGGTCTCCCTTTGTGACTCCGGAATCTTCGAAGAAGACCTTGTCGAGGCTGGAGACATGCAGCGTTTTGCGCGCCGCGAGCTTCAAGGCGCCCTCGCCACCTGCGCGCTGCAGTTGCTCGATCTGAGCGACCAGCGCGGAAGGTTTGCTCCGCCGCTTCGCAGCGCGCTTGGCGGTGGCGCGGGCCTGTCGCGGCGCTGCTCGCCGAACGACACGACTCGTGGACTTTCGGCCTCGTGCCTCTTTGCGGGTGGAGCGACCGGCGAGTCGCTGAATGCTGTCCCGCTCCAGGTGGACGTCTCGCGCGTTCTTGTCGTCGCGTATCCCGAGGAAGATCGGCTGGCGAAGGCGCTGATCGGACGTCCATTCGGCGAATTTCACTTCCACCACCACCCTTGGCTTCACCCAGTGCACGCGCTCGTTCGAGCGTGGCGTCACGGTAAATGGCGATTCGTCCTGCTCGATTCGTTCCAGCCGCTTTCGCAAATCGCGCAGGCTCTCGCGATCGAATCCTCCGCCGGTGTGACCCACGTAACGGAGATGATCGCTGGCGTCGAAGTAGCCTAACAAGATCGCGCCGAGGAAGGGACGGGTGCGACGCGGTTCGGTGAAGCCCGCGATGACAAATTCGGCGCGATGCTGGAGCTTGAGCTTCAGCCAATCGCGCGACCGTGCGCCGGGGACGTAGAGCGACGCACTTCGCTTCGCGATCACGCCTTCCCAGCGTCCCCGTTGCGCACGCGTCAGCATGCGAGTGCCGTTAGGCGACGATTCGCTGATCCGCACGCCAGCCGGGGCGCGTCGCAGGACCCGCTCGAGCCAGGCGCGCCGTTCAGTCAGCGGCACGTCGACCAGCGCCTCGCGATCATCGGCGAGAATGTCGAACAGGAAGATCGCGGCCGGCGAGACTCGGGCCGCGTGCGCGATATCGGCGGCGCTCTTGAGATGAAACCGGCCCTGCAGCGACTGAAAGTGCCCCGGCCGATTCCGCTCCAACGCCACGACCTCTCCGTCGAGAACCACCCTTCGCGCGAGCTGCCGGCCGAGCTTCCCCAACGCCCTGGTGACTTCGGGAAACTGCGCCGACTTGTCTTTGCCGTTGCGTGTCATCAACTGCACGCGAGTGGGACTGACGAACGCCAGCGCGCGCATGCCGTCGTACTTCGGCTCGAAGCTCCACTCGCCGTTAGGCGGCACGTCCGTGCCGATGGTCGCGTACATCGGTTCGAGGGTGGCAGCGGTGAACCGGCGTCGCATTACACCAGATGGTTCGGGTCAAACAGAACGACGCGAACGCCGCGGGGCATCCATCGGCTCACAGTCATGAGTCGACGAGCTATCAAAAGATGAACGCCCCGACTCGTCGGGGCGCTCATCGTTCTCGACCGTCGCGCGGAACGGAGGATGGCCGAACTAAGCCTTCGTGACGTCAGCCGCCTGCGGACCCTTCTGCCCTTGGACAATCTCGAACTCGACGTGATCGCCTTCGGCGAGCGACTTGAAGCCGCTTCCCTGAATGGCGCTGAAGTGGACAAAGACATCGGGCCCTCCCTCTCTCGAGATGAAGCCGTAGCCTTTGGCGTCGTTGAACCACTTCACCGTACCCTGGAGTCGTGCCATGAACCGTACCTCTTCGAACTGTGTTCCGATCCGCTCCCCTCGCAACTCGCGCGTCCACTCACCACAGGGCGGTCCACTGCCACCGGGATCGGCTCGGCGGCGGGACTGATGGGGCGCGGGGCAAGTTTTGTGCAAGACACCAACGTCGACCGTCGCCACTCGCAGAAATAGAGAACTGCAAGAGGAACTGTAGCCAAACATCAGAGCTTGCGATGAGAGTCGCGAGCGACTCAGTCCGCCGCGTCACACCAGCCGGTGCGACAGTCACACCGTATGCGCGGCGTTGAATTGGAGGGACGTCAGGCAGCTCCAGCGATGTACCGCGCGAGTCGGCCGCAGGCGCGACAGCGCAGCGTGACATGGCAGCGCGCTGGAGGAGGGAAGTCGTTCGGGGTGCGTTCGATTTGGCCGGAGCAGGAAGGACAGCTGAGCGGCGAACCTGTGCGGTCGCTCGCGATCAGGTGGAGTGCCTGCGCCGGATTGAACGTCGCCGGTCTCGGCTTTCGCATATGTACTACCTCGCGACAACAGATTATCCCGGAAGGCCTGGCGCC
This sequence comes from Gemmatimonadaceae bacterium, assembly GCA_036496605.1. Taxonomy (NCBI): domain Bacteria; kingdom Pseudomonadati; phylum Gemmatimonadota; class Gemmatimonadia; order Gemmatimonadales; family Gemmatimonadaceae; species Gemmatimonadaceae bacterium. Next base: position 165,821 of record DASXKV010000004.1, on the reverse strand, counting down.
GGTTCGCCTTGCGACTGCTAACCCCCTAATTCTCTAATCCTAAGTGCGGTATAAGGATAACACATTGAGCGGGGTTTTCGTCACATCGCTAGCCGTTTAGCCAATTGCGTGGACCGTGGCACCTATACCCCCTCGACCGGTTACTGTGCCCGCGCGCTCGATCTTCTGATGGCGGTGCCAAGCTGACTCGCGCACTCGCGCCTCTCTCGTACGTCCAGCGCGACAAATGGTTCCCATTACAATGGTGGGCACCCGTGCTTCAGCCAAGCGCGGAATGACCCGTTTCACTTGCTATGGCAGGACGATGTCAACGGCTCGCGAATCCCTTTTACAGTGGCAACCGACGAGGAGATCGTCGGGGTGGGATACGACACCACCCGCGCACCGGCTAGAGCCGCTCGTTAGGCGCGATGTCGACCTGTTTCAACCCACGTAGACGATGTCGCCGTCTGCGGCGATGCCCAACTCCTGTTGAGTCCCGCATACGCCGCAGACCTTGATAGCTTGCCACGTCACCCTGAGTGTTTCTTGCTGCGCCTTGCTCGCTGGCGTGATTGACACGCGCTTGTAGCTGTACTCGCCGCACTGTTCGCAGGCGTGCGCCTTGGCGATGCGTTCCGCGCGCTCACGTGTGATCTTGGCCAAGCTCGGACTCCATGGATCGCGTGTGCGACCTATCGCTCCGTCGGATGTTCAGGCAGCGGCACCTGGGCGTCGCTCGCGCGTACGGCAACGGTGGGCCGTGTCGATGGGTATGTCGCCGACGACCCCGACACCGGTCCCGAGTTCTTGCGAACCGGCGAGATCTCGGCGTTTGGCGACGCCTTGTTTAGCATTTCTCGAAGTGCACCGACTGCACCCATCACGCCGGTCGCTTCTGCAGGTAGGAAAACGGTCGACCCTTTTCCTTCCGCCAATTTCGGCAGTGCCTCGAAGTACTTGAGACCGAGCAGGTACATCGCGGCCTGGCCGTCTGGAAGTGATTCGGCAACGCGCCGAATTGCTTCGGCTTCGGCATTGGCCAGCGCGAGTCGAGCCTCTGCCATACCCTGGGCGCGAAGGATCGCCGCTTCTTTCTCTCCCTCAGCCTTGCGGACTTGCGCTTCTCGCTGACCTTCGGACTCGAGGATGGCAGCGCGCTTTCCCGCCTCGGCATTGGTGACCGCGGCGCGACGTTCTCGCTCGGCACGCATCTGCAATTCCATCGACTGCTGGATGTCGCGAGGAGGCTCGATTGCCTGCAACTCCACGCGCGTCACGTCGACACCCCAGCTGACCGCGGCCTCCTCAATGACGTCGCGCATTCGTTTGTTGATCATGTCACGACTTGCCAGCGTCTGATCGAGCTCGATATCGCCGACGATGTTCCGAAGCGTCGTCCGTGTGAGCGTTTCGAGCGCATAGGGGAGATTCTGGATGGAGTATGTCGCCTTTTGCGGATCAGCGACCCGATAATAGAGCACGGCGTCGATGTCGATCGTGACGTTGTCCTTGGTGATGACCGACTGACTGGGAAAGTTGAGTACCTGTTCCCGTAGATCGATGCGCGTTGTCGTACGCGCCGCGATTCGCTTTTGGCCTCCGACGTCAGCCTCGAGGAAGCGAACGTCGATCGCCCTGGGACGCTCGATGAAGGGGATGAGGATGTTGAAGCCCGAGCGCGCGAGACGGTGAAAGCGACCCAACCGCTCGATTACCATGACCTCGGCCTGGCCGACGATCTTGAACGAGCTGGTGAAGAGGAAAAGTGCGAACAGTGCGGTGACGAGAACGAAGATGATACCGTAGGTCATAGCGACTCCAATTGGGCCCGCGATGATTGTACGGGCCAAACCGGAGCGAGGCAACGAGAGACCAGGCGCCTCCGCCGATCCTTCCAGGCCGCCTTTGCGAATTGCGAGACTATCAGCACGCGCCGAACGCCTTACGGATGTGCCTGATTCTTGCTATCGTCGAGTTGGTTTTTCCGTCAACGAGTCCGAGGAGAGCGTCTATGGCGACCAGGGCCAAGAAGTCGCGTGGGAAGTCGGGCAGGACCGCTGCAAAGCGAAGCGGCAGCAAGAAGAGACCGAAGAGCACGAAGTCGCGCGGCCGGTCCGCATCCGCCGCCGGGACCTCGAGCAACACACGAAGCGCGTCTTCGTCGCGTCCGGCTTCGTCGGCGAAGAGTCGGTCCAGCTCGAAGAGCAGCGCCGCGAAGAGCTCTTCTCGTAAGGCAGCAAGCGCCAAGTCGGGTAGCAGTCGCCAGAGCGGCTCGCGAGTGCCGGCGCCAATTGCTCGAGTCACGCGCGTTGCGCAAGAGGTGGCGAAGGAAGCCGGATCGGCGGTCGTCGCTGGAATGGAAGCGATCAAGGATCTGGGGAGCAGCGTCGTCGAGCGCGTTACCGGTTAACGAACCAGGGCCTCGCATGCCGAAAGGCGCCCGCTCGTGGGCGCCTTTCGGTTTTTAGCGTTCTTTGAACTACGCTCGGCGCTCGCGCCTGATACGGGAGCGGTGTCGCTCGAGCCAATCGCTGACGAGCGCAAAGACGTGATCTCGGCCATAATCGACGGTGATCACGTGTCCCGCTCCGGTCACCCACACGAGCTCCTTGTCGACCGCGCCGATTCGATCGAAGGCGCTCTGCGCTGCGTTCGGTGGAATTCGATTGTCCTCGCGCGATTGCACCATCAATGTTGGCGACGCGACGCGCGGAAGTGCCCGAATCGCTCGCGCGACCGTGACGCGAAGCGCTCGTAAGGCAGCTGGCGTAAAAACGCCGTAGGCGAGGCTTCGCGCGGCTTCCACCCGGTCGTGAATGGATCGCTGCGCTCCCGGATCGAGGGCACGCACGTACGGCACGGCAAAGCCCCACAACCACGAGTAGCGGGCCGCCAATTCGATGCGTGCCGGCATGGCGAGGTACGGTGCCAAGAGGACTATTGCCGGTATCGAATGATTTTCCGCGGTCAGCTGTGCGACGAGAGCGCCGCCCATGGATAGTCCGGCGACAGCAACCCAGGTGTGCTCGCTTGCGAGCTCTCGATGCGCGCTTCGCACTGATCTCATCCACTCATCTGCATGAGCATTTGAGAACTCGCGAAGTGTTCGACCATGCCCAGGAAGGAGCGGTACCCGGACATGGTAGCCTCGGTCGTGAAGGTACTCGCCGAGGTATCGAAGCGTTTGCGGCGTATCGCCCCCACCATGGACGAGCAGAACCGCGGGAGCGTCGGCCCCACGTACCAGGTCGAAGCCCTGCGCGCCAGCGATGAAGCCGTCGGTATCGACCGACAATCGCTTCAGTGTCTCGTCACGCAGCCGCAACGCCGCGCGTCGTGACGACGCGATCGCGAGTACCAGCGAAATCAGTACTGCCGACAGAACCAGTGCGAGCATCGTCAGACTAACGCCGAGGGAATGACGTGGGCAGGACGAGCGGTGTCAGCGCAAAGGCACGCGGCGAATCTAGTGAAAGGAAAAAAACGGGGCGAGGATACACTCCTCGCCCCACTATTCGAGCCACAGCAACGTCGCTTATTGAAAAGTCTGCTCCGCGCGATCGGCAAAGGTGGCGATGAGCAATTCGCTATCGGAAGTGTCGACGCGCTCGGCGAGCTGCGTGGGCGGCGCGATGATCAAGGTACTTCCCTTGCGCTCGACGAGACCTTCGCCGGTGAGCCGACTCAACACGAGTGAGACTGACTCGCGCGTCGCTCCGACCAGCTCGCAGAGCAGACGATAACGCGCCGTGCACAGGACGATCTTACCGTCTTCGCGCGTGAACGTCGCGTTATTCGCCATGCGAAGCAGCGTTGACACCATGCGCTGCTCGACGCTTAGCGTCGTGAGCTCGCGAAGCTTGTCGAGCAGTGCCGCACGCTCCGCCATAAGCTGCGAGACGAGTACGAGCGCATGTTGCGGCTGTTCCCGCACGAACGCCCGGAAGCGTGTCGCGCTGAGGAATAGCGTCTCGCTTTCGTCATCGGCTCGCGCATCTGTCGCGTATTTCGCATTCGGTGCCAAGCCTTCCGAGCCAAACGACTCGCCAGGCGTCGCAATCCAAGGAACGAACCCACGTCCGGCTCGCACACGGCTGCGCAGAACGACACGTCCACGCGTGACGACAAATACACCGTCGGCTGCAGTACCGCGCTGATAGATTGCGAAACCCGCCGGCCATGATGCCCGCGCGGCGTACGCACCAAGTGCCTCGCGTTCCTGCGCCGACAGCCTCGCAGGTCCCCCCGTCAACGTCTCACCCACGACCACCCTCGCTTCCGGCCAACGGTATTGCAGGTTGCAATGTCTGGGCCGCTCTTGACAGGCCGACGTTTCCATCCTGTTTTGCAGGGTGCGCACACCCCGCGCATGAGGCCGCACCGACATCGACACATGGTCGATGTTCGTCGATTGCGTTTGCGCGCCGGGAGGATTTTCGAAGCTCATGACGTTCGGCGCGCTCGAAAGCGGAACATCGAACAATGTGCGCATTCCGTCGATTGTCATTCTCGGCGCGGATGCGCTTCTCGGCGCGCTTCCGGCGACGCCGATTCAGCTTGCGCACGCATGCATGCTTGCCGGATATCAGACCGTCGTACCAGCGAGTTGGGGAGACGAGCTCATCGCCGTCGCCTCGCTGCGCGCATTACGACAGCACGATCGGCTTCCCGCCATTCAGTGTAGTTGTCCGCACGTAGCGCATCGACTGCTCGCCGTCGGCGCTGATCTTCGTCCGTTTCTCGTCTCGCTGGTTGCGCCACCCGTCGCGCTTGCGCGTTATCTCCGCACGATGCACGCACCGCGCAAGCTACGCATCACGTACGTTGGCCGGTGTCCGGCGGCGGCGGATGAAGTCATCGATGCGCGTCTCACTCCGGAGGAGTTGCTCGCAATTTTCGCCGATCATCAGATCGCCGTCGAGCAACAGCCAGATGTCTTCGACTCGGTGATTCCTCCCGATCGGCGGCGCTATCGTTCGCAGCCTGGTGGCCTTCCAACGGCCGAAATGCTCTGGTCCGGTGATAGCAACGGGACAGTCGGCGCGCGCTCGTTGGTCGAGTTATTCGGCGATGATCTGCCGGTTGAACTGGCGCAGCATCTTCTCAGTGGCAAACCGACGCTCATCGACGTTGCGCCAAAACTCGGCTGCGTGTGCAGTGGTGCCGCTACGGCCGTCGATCCAATGCACGCGCGCGTGCGCGTCGCCGAGATCGAGCCGCCGCGCGCGGCGCACGCAATCGTCGACGAGAGCCTGGTTACGGAGACGTCGCTTTCGCTTCCGGTGAGCCCGCGCAGTGCCATCGACCTGGTCTCGACATCGGCGAGCATCGCGACCACGCCGACGATCGATCTCGTCGCGCCTAACGATCCGTCACTCGTTGACGAGAGTCCGCTGCCGTCGCGCACCCCTCGACAGGAGGGCGAGAGCGCACAACCGACGCATGCGTCGCCGGGCACGCGCCGATATTCGCCGGCGCGTGGTGTGGCGCGGTTGACCGGTGCCGGCCTTCCGACGGCGCGCGATTCCGATGGACGCCAGCTGCCTCGCACGTATGTCGCACGTCGCCGAGCGCCAACGCGGCTCGGACGAGCCCCCACGGCCGAGCTCGAAACTCCGATCGCCTCGAGTACGGAGGCGTCATCGAACACGCGGGCATCTGCAGGGTCGGACGAGCCGCAGCAATCCTCTCCTCAGTCAACGGCCGCCGTCGATACGGACATCGGCACCGGAGGACAGACGCTGGCACCGGTGGCAGGAACGCCCCTGGAGGTGCTGCCACGCACAGTCGTCGCGATTGGGGCTGAGGTCGTCGAGGTGATCGCACCGCGACGTGCGCCAGCGCCGGCCGTGGACGAGGGACAAGACACCAGCTCGCGCTTCGCCGAACGTGCCGTGGCACTCCCGGTGACGCGACTCTCCGATGCCCGACCGCGCGAAGAGACGCCTCCTCACCAGGCAGGAGAGCGACCCGTTATGCAACTTCTCACACGCGGTCTCTTGATCTCGATGATCGTCCTCGTCAGCGTGGCGGTCGGCGTTCTTGTTGGCCGTTGGATGACGCAGCGCTGATTGCTCGCCGAGCGTCGCCGAGCGCGCGTGTCGCCTCGTCGAAGCGCGCGGCGAGATCCGTGATCTCGCGTTTGGCGAGCGTCGAATCGCCTCGACGGATCGCTTCCCTGATGGTTGGAAGGGACATATTGGCGTAGCCGTTATCCTCGTCCGCCACGTAGATGAGGTTGCGGAACCAGGAGCGGCCACGCAGTCCTTCCGGCCGCGTCAGTGCGCGCTCAACGCGCATCAATGCGCGATTGGTCTCTTCCAGCGGGCCCTGCGAAGCGGTTCCCGCTGCCAGGGCGGCATCGCGCGATGTCGCGAATCCAATCGCCATCTCTTCCATCCGGTCGATGGAGGCGCGAAGGGGACCGGTTGGCGACGCAGCATCCCATCGGCGCGCCGAGAAGTCGCGATCGATCGACGTCAGATAGGTGCGCATGGTGCGCGCGAACTCGGCGTAGTCGTAAGGCAGCACATCTGCGTTGGCGATGCGGAGCACCATTCCCGCGGCGATGCGGGCGGCTGCGGCATGATAGAGAAATCCAGGATCGCCGAACCTGGACATCCAGTTGTAATCGTCGTACTGCGAGTGATACACGCCGCCAGCGCCACCGAATCCCCACTCGCCAATCGGAATCCCCAGGTGGTTATAGAATGGCGCGAAGTCCGATCCGCCACCTGGGTCACCCATCGCCGGCTCGAGCGAATCGGCCACAGCGGTCGCGCGGCGCCATTCCGAATACACACTTCCATGACCATCTGGATCAGGCACCACGCTGGCGATCGCGCGAATCGTTGCGCGTAGCGAGGGTGAGCCGCCGCCGTTGAAGCGCGGACCCTGTGCCGCAACATCCTGATTGAAATAAGCGACGGCGTTCTTCGTTAGGCGGAGCGAATCGTCTTCGACATACTCCACGGAGCCAATCAGGCCCCATTCTTCGGCATCCCACGTCGCGAACACGATCGTGCGCTTTGGCCGCATGCCCTGTTTGACCTGTTCGGCGACGGCGCGCGCCGCTTCGAGCACGCTCACGGTGCCGCTGACATTATCGGCAGTGCCTGGGCCCCACGCATCGCGATGGCCGCCGACAATCACGAGCTCGTCGGGGTACTCAGTGCCGCGGATGATTCCAAATGTGTCGTAGATCGGCTTGAGCGCATGCGACGCGCGGTCGTCGTGCACGACGACTCTCGCCCTTACGGGGCCTGGACCCACGTGATAGCGAAACGGCAGTCCGCCTTGCCAGGTCTGCGGCACGTTCCGTCCGCGCACACTCCGCAGCAGCTCGGCTGCGTTGCCGTAACTCATCGGCACAACGGGAATGTGCGGAATCTCCATGTCGGACTCAGGGAGCCGCTTTGCATTGTGAGTGCTCGGGTAGGAGGGCGTGGAGGGATCGCCGTCGGTATTCAACACGCTGCCTCGCTGCACGCCAGCCGACGGCCGCATCGGCCCTTCGGGATGCACGTCGCCCCGAACAAAGCCGTCATCTTGCGGATCGCTATAAATGATCAGAGCGACGGCGCCATGACGTTCGGCCTCACGCGCCTTGATGCCACGGAACGATCGGCCGTAGCGAGCGATCGCAATCTTGCCGCGCACCGAGACACCGAGCGAATCGAGCTGCGCATAGTCTTCGATCAGGCCGTAGTTCACGTAAACGACGTCGCCCGTGACGTCGCCTTGACCGCTGTAGCCGTTCACCGTTGGGTATTGTGGCAACGATGACGCCGGATCGTTAGGCACGGCCGGCTCGCTCAGATTGAGCCGGAGCGTATCGGGAGCGACGCGCCACACGCGAACGTCCGTGGCATGTGGCATCCAGATGTCGTAGCTCCGGACCTCCGTTTCGAGGCCCCAGGACTTCATCTGCGCGATGACGTAGTCGCGCGTGCGCGCCTGCGCCGCGGTTCCCGCGACGTGCACTTCTCGCGATAGTGCGCGAGAATGTCCCGCGGCGCTCACGGGATTTGGTCGCTGGATCGCATCGGCCTCGACTTGACGTTCGTGCGCGGCGCTGACGGCCGTGTACCCGATCAGATTCTGTTGCGCTCTGGCGCGAGAGCTCGGCATGATGGCCAGGGCGGCCGCACAAACGAGGAATGATGACTTGCTCATTTTGGATGTTCAGTTCGATTGAAGTCGTTCGTCAACGCCGGTTCGCGTTCACTTGGTTGTGGCACTCATGTTCAGCCGCCAATAGTCGAGCGTGAATGGAGGATCATCCTCACTCGCCTTGTCGACCAGCGTCTCTACAAATCGTGTTCGCAGATCAGCTTTCGACAGCTTCGCGAGATAGGGCCGCAACACGACCGCCTCGACGAAGGCCCGAAAACGCTTGGCGTCTGGAAATCTCGTTGGTGCATGCTCCAGCCAGCAATGCGCCTTGCGGAATCCGGCGCGCCGGAGACGCGCTACGGTCTCTTTCGGCGCGGCGAAGTGCCAAGGCTCCCGCCAGCCCGTGAAGTGGGGTCGAAAGGCAGCCACGGCGGCAAGCGCGTCGGCTCGGGCGTGGATAAGCGCGAGATTCGGCCCGCCACCGCATTGGGCCTCCAGTCGACCGCCAGCGCGCAGCGCTTGCCTCAACTCGGAGAACAAGCGGTCGTGATCCCTGATCCAATGGAAGGTCGCGGTGCTGAAGATGAGATCGAAGGCCTCGCGAAATGGCAGTAGCGAGAGATCCGCGCAAGCAACGGACGCGACGCGCGTGCCGCCTAACGTCTGTCTGGCCGCACGCGTCATGTTTTCCGACAGATCGCAGCCTACCAGGTGTCCTGCCGGAATTCTCGCCGCCAGCTCTTTCGTCAGCCGGCCCGAGCCGCATCCGGCGTCGAGGGCTTGCTCATCGCCAGTGAGTGAGACGCGCCCGAGAACGCGAAGTCCCCAGGCGAATTGCGGATCGGAGACGGCGTGATACGCCCCGGCATCCCACTCTTTCGCTGACGCGTCGCCGGCCATCGAGCGCTCCCGATCAATCATACTCCTCGAGCGCTCGGCGGATCGCCGCCTGGAGACTGCCTTCTCTTTGATGGTCTGCCGCAACGGTGGCCGCGAGCGCACTGAACTGTCTGAGCATTTCAGCATCGATGAACCGATCGCGGTCGCCGCGGACGCCTAACTGCTCGAGGGAGCGTTCAGCAAGTTGGCGAAGCAGGGCTCGTGTTTCTCGGTCGAGCGGTTCGAGTGATGGCGGATCGGCGTGTGGAGGCGTGATCTCGGCCGCTCGCGTCGGCGCGCTCCAGAGCGCGTGCACTGGTGCAAGAACGACGACGAACGATCCCGGTGTGTGCTCGAGATGATTCGCGACGACGCCCTTCTGTTTCAGGCGATGAATCAAACCCTCGATCGCGCTCCGAACGACCGACACGCCACCGGCGCTGTTGTTGCCGCGGCCGGTGATGATCAGCACCTCGCGTTCGCCCTCCCCGCTCGACAGCTGAACCTGCTGCTGGCGTAACCATGCTTCTGCTCGCGCAACCGCTTCGGCGGCTGTCGGCAGCGCGTCTCGCAAATTCAGCGTGCGTCCGTTACCGAAGCGCGCTTCATCGAATGCCTGACGAAGACCGGAGAGCGACGCTCCGCGACGCGATCGAGCCATGATCTAAAGCAGCTCAGAGCCCTTTGTGTTCCGATACGACAATGGTCATCTCAAGGCGCGGGACAGCACGTGTCCATCGAGACGTTCCAGCGGCGGCACGCCCGCGATCTTGGCGAGCGTCGGTGCGATATCCACGACACGAGCGAACTCGTCGTAGTGCCCTGGTCGAATCGCGCTTCCCCACAGCAAGAGCGGGACGTGAGCGTCTTCGTCGTTCGGTGAACCGTGCGTCGCGATGCGCGTACCTGCCCAGTAGGCGAACGGCTCCAGGCTCACGACCAATTCAACGGGAAGCTCCGGCGATAACATATGCAGCCAGCGCCGCGCGATCGCGTCGTGCACCGTATCTGCCTGCGCCAACGACCGAACGAAGTCGACGCGGCCCACGCCCGGCACTTTGCGCGCTCGCTCCGCAAACTGACGCAACACGGAGTCAGGGTCGACGTGCGCTTTCGCAAACGCGGCTCGATCGACCATCACCATACCTTCTGAGAATTCGAAGGCCGACGTATCGACGCCGCGATCGACGAGACGCATGACCGTCTCGGCGTACAGCGGCTCGATATCCGCATAACGAGCGACCGCGCCTTTCGTACGCGCGGCATGCAGCGCAGGAAACGGCTGGATACCGTGATCCGCGGTGAGCGTGATGACGATGCGTGTCGAATCGCGCAATCGGAAAAGTGAATCGAGGAAGGTGCCGAGATAGCGATCGAGGCGGAGAATCTGATCGTGAATCTCCCGGGAGTCGGGCCCGAACGCGTGACCCACCGCATCCGTCGTCGACAGCGAGACGGCAAGCAGGTCCGTCTCTGGTCCACGACCCAGCTTCAACGCCTCGACGCCAGCGAGCGCCGCCTGCAGCGTCACCTCGTCCATCATCGGATAAGCAGGAAGCGACCGCGCGGTTGCCTCTGAGTCAGCTGGGAATGGATGAGGAAACGCGACGCCGCGGCCCTCGTTCTCGAGCAGCACCGTATCTGGTTCGGCGTACGCGCTGGCCGGAAGGAGCAGCGTCCAACTTTGTCCCGCGTAGCGCTCTGGAAGTCGCCGCGCGTTGAATCGCTCGATCCACGTGGGCAAAGTATCGTGGTAGTAGCTACTGGTCGTGAAGTGATCGGGCGCGTACCAGAAGACCTGCTCATGCGCGCGGCCGAGCGGCAGAATCGCACCGCGATCCTTTCGCGAAATCGATAGCGCGTGAGAGCGCGGGTCGGCCACGCGCAGCCAGTCGATTAGGGTCGTTCCACGAAAGCGGAAGGGCGACGCCCCGGGCCCGCCGCCGCCAAGCAACGGCGCCCGATCATCCTGTACGCCCGCGCTGTTCGTCGTAATGCCAGTGCTGCGCGGGAAACGACCTGAGAGCGTGGCCGAGTGTCCGGGGGCGGTCTCGGTGATCGCGTGATCTTGATATGCATTCTCGAACACGGCGCCTTTTCGATACAGACGCGCCAGGCCGCCCGTGAGCTGCTTGTCGAATCGCGACAGATAGTCCGGGCGCATCTGATCGATCGTGAAGTGAACGATCAGCAGCGGCTTCGAGCTCGCTTGCTGCGCGACCGCGCTCCCACTCGAAATTGCCACGAGCAACGCCGCCGTTGCGACACACAGGCACGCGCGGATCATTCGACAACATATGAGCGAATGATCAACACCTCTCGACTCGCGCCTCACGAGCAGCATCAATTTCTCCGACCTGTTGTGGTTCTGCGAGGTAGAAATCCCGCGTGCGTGATCGACCACTGCGCACGACCAAATATGGCGCACGGGCACGCGATTGTCCGCTATCCAACAACAATTTCTTGGGAGGAGTCTCGCTTCTTGTCGCCACTCAGGCGGCGAGGGCTGCGGCGACGCGCAGAATCTTCGCGAAGCAGATTTCGTTGCAAGCGAAGCGGCGTGCGCAGCCGAGACAGTCGCGGCGGATCTTCTCTGGATATCGTGCGCGATCGACGCGTTGATAGCCGATCGCCTCGAAGAACGCCGGCTGCAGCGTGAGCGCGAACACGTGCATGACGCCGCGCTTCATCGCGAGGGCTTCGACGGCACCGACGATGTCGCGCCCCAGCCCGTTGCCCTGCGCTTCGGGCGCCACAGCGATCGCCGCGACCTCGGCGACGGATGGTGAGTACTCCTTCAGCGCGCCGCAGGCCATGATCCGCCCGCGTGCATCGACGGCGACGACGAAATCGTCGATCGTGAGCGCGACCTGTTCCGGCGTGCGCCGGAGCATCAGATGCTCCGCGGCAAAGATGTTGTTCAGTCGCGAGATCTCCGACGACTCCGCTTCACGAGCCGGCCGAATGAGCAAATGCTCACTTGATGTCGAGCTCACAACACCTGCTCCAGGATGTCCAGTCCGAGGGCGAGCTCGTCGCGCGTGGCGACGAGCGGCGGAAGAAGTCGCACGGTGCAATCCCCCGCCGTGCAGGTCAGAAGTCCCGCCTCGCGGGTCGCTTCCACGACGTGGGATGCCGTGCCCATGATGTCGAAGCCCCACATGTAGCCGATCCCGCGAACCGCGCGCACACGCCCGGTCCGCCGCGCGATCTCCTCGAGTTGACGGCCGATCCATGCGCCATTCTCACGGACCGATTCGAGTAACGACGGTTCGGAGAGCCGATTCAGAACGTGCAGCGCCACGGAGGAAACGAATGGTCCACCGCCAAACGTGGTGCCGTGGTCCCCCGGCTTGATTGCGTGCGCAATCTCCTCCGTCACGAGCACGGCGCCCATTGGCAATCCGCCCGCGAGTGGCTTCGCGAGCGTGAGAATGTCTGGCTGGACGCCAAGCTTCTCATACGCGAACAACGTCCCGGTCCGCCCCAGGCCGCACTGAATCTCGTCGAAGACGAGAGCGATCTGGCGTTCCTTCGTGAGCGCGCGCAGCTCGCGAATGAATCCGCCATCGAGCACACGTACGCCACCCTCGCCCTGCACTGGCTCGAGAATCAGCGCCGCCACCGTCTCCGCGTCGAGCACCGCCGCCAAATCTTCGAGATTCCGCTCGGAGATCGAGATGCCGCCCGCGAGAGGCCGGAATGGAATGCGATAACCCGGCCGGTCGGTCGCAGCGAGCGTGCCGAATAGGCGGCCATGGAAGGCACCGCGAAGCGCGACGATTTCATGCTTCACCTCGCCAACGGTGCGCGCCCACCGCCGCGCGAATTTAAACGCGCCCTCGTTCGCCTCAGCGCCGGAGTTGCAAAAGAAGACCTTGTCGGCGAAAGAACGCTCGACGAGCGCCGCGGCCAAACGCATGGCCGGCGCCGTTTCATACAGGTTCGACAGATGCACCAATCCGTCTGCCGCCGCGTGCAGCGCGGCGACGAGACCGGGATCGCCGTATCCGAGCGCGTTCACGGCGATACCGCTCACGAAGTCGAGATACTTCTTACCCTCGGCGTCGTACAAATACACGCCTTCACCGCGAACGAACTCGCCTGGCGCACGCTTGTACGTGTACAACACGGCATCGCTCGCGGTGTGCGCCGTCGCGATGCCATCCACCGCCGGCTCACGGTTCACCGAGAGCTCCGGCGCGATACCCGAAGTCGTCGGCGGCATGGGCCGTGTTGTTTTCAACGTGATACCGGGAGCGTGTGCCGTCATGAGTTCTCCGAGAGTTTCTCACTGCGACTGCGATGAATCAGGAGATCGCCGCGGTCAATCGAGCAGCAGCGTACCGCGGGTCGGATCGGTGATCGCCGCAATATCGCCGATGCGAACGCGCTCGACGCCGCCGCCGATCGCGCAGAGCGCCGCCTCGAGCTTTGCGCGCATGCCGCCTGCCGCCGTCCCGGCATCGATGAGATTGCGCGCAACCGGCGTTCGAAGGCGTGGGATTACCGCGCCATCGGACATCACACCTTCAACGTCGGCGACGAGCAGCAGCTCACCGGCCGCCAGGGCCACCGCAAGCGCCGCGGCGGCGTCGTCTCCATTGACGTTGAGCGCGGCGGCGTTGCCTAACGAATTCACGCTTGTGGCGCCAGCGCACGCGTTGCGACTCACTGGCGATACGACCGGCACGTAGCCGCCATCCAGCAGGTGCCACAGGAGCTCGACGTTGGCCCGATGCGGAGCGCCAACGTAGCCGAGACGCTCGGGATCCACCGGGCTCGCGGTAAGCAGCGATGCATCCTCACCCGAAAGTCCGAGCGCTCGCACGCCGCTGCTCACCAGCGAAGCAACGAGTCGCTTGTTGGCGCTGCCCGATAGCGCCATGCGGACCACATCGATGTCTCCCTGGCTCGTCACTCGGCGACCGCCAACGAACTGCGCCTCGAGGCCAAGAGCACGCTGGAGCGTCGTGACTTCGTCGCCACCGCCGTGCACGATGACCAACGGGCACGAGCCGCCGTTCCACAGCTTCGCGAGGCAGCCTGGCAATGCAGGGTCGCTTTGCGGGCGACCGCCGATCTTGACGACGCGTGTTCCGTTTGTCATGCGGGGAGCCCGGCGCCTTCGTTCAGACCAAGCATGAGGTTCGCGTTTTGCATCGCCTGTCCCGCTGCACCCTTCATCAGATTGTCGATCGCGGACAGCACGAGGAGCGTCGGCCGTCGCGTGCCCGCGAGCGGTATCGCCGACATCCGAACAACGTTGCGATGAATGACGTCGCGCAATGCCGGCGGTTCGGCCGTGACTTCGATGAACGGCTCGGCGTCGTACGCGTCGCGCCAGGGATCGAGCACGTGTCCAGTGAGGGGCGCTCGCAGCGTCACAGTAATGGTTGCGAGAATCCCCCGTGCGACGGGCAGCAAGTGCGGCGTGAATACGAGATCCGCGGGGGATCCCAACGCACTCGTCATCGCCCGCATCTCGTTCAAGTGCCGATGCACGTTGCCGAGGCCATTCGCAAAACCGTAGGCACGGTAGTCCTCGGACACTTCGCCAAAGAGCAGTTCGCGCTTGAGGGAATTGCCAGCGCCGGTGACGCCGCTTGCAGCATCGACGACGACCGTGGAATCATCGGCAATGAGATTTTGCTGAATTAGTGGTGCGAGCGCGGTGAGGATCGCGGTCGGATAACACCCGGGATTGCTGACGAGTGGCGCATTGCGCACCTGCTCGCGCATCAGTTCCGTAAGGCCGTACGGAATGCCCTCGCAGCCATTTCCTGGTCGAAGATCTGCAGAGAGGTCGACGGCGCGCGCGCCCGCCTCCCGAGCTCGGGCAACCCAGTCTTTCGAGGCGCCGTGTGGGAGCGCGCTGAAAACGAGCGCGGCGTCGCCGAGCGGCGCATCATCGGTCGCGATGAAGTTGATCGCGTGCCGACCAATGCGCGCCGTCGCCCCGCGCTGATCATTCGCGGTCGCGAAGCCGAGCTCGAGCTCCGGGTGGTCGAGAATGAGTGCACAGAGCTCGCGGCCGGCATAGCCGCTCGCTCCGAGAACTCCGACAGGCATTTTATTCACCCGGAATGCATAATAATGCGTCGAGGGCGAGTCAATGCCGGCTGGAGATCTGGTGCTGTCGACTATGGCTCGGACCTGCTATCCTACCGTCCGTGGAACGCGAACCGAGTATGAAGAAATTCGAGCGACAGGAAGCCATTCTTCAGCTGGTCGGCAGCCACGCCGTCGCCAGCCAGGAGGAGCTCCGCAAGTTGCTCGAAAATCGTGGGTGGAGCGTCACTCAGGCCACTTTATCTCGCGACCTTCGTGAACTCGGGCTGGTCCGCGCACCCACGGACGATGGCGTTCGGTATATGCGGCCGGAGGCGCTCGGCGGTGACGAAGGTAAGCCGTCTCTCGAAGCGCTCTTACCGCAACTCTTCGATGCGGTCGACGGCGTGAGTGAGCTCCTGGTTCTGCATACGCTCCCAGGCGGCGCTCAACCCATCGCCGAAGCGATCGACGCGCAGGACTGGCCTGAAATCATCGGCACCATCGGGGGCGAGAACACGATCCTGATTGTCTGTCGCTCTTCGCAGGCGCGAATCGAGCTCGCTCAGCGCCTCCAGGCCATGGCCGGCCGCCGACCTCAGGCACGGGCGTGAGGTCTCGAACGAGACTTCGTCCCCTGCATGATGCGGCGGGCGAAACGCCATATTGACTCGGCTCAAGCCACGCGCTTAATTATGCAAGTCGACTGCATAACTTGGCGCAACGGAGCTGACATGCCTCGCACTATCGTGCTCGCCTACTCGGGCGGCCTCGACACATCCATCATCGTACCCTGGTTGCGCGAGCACTATGATGCCCAGGTCATCTGCGTAGCCGCGGACATCGGACAGGGGCAGCGTGAACTGGCGGGCGTCCGCGCCAAAGCCATCGCCTCGGGTGCCCTCGAGTGCTACGTCGAGGATCTGCGCGAGGAGTTCGTTTGCGACTTCATCTTTCCGACGCTTCGCGCGGGCGCGGTCTATAACCGCAAGTATCTCCTCGGCACGTCGATGGCGCGGCCACTCATCGCCCGTCGCCAAGTCGAGGTCGCGCGACGAGTTGGCGCGGATGCGCTGGCGCACGGCTGCACCGGAAAGGGCAACG
Source organism: Gemmatimonadaceae bacterium (assembly GCA_036496605.1). Classification (NCBI taxonomy): domain Bacteria; kingdom Pseudomonadati; phylum Gemmatimonadota; class Gemmatimonadia; order Gemmatimonadales; family Gemmatimonadaceae; species Gemmatimonadaceae bacterium. The sequence continues at coordinate 149,690 of DASXKV010000004.1, read as the reverse complement.
ATCAGGTCCGCTTCGAGCTCACCTACGCTGCGTTTGCACCGGATCTTCCGGTGATCGCGCCCTGGCGTGAATGGCACATTCGCAGCCGAGAGGATGCGATCGCGTACGCCGCGGAGCGCGGGATTCCGGTCGCAGCGACCAAGGAAAAGATCTATTCCCGAGATGCCAACCTCTGGCACCTCTCGCACGAGGGCGGAATCCTCGAGGATCCGAACGCAGCGCCGCCCGACGACCTGCTTCAGCTCACCGCGACGCCATTCGAGGCTCCAGATGTGCCAGAGACGGTCGTTATCGGCTTCGAGCAGGGAACGCCGGTGTCGGTGAACGGCGAGCGCCTTGATGCGGTAGCATTGATCGAAACACTCAACGCGATCGGTGGCAAGCACGGTGTCGGTGTCGTCGATCTCGTGGAGGATCGGCTCGTTGGAATGAAGTCGCGCGGTGTCTACGAGACGCCGGGCGGTGCGCTCCTCTACTCGGCACATTCGGAGCTCGAGCAACTCGTTTTGGATCGTCGTACACTCGCGGCGAAAGACCTCATTGCTCCTCGTTACGCGGACCTCGTTTACGAGGGTCGCTGGTGGACGACCGAGCGCGAGGCGTATGACGCGTTCGTCACCGCAACCCAGACGCGCGTGTCGGGCACCGTCGCGCTTCGGCTGTACAAGGGCTCTGCCGCTGTTGTCGGGCGCGAGAGCGCCCATGCTCTCTACGACGAGCGTTTCGTAACCTTCGGCGAGGACGACGTATATCAGCAAAGCGACGCCGCGGGATTCATCCGCCTCTTCGCCCTTCCCGCCCGCGTTCGCGCGCTGAAGGATCAGGAGATCGCGCGCACTGAGAGCAGCGCGGAAACGGCTGATGCTGTCCTTCAAGGGCACGAGACAAAAGGCGCATCGGTCACCGAGTCGCAGGCGCTCGATGAGGCAGCACCGCCGCCGGAGCTGGCGGTCGCATGACGACCGCGGCCTTCGTCGAGGCCGCGGCCAAAGCGCACAAGCTTTGGGGTGGTCGCTTTGCGGGAGGCGGAACGGCGCCACAATTCGACGCGCTCAATAATTCGATCGGCGTCGACATACGACTCTGGCCCTTCGATATCGAGTTGTCGAAGGCGTGGGCGATGGCGCTGTACGGCGCCGGAGTCCTCACGATCGGCGAATGTAACGACATCGAGCGAGGACTCGATGCCGCAGCGCGAAGGATCGAGTCGGGCGTTCAACCAATCGCATCGGACGAGGACGTGCACACGTTCATCGATCGATTGCTGCACGACGAGGTGGGCGACGTCGCCTCGAAGCTCCACACGGGCCGAAGTCGCAATGACCAGGTTGCGACGGCGACCCGCATGTGGGCCATGACCGCGACGGCAGAGCTGGATATCGCCGTGCGACAGTTGCAGCAAGTGATGATCGATCAGGCCCACGGCCTCGAAACGTCATTGATGCCGTCGTACACGCACTTGCAGCGAGCGATACCGGTCTCCGCTGCTCACTGGTTGCTTGCGCACTTTTGGCCGCTCGAACGGGATCGTGCGCGCTTGCGCGCGGCGGCGAAGGGCGCGGCCGTTCTGCCGCTTGGATCCGGCGCCGCCGCAGGCTGTGCCTACCCGATTTCGAGGACGTTGCTCCAGGGTACGTTAGGATTCGACGCGGTTACGCCTAACTCGATCGACGCTGTCAGCGACCGCGATTTCGTCGCCGAACTCTTGTTCGGCACCGCGCTCATCGGCAGTCATCTATCGCGTCTTGCCGAAGATCTCATTCTGTACGGTTCCAGCGAGTTTGGCTTCGTCCAGTTCGGAGATCGGTTCACATCCGGTTCGAGCATGATGCCGCAGAAGCGTAACCCGGATGCACTCGAACTTGCCCGTGGATCGGCCGCCCGCATGCTCGGTGGCCTAACGACGCTCCTTGCGACGCTGAAGGGCTTACCCTCGAGCTACAACAAGGATCTACAAGACGACAAGCGCATCGTCTTCGACGCCGTCGATACGTTGCTGCTCGTGCTGCCGGCGGTCGCTGGTGCGCTGGCCGAATGCACGTTCCGCAGCGACCGAATGCGGGCCGCGCTCTCGTCGACGATGATGGCGACGGACCTCGCCGATTATCTCGTGCGCAGGGGCGCAACGTTCCGTGAGGCGCACGGGGCCGTTGGTCATCTCGTGCGGACATGCGAGGAGCGCGGGACGGAAATGCACTCGCTGCCGTTCAGCGAGTTCGGGGCCGCGCACGCTTTGTTCGGCGAGGACGTTTTCGATGCGCTCTCCGCTTATCGCTCGGTGGAACACCGCGAAGTCGAGGGCGGGACTGGGCCTTCGGCCGTGCGAGCCCAGTTGGAGGCCGCGCAGCGCGCGCTCGACGTCGCAACACGCTGAGCCTCGTTAGGCAAAACGACGAAGCAAGGCGCTCGGGGTCAGAAGAGGATTCCGAGCGAGACCGGCAGCATTCGAATCGCCGCATTGCCACTCGTGCGATGGTACCGTGCCTCGACAAACGTCGTCACCTCGCTGAGCTCGATGCGGACGCCGCCGCCCACGTTCACACCGAAGTCCGTCGCCGGGTGAGTCGCGAGAAAGAGGTTGTGCTCGCTGTTGTAGATGCCGACGCCTCCCAACAGATACGGCGTGAGGGTGGTTCCCGTCGGCACCCGGAGTACCGCGTCGCCGGTGGCCATGAAAATCTGGTCTCTCGTCGAGTTGCCAGTGTACTTCATGTCGTGAAACGCCCCGTCGATGCGAAATCCCAGCGGAGTCGCCGGAACGCGAACGTCGACGAGCAACTCGACGTGGTAGCCGACGTTCTTGTCGCTGCCATAGGCGCTGACCGGTGCGGTGACTCCGACCGCCATACCAACTCGCGCCGGTGATTGGCTCGTTGCGCGAACGCTCGATAGAGCGACGGCCATGAAGGCCACGATGAGCGCTCGCAAATAGCTCGTTCTGGTCACGTGCATCTCCGGGATGAAGGAGGTGAGCTGCGCGTGGTACACGCCGGATGAAACGCAAGAGAGCCGGGCGGTGTTGCATCGCCCGGCTCTCTTAATTTGTCGCGCGACGCCGGCCTCAGTTCGCGGCCTTCACCACGTTCTCGGCGGCTGGCCCCTTCTGTCCCTGAACGAGATCGAACTCCACGGGCTCTCCCTCGGCAAGACTCTTGAAGCCGTTGCCCTGGATCGCGCTGTAGTGCACGAAGCAGTCTTTGTCACCGCTGTCGGGGGTAATGAAGCCAAAACCCTTCGCGTCGTTGAACCACTTCACTTTGCCGGTCGTACGCATACCTGCTCCTCAAATGTGCGGTCGCCGTCGCGGGCACGCCGCGGGACGATTTACCTTGTCCACGACCACACCATGTGATCGCAGTTCCTCAGACGTCTGAAGCCGGACCCGAGAACCGGCGGGCCCGGCTTCAGACGCGGCGAAAAAGTAAGAGGACTGCTAAAGTCGGTCAATAGCCATCGTTACTATTGCCCGAGCACTCGGACCCCGGTGACGAAGTATTCCGTCTCACCAAAGCAGGCGGTTGGGACACCTTGGTGCTGATCGTAGGTCAATGAGACCCGTTGGCCCATCGATCGGGTGATTATCTGCGCGATACTGTCATCCCGAACGGTGAACTCCCATCGCTCCTGTAGCGCGCCGGGCACGTTGACCATCGCCAACTCGCCTTCCCACGTTTTGCAGATCCACCCTTTTCGTGAGAACTTCTGAACGTAGCCCGCTCGATCACCGCGCGAGTACGAGTAGTTCAACGCAACGACGGTCCATAGCGCGAGAAGCACGGCCGGCGAGATGATGACGCCCGCGAGGACCCATGGCCAGCGGCGACGATGCCGATGCACGTTCGGCGGGGTCTGTTCCGGAACCGGAGCCGGTGCCGACTCGTCAGGTGGGACATCGGAAGCAGTAGCCATCACCCACATCCTTGAAGAGGTGGTCTCGCGCGCGGTTGCGAGGCAAAGCTACCGCTACGGCCCGCGCAACGGCAATTGAGCAGGCCCTCTCGCGACGAGTATCTTTTACGGGTGTAATTCGCCGTCAACGTCCTTCCATCGTGACCTTTCGCACTCGCAGACAGACCGCCACCGCCTGGATCGGCGACGTTCCGGTCGGCAGCGCCTATCCCATCGTCGTCCAATCGATGACGAACACCGACACCGCCGACGCGGTCGCGACGGCGGCGCAGGTCGTTGCGCTGGCTCGTGCTGGCTCGCAACTCGTTCGCGTCACGGTGAACAACGAACAGGCGGCGGCAGCGGTTCCCGAGATCGTGCGTCGTGCGACGGACGAGGGGTGCGAGGTCCCCGTCATTGGCGATTTCCACTACAACGGCCACCTGTTGCTGGCCAGGTATCCGGACTGTGCGCGTGCCCTCGCCAAATACCGCATCAACCCCGGTAATGTTGGCGGGAAGCGCCGCGATGAGAACTTTCGAACGATCGTTCGGATCGCAGTCGACAACGGCAAGCCGGTGCGCATCGGCGTGAACTGGGGATCGCTCGATCAGGATCTCCTCACGCAGATGATGGACGAGAACGCGCGCGCCCTGGAGCCGCGTGACTCTCATGAGGTCTACATCGACGCGATGATTGCCAGCGCGCTCCGTTCCGCGGAGCTCGCCGAGGAAGTCGGATTGGCGCATGATCGCATCCTCATTTCGGCGAAAGTCTCGGGCGTCGCCGATCTCGTCGAGGTATACAGACGACTGGCCGCCCGTTGCGATTATCCTCTACACCTCGGTCTGACCGAAGCCGGCCTCGGGATGAAGGGAATTGTCGCGAGCACGGCCGGTTTGTCGATCGTGCTCGCGGAAGGAATCGGCGACACCATTCGTGTCTCGCTCACACCGCGCCCAAATGGCGATCGAACGGAAGAGGTGTTGGTTGCGCAGCAGATCCTTCAGTCGTTAGGCCTGCGGAGCTTTGCGCCTCAGGTCACCGCCTGTCCCGGATGCGGGCGCACCACGTCGACGTTCTTTCAGCAGATGGCCGAGGATATTCAGGGCTACGTCCGCGAGCAGATGCCGGTGTGGCGCGAGCGGCATCCGGGTGTCGAGGAGATGCGCGTCGCCGTCATGGGCTGTGTCGTCAACGGTCCAGGCGAATCGAAGCACGCGAATATTGGCATCTCGCTGCCCGGCACGTTTGAGGAACCGAAGGCCCCCGTTTACGTGGACGGCAAGCTACTGACGACCCTTCGCGGCGAGGGGATCGTTCCCGAGTTTCTCTCGATCCTCGAGGAGTACGTGCGGACCCGCTATCCGTCGAGCCAGGCCGTACTCCAGGCGCGGTGACAGCGGCCTAACGGCCCCCCGGCGTGGTGCCTCCGCTTTCAGCGGCGACGCCGCTCTCGGCCAATTCCTCCAGACTCTCGACGACGCGGCGCAGCTCGTCCATGATCGGTGCCGTAAAGCCGATCGTGCGCAGCCGTTCGTAGACGCGCCGATACCATCGCACCGTTCCCTCGCGACCAGCGTTGAATCGGCCCCACACGGTTGCCGGATCGATCGTGCGCCTCAGATCCGCGGCGATCGTGCCGGCATTGTGGAGCTTGTCAGCCGCGCATACCCAACGGGCAGATTCGCTCGCATCGGCGAGCCGCTCGAGATAATCGTCCTTGCGTTCCTCGCTCGACAGCTCCATGCCGCTGTCATCGGTGATGCGGTTTGTCACCGCGAGCACCGTGTCGAGAACCGTCATGCCGAACTTGTCGCCGATGCGCTGCTCCAGCGTCGCCCGCGTGTAATTCTCGCGCACGCAGTCTTCGATGACGTCGTGCAGGATGCCGGCAACTACGGTGTCCTCATCGCGCCCATAACGAGTGAGAACGATCGCCACGTTCGCCGGATGCGTCAGATACGGCAGACGCGTTCCTTTACGCACCTGTCGATCGTGATGCTTCGCGGCGAAGGCAAGCGCGTGGTTGATTCGATCAGAGTACCCGTTGATCGTCATCGGCAGAGAAAGTTAGCGCGGCGCTAGAGAGCGTGCATCGACCTCGATAGCGCGCTCGATTGCTGCTCTACAGACGCTCATGTCAGCGGCGTGCAAACCACCGGACGAGCCGTTCAAGACCTGTGCGATCTTGTTCGTCAAAAGCCGCGACCTCACTCGAATCGATGTCGAGGACCGCAACGAGCTCCGCCGACGAATCAAAAACCGGTACCACAATCTCCGAACGCGAGCGCGCGTCGCAGGCGATGTGACCAGGAAAAGCGTGGACATCCGGCACAACGATCGTACGCCGTTCCGCGGCGGCCGTTCCGCAAACTCCCTTCCCAAACTCGATCTCGAGACATCCCAACGAGCCCTGATACGGTCCGACTCGAAGCAGCTCTGGCTCGACGACTCGGTAAAAGCCCGTCCACAGGTGGCCGAACGCTTGGTGCGCGAGCGCGGTCATCGTCGCCATTGCCGCAATCTCGTCGGAGATTCCCGCGAGAACTGCCAAGACGTGGCTCTCGAGCTCTCTGTACGCGTCCGACTTGGGGACGTTCCGCAAATCGAGGGTCAGTTCGGCCACAACGTACCGATTGGCTCACTCAGAATGTTTCGAAGCTAGCACATCTCAGTTGGCCGTGGGCTCATCGAGAAATATCGCCGATGAGCAGTAGCTCCAGCGTGACGAGCGCCAGACCGTGCAACGCGATCGCGACGCCGGCGCCTTCTGCCTGAAGAGACCGGTCGCCTGCGTCGGCGGTTCGCATCTTCAAAACGCGCGAGGATGCCACAATCGTCACCCCGACTGCGAGTAGACCGAAATAGAGACCAAGTTGAAGCCACGCGAGTCGATCGAGGCGGGTTGCGCCGGAGATATCCCGCAAAGGAACGCTTCGATAGTCGACAGACGCGACCAGCAGCTCGACGAGCCCGAGCAGTCCGCACACCCAGGCAAAGCGGCGCAAAAGAGCCGATCCCTGGCGCGCCTGCGCGATGATCAGAACACCCGTGCTTGCGACCGTTGCAATCGCTCCCCAGAGGCAGAGGCGTAGTAGATGAAGGCGCTCCGCGTGCTGCAGGACGTCCGACCACACGTTGCGCTACCGCGCGCGGCCGCCCACGAGTGCTTCCATCTCCGCAGTTCGTTGGGGCGGAACGCCAGCGGCGATTTCGGCCGGCGCGATCGGCGCAGGATCGAAGTCGTCCCAGAGAACGATACCGAGTGGATTGCCTCCGGCGAGTCGAATGCCCTGCATAGCCTCTTTGAGGTCGGAGTGCCGAGTGTAGCCGAGGCGAGCGCAGTAGATGACGTCGTGCATTGGCAGCGCTCCGGGCAAACCGCTCAAGGTCAGCTCCCTCGAAGCAGTGACGAGAACGGTGTCATAGTGCCGTGCCATCCTTGCCGCGTCGCGCCTCAGCAAATCGGAAACCTGACGGGCGTCCGGCGACGTGTGACCGACTCCACTGGGTACGACGTCGATCACGCGATCACGGCCAATCGTCGCATGCCGCGTCGCTTCCGGCCAGCTGACGCGTCCCTCGAGTATGTCTTGCAGCCCGGGGCGTGGGTTCATCCGTAGAGCCGATGAGACCGGCGAGAGTCGCTCGTCGGTATCAATGACGATCACGTTGCGAGCTTCCTCGGCGGCCACAGCTCCCAAATTCGCGGCGACGATTGCCGCGATGAGAGAACTCTCACCCGAGATTGTCAGCATCAGCAACGACGACGCTGGCGGTGCGACGAACAGCCAGACGAGCTGGTGCGCGTCGTTGCCCGGATCGATGTGCGGAGGCGCAACGCGGTCAGCCATACGTCGACCGCGTTCGGGCGATGGCGGACGTGGGCGAATCACGGAGATCACGCGCACACCACCAACTCGTTCGGCCTCACGAGCATCCGCAATCCGCGGATGCCTCAGCTCCTGAGCCAGCGCGGCGCCGAAGCCGAGTACCATCCCGAACACGATTGCCGAAGCGAGCATGGCATAAGGTGGCGCGTTCAGTGGATTAGCGAGGACACGCGCCCGCTCGGCGCGACGATCCAGTTCCTCGAGGCGAAGTCGCGCCGCTTCCAGTTGGGCCGTACCTGCCGCGACGGCTGCTGTGGCGGAGTCTCGTGCCACGATTCGTCGCGCGGTGTCGGCTTGCACGAGCTCGCTTGCCTTTGGCCGCACTGGAGCCGCGAGTATAGCAATGGCATTGCTCAGGCTGTCCCGTCGCGCAACACCGATGGTTTGCAGCGCATGCCCTATCTCTGTCGCTCGCGCAGTCAGAGCAACGAAGACCGGGTCCGCGCCGCCAGATGTAGCGGACGCGTCCCGCTCTCGCTCGATATCAGTGAGCGAATCCAGCAGAGCCTTCACGGCGGGATGAGCGGCGAGCTCGCGCGATTCACCCAGGGCGCGATAAGAGGCCGCAAGGGGAGCCGTCTCGGTTCGGGCGAGCAACGCTTCGAGGGCGGCAAGCCGCTGGTTGAGCGAATCTCTTCGTGTCGCGAGGACCGGATCGAGCAGCGTATCCGCTTGTGCCTGCGCTATCATCGCCGCCTTGGTGCGCGCGGCTGAGAGAGCGAGCTCGCTCGATGCCACTCGAGCATTCGCCGTCGCCACGGCTTGCACGAGTACCATCGTGTCCGGCCGCTCACCAGGCTTTGGCGCGATCGCTTGCGCGGCGCGCCGACCTTGTTGAGGGACCACGACGAGGGCAACAAGGGCAGTAATGAATGTCCCGACGCTCACCGCGCCAATGAAGATAGGGCGATGCATCGCGTTGCGAGCGCGAGCAGCGAGGTATGTCGCGCGCGGAACGACCAATCGGTACTCGGACGTGGCAGCCATGACGTTGGACTAACTTCGCAGGAAGCGTACACCTGCTCGAGGCGCTCGCGACCGGAAGCGAGAGGCGCGGCGGCGATAGCTCCCGGTCATCGGCGCGGACGCTGGTCGGTTTTACTGAACTGTGATCGTGCCCTTCATGCCAAACGTCAGGTGCGGTGTGCAGTGATACGCATACGTACCGGGCGGCATTTTTCCGAAGGAGATGGTGTATGTCTCGTTCGGGTTCATCATCATCGGACTGGAGAGCTCAGATACCTGCTGAGGCATGTTGGCAGACAGCTGGGCTTTGGCGTTGGCGGGAATAAGCGCCGGATCGAAGGCCACATTGTGTGATCCGCCCGAGACCATGATGAACTTCACGCCGTCGCCCGATTTAATCGTTACATCGGCGGGATCGTAGCGGTAATTCCCCTGCGCATCCTGTAGCATCTTCACTTCGACGGTTTGGCCTGTAATTGGCGCCGGCGCTTCCGTCTCTCCGGTCGCAGACTGCGCCGTCGCGGCCGCAGGGGTCGGCGTGGCCGCTGTGGCGGTCGAGTCGGAGCTACCCTTCATTTCGCCGCATGAGGCGATGGTGGCTGCAATCGCCAACACCGCCAGAGTCCAGAGCTTCATTGATAGAATACCTCAGTCGGTTCAAGCTACAGCCGGAAATACCCTTGGCGCGCGCGGCGAGCTCGTGGTTTGCCGGGAGTGTGAGACTATTCACAAAGGCCGTCGCGTGCAACGCGTTTCGCTCTCTGCCTTGTCGGTCCTGGATTGTCTATTCTTGCCGACCATCGATTTTCTGCAGGAACTGCGTTAGGAGCAGCAGATGATCGCCATTCCTGCGATTGACTTGCACGACGCGGCCGGACCTAGCTCGAGTTCCGTTGGGCGCGTCCGGTTCGGTTACTCCGATGAAGTGTTGCACAGTCTGTCCGATCTCGGTTTTCGACGAATTCACGTTATGGAGGACGCCGGCAACTCGAACCTGAGCTCAGTCGAGCACATCCTTGGTGAGACAAGTGCAAATGTTCAGGTCGCGGGCGTGAGCTCCGCGAGTGAGATTGAACAACTACTACGAGTGGGCGTCGATTACGTAGTGGTGGGAAGTCGAGGTCTCGACGAGCCCGAGTGGCTGGCAGACATGGCGGACCTTTATCCCGGGTCGCTCGGGGTTGCGACCGACGTTCGCGACAGGCGCGTCGTTAGGCGTGGTTGGGTTCGGACGCTGCCCGTCGACATCCTCGATGTGGTCGATGAGCTCAACAACCTTCCCCTTCGCGAATTGGTCGTGACCGTTCGTGCCTCGGAAGAGGGACTGGGAATGACCGAGCTCGCGCTGCTCGAGGACGTCGCGGAGCAATCGCGCTTCTGCGTGTCCGTTGCCGGCGGCGTTGGAAGCATCAACGACCTGCGCGCGCTGGAGCACCGCGGCATTTCCAGCGCCGTGATCGACGCTGCGCGCTTCCTCGACGGCGCGCTCGACGGGCGGCAGATTGCTCACGAGTTCGGCGCGTGAGGATGCCGTCGACTTCGACACAACGTGCCGACCGAACGCTGCTCCTCGAGGCGGTGCAGGAGCTCGCACGCCGCACGGGTAGCGTTGCATTGCGTCACTTTCGCTCTGCGCTGACTATCGAGTCCAAGACCGACGGCTCGCCAGTGACGATTGCCGATCGCAGTGCGGAGCAGGCCGCCCGCGAGTGGATTGCGCAGCGATTTCCGGACGACGGTGTCGTCGGCGAGGAGTTCGGTACGCATTTGCCAGCCGCGAAGCGGCGCTGGCTCATCGACCCGATAGATGGGACGAAGACGTTCGTGCGCGGCGTTCCACTCTGGGGAAGTCTCATCGCGGTTTGTGAGGATGATGCGGTGCTCGCGGGTGCGGCGTTCTTTCCGGCGCTAGACGAGATGCTCGTCGCCGCGACGGGCCTCGGCTGTTGGTGGAATGGAACACGCGCCCATGTGTCGGCGACGAGCTCGATCAGTGCCGCAACCGTTCTCACGACGGATGAGCGATTCTCGCGCACACTCGACCTGCGGGACGGATGGCGTCGCCTTGCGGATTCTGCCGCTATCAGTCGTTCGTGGGGCGATTGCTACGGCTATCTGCTCGTCGCCACGGGACGCGCTGAGGTCATGGTCGACGGGATCGTCGGTCCCTGGGACTCTGCGCCTCTTTACCCGGCAATCACAGAGGCAGGCGGCGTGTTCAGCGACTGGCAGGGAAAGGATACCGCATTCGGCGGTAGCATAATCGCCACGAACGCGGCGATTGCCGCGCCGGCACGCGAGCTTCTCGGCGGCGGCGGACGGTCGGTCGGTTAAAACCGATTGAGATAGTCCTTCGGCAGCTTGCTCGGATCGCCGATATAGACGAAGCGGAAGTTGTGCATGTAGTCACGAGCGGCTCGCCGGACGTCCTCGGGCCTAACCTGACGCAGATTGTCGACGAACCGATCCGCCGTGCGATAGTCTCCCTCGTACAGCTCCGCGCGTGCCAGGAACGTGGCCTGGTCCGCGTTCGTTTCGTTTTTCAGGAAGTAATCGGTGATGAATTGAAGCACGAGTCGCCGGAGACCCGCGGGATCCACGAGCTCCGTCTGCAATTCATCGATCTCGTCGCGCATCAGCTGAAGCGTCTGCTCCGGATCCACGGTGGTCACGTACACGCCGCCCGTGGCGACCGCGCGTTCGATGAACGGTGCATCGACCGCGTAGCTCAGGTTTCGCTTCGATCGAATCTCCGTGAAGAAACGGCCTGAGAGTACAGCGGTGGCGACACGCAACGCATTGTAATCGGGGCTGGATGCCGGCGGGCCGGCGTAGTAGCCGATGACGTAGTTCGTCGGGAGCTGAGCCGACTCGACGACGAGTGCGCGCTTGTCGTTCTTCACGGTGGGCGGACTCGTCCAGCGATAGCTGCCCGCCGGAAGCTTGGCCAGCGTTCCGCGCACCAACGCCTCGACTCGCGGGCGCTCGACATTGCCAACGATGACGAGCAACATGCGTGACTTCACGAATTGAGTCGCGAAGTACGCCTTCAGCGCTGCCTGGGATATGCCGGCCAGCGATCGCTCGGTTCCTTCCGTCGAAAGTGCATATGGATGTCCGACGAACAGCAAGCTGTCCGCGACGATCCGAAGCTCCGCGTCTGGATGGAGACGCTGCTGGCTGGCCGCGGCGAGCAATTGTGCTCGTACGAGCTCGACGTCGCTGCTGTCGAGCGCCGGGCTCGTCACACGGTCCGCAAAGATCGACCAGCTCGAATCGAGCGTTGCGCGCAGCGCGTGGAGGCCAAAGACCGTCCAGTCGTCTTCGGGCTCGATGGTGATGACACTGCCCGTCTTGTTCGTCGCAATGCGCAGCGCGTCCTTCGGATAGCGCTTGGTTCCACGCTCGGACGCCGCGAGGAGAAATGCCTCGATACCCTGCGTCGCCGGCGTCAGCTGCTGCACGCCGCCTAACAAGTACAGATTCGCCGCGATGACATCGCTCGCATTGTTGTGGCGAAGAATGACGTGAATACCATCGGCGTCGAATTCCGATGTCGACGTGTCGGCGGCGGCAAACGCGTTGGCCGTCGCGACTGGAATGGGCGCTGCCGACTTGGCGACTCCCGGCGCGACCGCGAGAAGGGCCGCCAGTGCGATCGCCCTGATCATGGTTGGCCCCGCGGCGTTGCGAGCTCGGCTTCGGTGAGACCGATTCGCTGGCGCATCTCCGGCGACAGAAGCACACCGACGATGTGCGGTTTACCGATGATGTACTTCTTCGCGTAATTGCGCAGATCTTCGGGCGTCTGCCTGGCCATCATATCGGTGTAGCCGTAGAAATAGTCGAGGCCTGTCACCGCCCACCAGAACCCGATTTGATGCGCGAACCCCGACGCACGCTCGAGTTGGAACATCGCATCCACGATGCGATGCTGCTTCGTGAATTCCAGCTCTTCCTGACTGAAGTAGTCCGGCGTGGTCACCTTGCCAATCTCGTCGTCGAGCGCCGCCAACGCCTCCCGAAGCTTCTCGGGTGTCGTCTCGCCGGCAATCGTGATTGGTCCAACGTGGTTCAGTGTGTAGTAATTGACGCCAATCGACTGAAAAAGACCGCTGTCGACGAGTCGCTTCTGGAAGCGCGAGCCGGACTGGTTTAGAACATCTGAAAACACGTCCGCCGCGTAGGTTGATGCGGGACCCTGCACCGCGCTTGGCCCCTCCCACTTCAGCATAACGACGACGGACCCGACCGGCTGCTCGGTGATGACGCCCTTTGTGTGCTCGAGCGGCGGCACGGGTGGAATCGGATCGGCCGCGAACGGATCCGGACCGCGTTTCCAGTCACTGAAGACAGATCGCGCGATCGCGAAGACGCGATCGGGGGCAACGTCACCCGTGACGACGATCGCCGAGTTATTCGGTATGTAGTATCGCTGCTGAATGAAGCGCATCTGCTCCGGCGTCGTCCGGAGAATGACGTCGCGCTCACCCAGCGGGTTCTTCCGACTCCACGCTGTCGTCCAAAGCGCCTTGTCGATCGCGGTGGTGAAGTGGTAGAACGGACTCGATTCGTTTCGATCGTACTCGCCGATCACAACGGAGCGCTCGCGCTCCAACTCGTCCTGCCGAAACAGGGGACCCTTGAGTGGCGCGGCGAGAAAACGCATCCCGCCCTCGAGGCTATCGGCCGGGAGCGTGACGTAATAGTTGACGATCTCTTCGCGGGTTTGTCCGTTGAACACCGCTCCGAGCTCCGAGGCACGGGCGACGAACTGGTCCGGCTCCGGATATTCCGTGTTCGCCTTGAAGAACATGTGCTCGTAAAGGTGCGACAATCCCTCGAATTGCGGACCCTGCGTGAACGAGCCGTTTCGCACATCCACCTCGATCGTCACGAGCGGGACACCGCGATTCTGGACGACAATCACCTCGAGTCCGTTCGGTAGCACCTGGCGCTGGATGCGCCGCTCCAACTCCGCGCGTTGGCCGAGGATTGGCGACGCAAGCGTCGTTGCGCTCAGGGCGACAAGCAAGATGCAGCGCCATGGCGTGAGGCGTGCCCCCATTATTTCTTTTCTGGACATGTCTGGCTCATCGGTGGCGGCGATCAACGCCCGCGACAAAGAACAACTCAGTCGATTGGACCGCGTCGCCAAACGCATCGCCGCGAGCGCCAACCAGGCGACTCGCGCCGACAACGGCTCGTCATCACGTCTGCGTCGTGATGAGACTCTCGCACCGTACACCACCTTCCGAATTGGCGGACCAGCCGACTTGTACTTCGAAGCTACTACGGCCGACGAGCTTGCGAATGCTGTGCTCATCGCCCGCGAGCTCGACGTGCCGTATTTCCTGCTTGGCCTCGGCGCCAACATTCTCATTGGCGACAAGGGTTTTCGCGGGCTCGTAATTCGAAACACGGCCCGACACTCGAACTTCGATGAACACGACGTTGATTGCACGCTGTGGACCGAAAGCGGTGCGGTGGTCAAGGATTTGATCCTTGAATCGGTGCGCCGCGGCTGGTCGGGACTGGAGCACTACGTCGGCATACCCAGCACCGTTGGCGGGGCGGTGTGGCAGAACCTCCATTTCCTCTCTCCCGCTCCCGAGCGCGAACGGACCATGTTCATCGCTGAGGTTTTCGAGTCGTGCGAGATACTCAGCGAAGAAAATGACCGTCGTACGGTCGGGCCCGATTATGTGAATTTCGCTTACGACGACACGGTCTTTCACCACCGTCGGGACATCGTACTCGCCGCAACCTTTCGCCTAACTAGGGGCGACCCGGCAACGCTTCACCGCATCATGCAGGAGAATCTCAGCTGGCGCGGCGGCAAGCACCCGTGGCTTGATTGGCACCCGAGCGCCGGCTCGGTCTTCAAGAAAATCGAAGGGGTTGGCGCGGGACGGCTAATCGATCAGTGCGGCCTCAAGGGGTTCCGCGTTGGCGACGCTCAGATCTCTCACATCCATGCGAACATCATGGTGAATCTGGGCCACGCCACAGCGCGAGACGTCCGCGAACTCATCGCGATTGCACAGCGACAAGTCTTCGAGAAGCACAGCCTTGAGCTCGAGCCCGAGATCGGCTTTATCGGCGAGTTCTAGTACTCCTGGCCGAAGCGAAACGCCAGGCGCCACGGCGACGCGCGGTCGACCACGCGTGCGACGCCAACGCCGATCAACCCACCGAAGAAGGTCAGCCGCACGTCGACCGTAGCGCGTACTCCATTGGTCGGCACGGATAGCGGCGCCGGGCAGTTGCCGAGCGCGGCGCAGTCGGGTGCTGCGTTTGGATCGAGGCGTTGAATCGATGCGAGCACTGCGGGGTTGGATGCCTCGGCCCAGCCTCCTTGCACACCGGTCGCCAGGCCTGGGCTCAGCCCGGGAAGCATGAACGAGCGTACGATCCGCCAAGGCCGGCGAAGCACGGGAAACGTGTAGCTCGTAAGGATGCCGCCCGTTGCAGACCGATCCCCCGCAAATTCCTTGTACTCGTAACCAGGCAAGGCGTTCTCGCCACCAAGTTCGAAGAGCGCCTGTGGCGGAATGGAACGTCCCTGCACGATGCCGCCTTGTGCAACGGCAGCGATTACGAAGTCACTAATGTTGCGGCGCGCCGCCACGGTAAGTTCTGAACGCCGCCAAGCCAGGTCACCGCTTGCGACCTGGTAGGAGGCAGTGAGACCAATTCCGGGCTCGAGAAACACTCCGGTGACGTCCGGATGAATTTCGAGGGTGGAGGTCGCCAATACGTAGTTGCCCAACGCGCTCGCGCGATTGATTCGAAAGTGGCCGATGCCGAGCATGGAGCGATCGATTGTCGCCGACCGCGACCTGTCGCCGGCGACGCCACCCTGGAGAGTGATCAGCGCTCCGTGCACCGAACCGATCGCCCGCGTTAGGCTCGCGCTGGCGGTGTTCCGCTCCACGTAGTCCTGATCGTCGACACCGAAGAAGAGCGCGCCAAACGCATCGCTACCGCCTTCGAGCGGCGGCGTGAAATCATTCGTGCTCGCCAGAATCCGCTCGGCGCGAAGCGCCGTCGTCCAGGGTCCGTGTCCGTAGATCAGCGACGCGCCGCCTCGAGGCGTCTGATCACCCCACGCCCAGCCACCGTAGGCGTGCGCCGTCAGGCCGGGCAGAGCATCGCGAAACCGTTCACCCATGGCGAGTCCGGTGTACGCTCCCTCGACACGATTGTAGCGAAAGATTTCGTCGAGTTTCGTCGGCGTGAAGTCGAAACGTGGCGGACCGTCGGCTCGCCAGGCGTCGGGCGCCAGATCGTCGAAATCCGAGCCGCTGACACTTTCGGTGGCGCCGCCCAGCGGCTGAATCCAGTCTCGAAAGCGGCTCACGCTATCCGCTGGTGCAAAGGTGAGCCGTCGCCGGATGACCTCGGGCTGGTCCCGTGCCGAGAGAACCACGCTCGCGCTGTCGGCTGCAATCGCCCGAAGATCCTGATCGACATCGAGACCGGCGAATCGCGAGACCAGCCTGAAAATCGAGCGCTGCGCGCCTAACGGTGCAATGGAAGCTTGGAACTCCGATCGCTGGAACGCCGGCAGCCAGTATTGGCCGTCCACTTCGGCGTTCACGTACTCCACGTAGGCGACGGCCACGATGCCCGGGAGCCGCGCGAGGAATGGCCGCGAGCGCGTTGGACCTGGCGTCGCGACGAACTGCCCGCGCATGCGCACGATCTGAAATCGCACGGCGTCGAAGTCGATCTCTCCCTCGAACGCGGCGATTCTCGTCTCTCGCGCAGCTGAATCGAAGACGGGTCTCACGTGTACGCGGACGATCGGTATCGTCCTCTCCCGCGATCGCAGCAGCGCGATCGTATCACCGCCGGAGTAGCGGTAGTACCGCTCGCGATCGAGGGCCAAAGGATGAACGGCGTGTAAAGTGTCGCCCGCTCGGTCATGCTGTCGCTTTCTGCCCGCTGTGTCAGGTCTTTGCCGCGATCCGCTAGTTGAGAAGTCGACGCCTAACGTCAAGCGGTCGCCATAGAGGTACGGAATCGTCCAGCTACGGGCGAACGACATTGCGGAGTAGGGAACCCCGACCGACTCCGAGCGGTAGCCAACGACGCGGAGATCATAGCGCTGACCTCGGTCCCATGTCGCGTTCATCGCGAACTGCTCCACCTGCGCCGCCCGCTCTCGACCGAGCGTGTCACGCACGATGAGCGAAAGCTCCGATTCCACACGAGCGCGATAGCCGCGTAGCGCTGGCGGCGGAACGCGGTTCTTCGCCGCAGCTTCGGCAATGAAGGACGCGAGCGCTGTCGTGCTGTAGGTCGATTCCGGGTGCGGCGCAACAACAGCCAATTGAAGAAGAAGCAAGGGTCCGAGCATCATGCCCTCGTACGCACCCGTCGCCGCGTCAGGTTTCGGTTGCAGTGAGCTCGCGATTCAGTTCTTCGACCTCGCCCGTCGCGGCGCCCCATCGCTCAAGGGCTCTGTCCAGCTCTCGCTTGGCCTGCTCCAGCTGTGAGCCAAGCGTCTTTGCCTGGCTCAACCCTTTGGCTTGGATATAAAGCTGTGGGTCTTCGAGCTGCGCGCCGAGAGTTGCAATTTCCTTCTCGAGAACCGCGATGCGCTGCTCGATCTCGCTGACATCGCGCTGCGCTCGGCGGAGCTCGCGCGCGACGTCGCGCGACGTGCGCGTTCCGGTGTCTGTTCGTCGCGAGCGTTCGAGGCGCTGTCGTTCATGCACACGGCGTAAGGCCGCCTCTTCGCTTGCCCGCACTGACGCGGCGTGCTCTCGTTCCGCGCTGACCGATTCCCACTCGGCGAACCCTCCGTCGAACTCGGTGATGTGCCGCTCGTGCAGGACCCAGAGTTTCTCCGTCAAGCCGCGAAGCAGCTCGCGATCGTGGCTCACCAGAATCACCGTGCCATCGTAGCGTTCGAAAGCATCCTCGAGCGCTTCAATCGATTCGACATCGAGGTGGTTCGTCGGTTCGTCGAGAATGAGCAAGTTCGAACGCGAGAGCATCAACATCGCCAACGCGACACGCGCGCGCTCGCCGCCCGAAAGCGTTTCCGGACGACGTTGCACCTCGTCACCCGAGAACCCGAAGCGTCCCAGATGCCCCTGGACCAAGCGGCGTTCCCAGTATGGGCGTAGCTCGGCGATGATATCGTAGAGCGTTTTCTCCATCGGCACCTGCGACAAATCCTGGCGATAGTATCCCACATCAATGCCGCTGCCGAGTCGAAGCTCCCCCGATTCGACGGGCTGCTGACCAACGAGTGCTTTCAAAAACGTCGACTTCCCGGCGCCGTTCGGACCGAGCAGTCCCAGCACCTCACCACGACGTAATGATCCCGTAAAGCCTTCGATAAGCGTGCGCCTAATGCCACTCCCCGCGTCGGTGACCGCGATCGCGGCCTGCTCCGCCATCGCCACGCGGTCGCCGCCTCGTTGCCCAACATCAAACCGGATCGCCATCGCGTCGTCGTCGGACGCGGGCGTGCTGAGCCGGGGCAAGCGCGCCAGCCGCGTGCGACGGCCCTTTGCCTGCTTGCTGTTCTGTCCAGCGATGTTCCTGGCGATGTAATCTTGCTCGTGAGAGATGCTCTTCTGCTGTTTGTCGAATGCCCGCTGCTGAGTGAGGCGCCGCTCGTCTCGCTGAGTGATGAACGACGCATACCCACCAACGTACGCCGTCGCGGTTCCACCCTCGAAATGCAATACGTGATCGGCAACGTTCTGAAGGAAAGCGCGATCATGGCTGATGAGGAGCACTGTCATCGGGGAGTCCCGAAGGAATTGCTCCAGCCAGCGCGTGGTCTCGAGATCGAGGTGATTCGTTGGCTCGTCGAGAAGTAGAATGTCGCCGCCGCGCACCAGCTCACGAGCAAGACCTAGTCGTCCCCGTTCCCCGCCGCTCAGCTGTGAGACCGGAGTGGCCCGCGATTGCTGTGGCTCAAAGCCAAGTCCGTGCAATACCGAATCGATGCGCGCCGTCGCCTCATAACCACCTCCGCGCTCGAAGCGCTCGAGATCATGACCGTAGCGCGACAACGCTTCTTCAGAGGCGTCTTCACTCAATGCATGCGCTTGCTCCAGCAGTGATTGCTCGAGGGCGAGCAAATCCGCCAGTCCGCCGGCCGCTGCCTCCCACACAGTGGTTGCCGATCCGAACTCTCGGTGCTGATCGAGTAGAGAGATACGCAGCGCAGCTTGGCGAACGACGTTTCCGCGCGTTGGTTGGATTTCGCCTGTGATTAGCAGAAAGAGTGTGGTCTTTCCCGTTCCGTTACGGCCGAGGATGCCCCAGCGCTCGCCCGCCGAAACAGTGAACGTGACGTCGCGAAAAAGCATCGTCGCACCGAATTCCACGGCGACGTTCGATACCTGAATCTGAGTCATCGCGCGTCGTACACCGCCAAAAGTCGACCCCGGCTCATGGGGTTGTCCATCGACGCCACTCCTCTTCGGCGAGACCAATCGTGAGCCCTTTCACACTCTGACCAACCTGTCTCACGAGCGGCATGCGCAAAAGCAGCGGCTCTTCGGCGAGCTTGTCGAGCCACCGTTCGTCCGAGAGGGTCGCGTAGAGCATGCCTAGCGACGAGTACGAGCTCGCTTCCCGATCGATGAGTGCGTCGACGCCGTACTTTTGTGCGAAGCGGCGCAACTCGGACACCGAAGCCGGCCGCTCCGTGAAGTCGACAAAGTGTGTCTTGATGCGGCGCTCCGAGAAAAACCGGAGCGCCTTTCTTGTGTCCGCGCTTTTCTTCACGCCAAAGATCTGAACTTCCATCGATTAGCTTGCTCGCAGTGCCATCTCAATCTCATCCCCGCGAACATACGTACCGCCCCGCTTGGTGGGTACCTGGTGCGCATGCACAGACGCTCTGGGGTAAGTTCGCTCGTCGCGCTCCCGCAGTCTCTACACGGATAGAGCGCTGGTCCACACCCGACAACGATTTTATCGATCTGCTGCGGCTCGACGCCGACCCTGAGCGTCCTCGGCTCTTCCTGCTTCACGGCCTCGAGGGCACGGTGCGGTCTCATTACGTGGGGGGCCTGTTGCAGATGGCGCAGCGACGGAATTGGGGCGCCGACATGCTGGTCTTCCGCGGGTGTGGACCCGAACTCAATCGCGCCCCGAGATTCTACCACTCCGGCGAGACCAGCGATGCGGCCTTCGCGATCGATCGCGTGCTCCAGGAATTTCCCCGGGCGCCGCTGGTCCTCTGCGGCGTTTCTCTTGGCGGAAACGTGCTTCTCAAATGGTTAGGCGAACGTGGCGAAGCGCTTCCCGATCGCGTACGGGCTGCCGCCGCTATTTCGGTGCCGTTCGATCTCGAGCGCGGGTCGAGATACATCTCGAAGGGTTTCTCACGGACCTACGAGCGACACTTTCTCCGAACGCTTCGTCGCAAGGCAGAAGAGAAGCTGCGGCGTTTCCCCGGACTATTCGATCTGGACGCAATGCGTCGCGCCCGGAGCTTGTACGAGTTCGACGACGTGGTGACGGCACCCATTCACGGTTTTCGCGACGCGCATGACTATTACGCGCGATCGAGCTCCCTGCAGTTTCTCGGGCGGATCCGCAGGCCGACACTACTGTTGAGTGCGATGGACGATCCGTTCCTGCCCGCCGATGTTCTGAACGACGTAGCGGCGATCGTGAACAAGAATCGCTGTCTGACCGCAGACTTCACCAACGGCGGCGGCCATGTTGGGTTCGTCGCGGGACCGCCGTGGCGCCCCGAGTATTACGCCGAACGCCGCGTTAGCGACTTCCTGGCAGACGCACTTGCCCACGACACTGTCGAGCAACGCCACGCGTCCGCCTCGCGATGATAGCGGCCAGCCGCATACTCCCTTTCCTTTGCTGTCTCGGGCCACCACATTCTCGCGGTCGTTGAAGCAGGCAGGCCTTGCCGACACCACTTGGCTTTCTTCGTGCACTGGCAGACGGTACGGGGAGCAAATTCGAGAGCGCCCGGAGAACCGTGGCCCTGACCTGTAGGTTCCGTAAGTATCTCGTGCCTAACGGGCGCAAATGACCGCTGTGTATCTCGGAGCCTTCATTCTTGGACTCCTCATCGGCGTCGCCATCATGCTTTTCGGCATCGAGCGTCGGCCGACGTCGACGACGGCTTCGTCCGACAGCGCGAGCCGCACGTCTCTGCCTCTTCTTGCAGCGTTCGCGGTGGCTTTCGGAGCCTCTGGGTATTCGCTTTTGCGCGTGCTATCAGGGCGGGGGGCATTTTTCGCGGCGCTGATAATTGGTGTCGCGGCCGTGTTGTTGACGCGATGGCTCGTCGCAAAATCGGCGTCCATGTCGGTCGAGCACGATATCGATGATGAGCGTTACGTGCTTCAAGGACACGTTGCGAGGGTCGTTGCCTCCATCGACGCGGGAAGCGAAGGACGAATCAGCTTCGATGTCGGATCGGAGAAGCGTACGCTGCGCGCTCGGAGCCTCGACGACACGTCGGTGGTCGAGGGAACTGAAGTAATCATCGAGCGAATTGAAGGTGATTTGGCGTATGTGGAGCCGTGGCTCCAAGTGGAGCAGAGGCTGTAGCAGGGAGGGCGCCACGATGTCGGATGCGGTCATTTTTGCCTTCATCTTCGTCGGCTTTTTTATCCTGCGTTTCATCGCGGCGACCATCGTATTCTTCTTTATCCTCCCTGATGGGGACCGCTGCCCTAATTGCGATGCGGTCACGCTTCGCGTGAAGTCCCGCGGGTGGAATGCGATCATGCCGTGGTTCCGGACCAGTTGGTGCTACGAGTGCGGCTGGCATGGCCTCTTACGCCGAGGTCCGCTCACGCCACCGACGGGCGCGAGTGAGCCGACCAAACACGGAAGTAAGAATGCCTAACGCGGATCAATTAGCGGCAGCGAACAGCGTCAGCCACTCGGGCCAATTACCGGTGAGCTCGAAGAAATCGTCGAAGTAATTCAAGCCGTTCGACTCGAGCTCTGCGATGATGTCGATAAGCGAGTCCTCGGCAGAGAGTGGTCCGATCGCGACGAGCGCCCCATCGACGCGGAATTCATCTGCCGTGAGCCCGAAACGCTCGTCAATGGCGACCCGGTCGAGGCCCGATCGCTCATAAGCTGCGCGCCGGATGAACAGCGTTGGGCCACCGCTCGGAATGGGCACTGACATTTCTGGTCCGTTTCCGTGTGTGGACCTGAGTATAACTTTGGATGATGCCTTCTTCGACCTCACGAGCTAACGAAGCCGACTTCGACGTCATCGTCGTGGGTGCGGGCCATGCGGGAACCGAGGCCGCCGTTGCTGCTGCTCGCGTCGGCGCACGGGTCGCCATCATAACGAGTGCGCTCGAGACGATCGGCCAGATGTCGTGCAATCCGGCGATCGGCGGAGTGGCCAAAGGCACAGTGGTGCGCGAGGTTGACGCTCTTGGCGGCATCATGGGCAAGGCCACCGATCTCGCAATGTTGCAGTTCCGCATGCTGAACCGCAGCAAGGGACCGGCAGTATGGGCACCCCGAGCGCAATGTGATCGGGGCCTCTATCGCCGAGCAGTCAGGAGCCTTCTCGAGCAACAGCCAGCGCTCGCGCCAGTCCAAGGAACCGTCGCGCGTCTGGTGCTCGATGAGGACGATCATTGTGTTCTCGGCGTCGAGACGCTCGAGGGACGGCGATTCGGCGCGCGCTGCGTTGTCATTACCACCGGAACCTTTCTCCGCGGTCGCATCCACATAGGGACCGAGACGAAATTCGCTGGCGGCCGTGCCGGCGAGACCGCGGCGACACATCTCGCGGAACAACTCGAGCGTATCGGTCTCGAGGTCGCGCGATTCAAGACAGGAACGCCACCGCGCGTCGACGGGAGGTCGGTCGGGCTGTCGCGTCTCGAGCGGCAGGAGAGCGAGGTCGAGCAGTTCGATTACTCGTGGTCGCACTTCTGGCCTGCGGCGCGACGAGACGGTGGCTCGATTCGGCATCCGGCTCAGCTTCCCTGCTGGATCACCTTCCTGGGGGAAGCGGGAAAGCATATCATCGCTGAGAACATCAAAAAGTCAGCGATGTATGGCGGCGCCATTGCCTCGCGTGGACCTCGGTATTGTCCATCTGTCGAAGACAAGATCGTCAAATTCCCAGCGGCCGAGCGGCACCAGATCTTTCTCGAGCCTGAAGGGCACGATACGACCGAGCTGTACGTGAATGGTCTCTCGACCTCTCTTCCGGCCGACGTGCAGCTCGACATTCTTCACACAATTCCGGGCCTCGAGCGAGCGCGCATGACTCGCGCCGGCTACGCGATCGAGTACGACTACTATCCCCCAACGCAGCTCGATGCGATGCTGCAGGTGCGAGCGCTGCCGGGATTGTACTTCGCGGGACAGATCAACGGCACAACCGGATACGAGGAAGCGGCAGGGCAGGGAACGTTCGCCGGGCTGAACGCCGGTCGCGCCGCCCTTGGCCATCCCGGCGTCACGCTCGGACGCGAGAGCTCGTACATCGGTGTTCTGGTGGATGACCTTGTCACACGAGGAGTCGATGAGCCGTATCGCCTCTTCACTTCGCGCTCGGAGTTTCGCCTAACGGTTCGTCAGGATAATGCTCTTCGGCGATTGTCTGGCTTTGGCGAGCAGCTAGGCATTTACGATGATCGCGAGCAGACGATCATCGATCGGCGACTCGAGTCCGAGGCAGCTGCGAGGCGCCTTGCGAACGAGACCAGCATCTCGCCCACGATCGCAGACGCGATACTCGTGCGCGCTGGCACGAGCCCTCTTGCCCACCGTGTGCGCATCACGGAGTTGGCCAAGCGTCAGGGCGTGACTCTGACGGATCTCTTCGCCGCAGCCGGAGTTGGCGCGGATCTGGATCGCGACGCCGTCGTGACCGCGGAGCTCGAGATCAAGTATTCCGGCTACTTCGAGCGCGAACGAGAGCAGGCCGACAAGATGCGCCGGATGGCGCAACTCAAGCTCGATGCGGACCTGCCTTACACGGCAATGCTCTCGCTTTCGGTAGAAGCGCGACAGAAGCTCGCTTCCATCCGCCCGGGAACCCTGGCGCAGGCATCGCGCGTGCCTGGCGTGAGTCCCAACGATCTTCAGAATCTCCTGATCGAAATCGAGAAGCGACGCCGAGCGACCGCGATGATCTGATCGTTCACTCGCAAGGCGGTCTGTTGGGAGCGGCGCCGAAGGGATCGCGATCGAGGTCGCGAGTGTATCTCACGTCGTAACCAAAGAACGGAGGAGTGATGCGGCGCCCCACCATGTTGTTGCTTTGTACTACGCTATTGGTCGGTTCGGTCTCGGCGCAGCGAACGCTCGCGCAGGCGAGCATCGCTAATCCGCCGCACCCGGAGATCGTGGCGGCGGCGACTGGCGAAGCGCAGCTCACGCCGGATCGAGCCGCTGTGTACGTCGGCGTCCAAACGCGTGCCTCGACGGCGAACGCCGCGGCGCGCGACAATGCGCAACGACAGCGAGCAATCATCGACGCAATCGTTGCGTTGGGCATTTCGCGCGAGCAGGTGTCGACGGAGAACTACAGCGTGTCTCCTGACACGCGGTATGATCAGGCAACACAGCGCACGACAATAGTTGGCTACGTCGTCAGCAACGTCGTTAGGGTCGAGGTCCGACGGATCGATCAGATTGCATCGGTTCTCGACACCGCGCTCTCGAGAGGAGCCAACCAAATCAACTCGTTGGATTTGTTCGCGTCGAACGCTGATTCGGCGCGGCACGAGGCACTTGCCCAGGCGGTGTCGCGCGCACGAAGCGACGCCGAGGCAATGGCGCGTGCAGCGGGTGGCTCTCTTGGTCCTCTCGTGGAGTTGGGGACGGCGGATGCCGGCCCACGACCGGTTTATCGAATGCAAGTCTTTAACATGGACGTTCGGGCAGCGGCGCCAACTCCGATTGAAGCTGGGCAACAGAAAGTTCAGGTCAGCGTTACGGCGAAATGGCAGTTTGTGCCGCGCTAATAACGACATTAAGGCGCTATGATGACGCCACAATGGTCCAGGGGACAAGCCAATGCGGATCCTCTTGCTGTGCTGCTTTAGCCTCCGCTTTGTTTAGGCTGCCGTTGGAGATGTTTCACGTGAAACATCTACGCGTGCCCGCGTCACGGCGCCTATATTGGGGGACCTCCGACGCGCATGAGCCCCGTGGCCCGAATTATTGCCGTTGCAAATCAGAAGGGTGGCGTTGGGAAGACCACCACCGCTGTGAATCTCGCCGCAAGCCTGGCCGCCGCAGAGCAACGCACGCTGCTGGTGGATGGCGATCCACAGGGGAATGCGACGAGCGGGCTTGGCACTTCCCGCGAGACGATTGCCGCGACCGTCTACGACGTCCTCATCGGTAGCGCGACGGCTCGCAACGCAATCATGAAGGAAGTACAGTTCCGTCACCTTGATCTGCTTCCGGCAACGCCAGAGCTTGCAGGTGCGGAGGTCGAGCTCGTTGACCATCCGAGCAGGGATAGGGCAATGCGTAATGCGCTCGCTGAAATAGTGAGCGACTACGATTACATCCTGATCGACTGTCCGCCGTCACTGAGCCTCATTACCGTCAACATGCTCGCCGCGGCCGACGCGCTGCTCATTCCCGTTCAGTGCGAGTACTACGCGCTCGAGGGTTTGTCGCAGCTCTTGAATACCGTTCACCTCGTTCAGCGGAGCGTTAACGACTCTCTGGCGATCGATGGCGTGCTCCTCACAATGTACGACGCTCGGCTCAATCTATCCCGGCAAGTCGCGGCCGAAGCCCGCGAATACTTCGGCGGTAAGGTGTTCGAGACAGTCATTCCGCGAAACGTTCGTCTCGCTGAGGCGCCCAGCTTCGGGAAGCCAATCATCCTTTATGACGTCGCCTCGGTTGGTGCGCAGGCATACATGAGTGTCGCGCGCGAATTGATCGAACGCGTCTCTACGCGTCAGCAGTCGACTCCAACGGTTACGCATCCCGATATTCAGGTTGTTGGCGGACAATCGGAGCAGACGGCATGAGCACTGAAAAGCCGCGCCGGCTGGGACGAGGCCTCGAGGCACTCATCGGTTCTACCCAAACCGCAGGGGTCCCCGCATCGGACCTTCAGCGAATCGCCACCTCGCGGATCAGGCCAAATCCTTACCAGCCACGACGTGACTTCGAGCCGGCTGCGCTGGCGGAACTCGAAGCATCCATCAAGGCAAACGGCCTGCTTCAGCCCATTACCGTGCGGAGGAGGGGTGATAGCTACGAGCTTGTGGCCGGCGAGCGAAGACTCCGCGCGGTTACCAACCTGCAATGGAAGGACATCCCTGCTGTTGTTCGAGACTTTGACGACCAGGCGCTTCTCGTCCTGGCGTTGGTCGAAAATCTCCAGCGCGCCGACCTCAACGCGGTCGAGGAAGCCAGAGGATACCAGCGCCTTCTTGGTGAATTCTCGTTGACGCACCAGGAGGTTGCCGAGGCGGTCGGCAAGGATCGCAGCACGATTACGAACCTGCTTCGCGTGCTCACTCTTCCAGACTCGATCCAGCACCTCGTCGAGTCGGGAAAGCTCTCGGGCGGCCATGCCCGGGCCTTGGCAGGAACCACCGACGAAGAGGCGATCCGGATTGCCGACCAGATCATTGCCGACGGCCTGAGCGTTCGGCAGACGGAACAGCGGGTACGGGCCAAGCGAGGCGAGAAGACTCCCACGGAAGCCGAGCGCTCGACCGCAAACGGCCGTAGACGAAATCCCGCACTTCAGCAGCTCGAGGATCAGCTACGCCATTATCTGCAGACCGACGTACAGATCGATCTCAACGGAGAGTCGAAGGGATCGATTCGCGTGTCGTTCTATTCGGCCGATGATCTAGATCGGCTTATGGAGCTGATTCTTCGCGACAAGCGCGAGGAATATCGATAGCGCTACGATTGAGAAGCCAGCAATGCGCCATTACTAAAATATCCACGCGGCACTAGACCGATCTGCTGCGCTATCGCTCATGCCGATAATCCACAGGTAACTAAGTGCCAGAACCATACACACTTAGGCAAAGCTTACACGATTTTTATCGCGAGTTTTCCACGGGCTTCCACACGCTTCAGATCGTCTTCCTCACAGTCGCGATTGGCGCGTGTGGCCCCTCGAAGCAGGGGAATTCCTCAGAGACGCCTGCGACCGCATCCGCGTTCCGCGTCGCGCTGCTGACGCCGGGATCGATCTCTGATCAGTCGTGGAATGGGGGTGCGTACCAGGGTTTGCTGCGGATCCGCGATTCGTTGAGCGCGAGTGTCAGTCACATACAGACGAAAACGCCCGCCGAGTTCGAGGAGAATTTCCGACAGTATGGGAATCAGGGCTACAACTTGGTGTTCGGGCATGGCTTCGAGTTCCAGGATGCCGCACGGGCCGTCGGACCATCGTATCCGAAAACCCAGTACGTCATAACATCTGGTAATACCGCCAGCGGCAACGTTTCGGGAATGGTGTTTGGGTTCGCCGAACCATCGTACCTCGCTGGAATCGTTGCCGGCGTAATGACGCGTACGAACCGCCTCGGTGTTGTAGGCGGCACCGAACTGCCTCCCGTTCGTGAAAGCTTTCGAGCGTTCGAGGCCGGTGTACACAGCGTCAACCCGGCGGCGAAGGTTGTCACGGGATACATCGGTAATTGGGACGACGTCAGCGCTGGAAAGGAGCAAGCTCTCGCCCAGCTTGCGAGCGGAGTCGACGTCATTTTCCAGAATGCCGATGCGGCGGGGCTCGGAATATTTCAGGCCGTGCGCGAAGCGAAGCACGCCTACATCTTCGGCACGAACTCGAATCAGAACGAGTTGGCGCCAGAAGTCACAATCGGTAGCGTCGCGATCGATCTGCCACACGCGTTTCTCACCGTTGCGCGCGCAGTCCGGGACCACACGTTCAAACCCGGCATCATCACTCTCGGCATGCGCGAACAGGTTGTCGAGCTGGTGCTCAACCCGCGCCTCGTTTCGCGGATACCGGCCGCGACGCAGCGCGTCGTGGACTCGACACGTGCCTTGATCCTCGCGGGGAAATTCAACATCCCCAAAACGATCGCGGCGGCTCGGTAGGGTCGCTCCATGGCGCACTCCCAATCGATCGCCGCTCGCCTCGACGTACTGCTTCGAACCGCAGAGATACCCGACTATCCGGGCGCTCTGAACGGTCTCCAACTCACAAGCAGGCGCGACGTGCGCCACATCGCCGCGGCGGTCGATTTCTCGTCATTCATAGTCGATGAGGCCATACGCGTCGGCACTGATCTGCTACTCGTTCATCACGGAATGTTCTGGGGCGGCGCGCAGCCGCTCGTTGGACCGTCATACGAACGCCTCGCGAAACTCATTGCGAAGGATATCGCCGTGTATTCTTCGCACTTGCCGCTCGACGTGCACCCCGAGCTCGGCAACAACGTGTTACTTGCACGACGGCTTGGCCTAACGCCGTCGTCCGGTTTTGCAAGATACAAAACCATCGAGGTTGGCGTGAGCGGCACAGCGAACGTCTCGACCTCGGCTCTGGTCGATCGCTCCAGAGAGCTTGCCAAAGAATTTGGAGGCGACGCGATCGCCACACCATTTGCGCCCGATCGCGTGACAAAACGCTGGGGGATTTGCACCGGCGCGGGGGCTGACTCGGACACGGTTCGCGAGGCGCTGGACCGCGGCATCGACACGATCGTTGTCGGTGAAGGGCCGCACCACACGGCGGTACTGGCACGCGATCACGGTCTCGTCATCGTCTATGCGGGCCACTACGCAACCGAGACACTCGGAATCCGAGCGCTGGGCGAACGAATCGCCAGTGAGCTCGGCATCGAGTCGCGATTTCTCGACGCGCCCACGGGGTTGTGAGCACGGCGTCGGATCGCGCGCCATCACTTCGGCTCGAGGGAATCACCAAGAGCTTCGGGTCAACGCGGGCGCTCGACGGCGCTGGGCTGGTGGTGCGCCCGGCGACGGTGCACGCCGTCCTGGGTGAGAACGGCGCCGGGAAAACGACACTCATGCGAGTCGCATTCGGCATGCTGCAGCCAGATGGCGGCCGTGTTTTGCTCAATGAGCACGAACGGCGATTCGCATCGCCAGCGGACGCGATCCGTGCCGGAATCGGGATGGTGCATCAGCATTTCACGAACGTGGCGGCGATGACCGTCGCCGAAAACATCGCGTTAGGCGGCCATGGCAGGTTTTCTCGTACGAGTGCTGCAGCACGCGTGCGCGCGATCGCCGCGGAAACCCAACTTCCGATCGATCCCGATGCGCGAGCCGAGTCCCTCGGTGTCGGAGCACAGCAGCGCCTGGAGATTCTCAAGGCGTTAGCGCGCCGCGCACGCCTCCTGATAATGGACGAGCCGACCGCGGTACTCGCGCCCGCGGAAGCGCGGGATCTGCTCGGCTGGATACGTTCATTCGCCGCTCAAGGTGGATCAGTCATCCTGATCACGCACAAATTGTCGGAGGCATTGAGCGTGGCCGACGAGGTGACCGTGCTCCGCTCCGGCAGGACGGTGCTCACGTCGATAGCCGGGGAGACAACGGCCGATCGACTCGCCGAGGCGATGCTCGGGGCGGCGCCCCCAACATCATCAGAGCCCGAAACTGTCTCTGCGCAGGGCGGCGCGGTGCTCCGCCTCTTGTCGGTGACTCTCGCGGACGATCGCGGCACCGAGCGCATCGTCGATGCAAACCTGGAGATTCGGCAGCACGAGATTATCGGAATCGCCGCGCTGGAGAACTCGGGGCACCAATTGCTCCTGCGCGCGCTGGCAGGTCGAACGACTCCCGTACGGGGAGTGCTGGAGCGACGTGGCGAGCCGGCTCTCATTCCCGAGGATCGTCACCGCGACGCGCTGATTCTCGGTTTCTCGCTCATCGAGAATCTCGCATTGAAGGGTGCCGGCAGGCGCCGCGGGCGCATCGACTGGGCAGATCGACGCCGCGAGGCGCAGATGCTCATGAGAGACTACGACGTGCGGAGTTCCTCCATCGAGGCGCCTGCGAGC
The DNA here is from genome assembly GCA_036496605.1 of Gemmatimonadaceae bacterium. Lineage (NCBI taxonomy): Bacteria > Pseudomonadati > Gemmatimonadota > Gemmatimonadia > Gemmatimonadales > Gemmatimonadaceae > Gemmatimonadaceae bacterium. Next base: position 119,950 of record DASXKV010000004.1, on the reverse strand, counting down.
TCGCTCTCTGGTGGGAACCAGCAAAAGCTGGTGCTCGCGCGTGAGCTCAGTGGTCGTCCGCCGCTCATCGTTGCGGAGAATCCGACTCGAGGTCTCGATATTCGTGCTACGGCGGCGGTGCACGCGCGGCTGCGCGCCGCGGCCGCGGAGGGATCGGCCGTCGTTGTGTTTTCCAATGATCTCGACGAGGTGCTCGCGCTGGCGACGCGTGTAGTGGCCGTGCACGCGGGCCGGTTGCGGGAGGTGCCTAACGAACGCGAGCTCGTGGGACGGGCGATGCTGGGGCTGGGGTGACCCCTCGGCGGAGACGCTGAATCGCCGCAATGCCAGCGCCGGGACCGACGGCGAGGACTACGAACGCCCACTGCCATCCAATGGCTGCCGCAATCGGCGGTATGAGCTGGATCGAGACCATCGTGAGGAGAAATCCAATCGATGTCTGCACCGTGAGCGCCGTACCCACGGCGTGCGGCGGGACGGATTCTGTTACGAGAACGCTAAACTGCGCCGAGTCGGCAATGACGAAGAATCCCCAAACGAGCGACACCGCTACGAGTAGCCAAAGGCTCGCGCCATAGGTCAAGCCCATGAGGAGCGCACAGGCGCCACTGGCTGTCATTGCGACGGTCACCAACCATTCGCGCCCGCGCCGATCGGCGACGATACCGCCCCATACGCAGCCGATGCCGCCAATCGCAATGGCGCAGAACGTAATGAGTGCAGCGAGTGCCTCGCGATGGGGACCCGCGGGCATACCGCCAGCCGCTGCGCTCATCGCGACAAATGTCGGGATCCAAGTCCACGCGCTATACAACTCGAACATGTGGCCAAGATAACCACCCGTGGCCAGGCGAAAGCGCCGCTCACGAATGACCGTGGCCACCAAGAGCCAGGAAAAGCGCCGCGGTGGGAATGGAAACGGGCCGTCACGATAGAAGAGCAGTACCAATACCGCGGCTGTCATGGCTCCGACACTGGCCGAGAGTACGACAGGCCGAACTCCCGCGCCCGGCATGGCGTGAACGAGGTACGGGCCCGCCTTTCCAACTGTCAGGGCACCGACGATCGTTCCGACGGCGAGGCCGCGCCGTGCGCGGAACCATGTCGATATCATCTTCATCGCCGGCGGGTACACCCCTGCGAGCGCGAACCCTGTCAGCAGGCGGCACGCGAGTACGCCGCGGTAGCTTGGCGTGATCACGAGCGCCGCATTCGCTACTGCCCCGAGCAATGCCGAGATCGAGAAGAGGAAGCGCGCCGGAACGATGTCCGCGAGATTGAGCAATGCCGAAACGGCGGTGCCGATGACGAAGCCAAGCTGCACGATCGCCGTAAGCCAGCCTAACGACGACTGTCCGAGGTGCCAGATCGCACCGAGTTGTGAGGAAACAGCGCTCGCGGCAAACCACAACGACATGCCGAGCAATTCGGCGCAGGCGAGCAGCGCAAGCACTCGCCATCGGCGTGGATCGGCGTCGTCACCCGCAAGACCCGTTGCGCCTCGCGTCGTGACGTCAGCGGGAAGGGACAAGCTCACCGACGCAATCCTAATAGGTTGCGCTGTCCACGGCGATCAGCGCCGGTGCGACGCACCATCAATCCTCGCGGAGATCGTGTCTTCGCCCTTTGCCTCGTGAACCAGTCGAGCTTCTGGCGGACTCCCTTCGCGCGAGCTGTCTTCGTCCTTGGTGGCATCGTCGTCGTTGTCCCCATTCTTCTTGCAGCCTTGGGGTTCGACGCTGCATCCGCCATGCTTGCGCTCTTTCGCGGCTCGCTTGGATCAGTGTACGCCATTACGTCCGCGACGCTCGTGCGAGCGACTCCGGTGATCCTCACTGGCCTCTCGGTAGCAGTCGCATTTCGAGCGGGCGTGTTCAATATCGGAGCGGAGGGCCAGCTACTTGCCGGTGCCGTGGCGGCGGCGGCGATCTCGCTCGTGCCGCGCATCGGCTCGAGTCTCGCCAGCTCGTGGATTGCCCTCGTTGCCGGGGCAAGCGCCGGCGCCGCGTGGGCGGGCATCGCTGCTCTTTTGCGAGCGCGGTTTCGCGTCCTCGAGGTCATCAGTACGATCTTGCTAAACTTCGTGGCGGTGGAGCTCGTCGGCTTTCTCGTGCGCGGGCCGCTCCAGGAACCGTTGCACATCTATCCCCAATCGACGACGATCCCGCTCGCCGCCAGATTGCCGCGCATTCTGCCCAACTCCCGTCTGCATGCCGGCTTCATCATCGCCGTTGCCGCGTCGATGGTCGCGTGGTGGGTTCTTCGACATACTGCTGCCGGATTCCGGTTGCGCGCGGTGGGCGCAAACCCCGACGCCGCTCGCGTTGCAGGTCAGATCGATGTCACCAGAACGACGACCCGCGCCTTCATCGCGAGCGGTGCAATCGCCGGACTTGCTGGAGCCATCGAGCTCACTGGCGTGACCTTCGCGCTCTACGAGAACCTCTCACCGGGCTATGGCTACACGGGAATCGCGGTCGCGCTCCTGGCGCGCCTCGATCCGTTGGGTGTAGTGGCAAGCGGTCTTTTGTTCGGTGGTCTCGAAGCTGGAGCATCGGCGATGCAGCGCGACGCCGGAGTTCCTTCCGTTGTCGTTTCGATTGTCGAGGCGTTGATCATCCTTGGGCTCATCGTTGCCTGGCCGCTCGAGATGGGAGCAGCGAGGACCCGGACGGAATCAGTGGTTCCCCCCGAGGCTCAGGAAGCCAAGGCATCCGTATGAACGCTGGTCTGGTGAGCGCCTTCGCTGAAGCAACGATTCGGACCGCCACGCCGCTGCTGCTCGCGGCGAGCGGAGAGCTGATCATCGAGCGCGCGGGACTGATCAACATTGGCCTCGAGGGCGTCGTTCTCGGTGGCGCATTTGGCGCGCTTCTCGGAGCGACACACGGAGGAACCGCATTCGGTTACGCAGTAGCCGCCGCTTCCGGTCTGTTCGTCATGCTCGTGTTCGCCTTTGCCACGTTAGGCATGGGCGCGGATCAGATCATCACGGGCACGGCGATCACCCTTTTGGCTCTCGGAGCTACGGGGACGCTCTACCGTACTCTGTACGGCGCCGGTGGAGCGGCCCTGTCCATCGCGACGAGCGCCCCAATTCCAGTTCCGCTGCTGGCGAAGGTGCCCGTTATCGGCAGCGCACTGTTCGCACAGCCGGCAGTGACATATTTCGCGTACGCCGTGGTGCCTATGACCTGGTGGTGGCTCACGAACACGCATGCTGGCCTCGCGCTGCGGGCCATCGGAGAGAATCCCGCAGCCGCGATTGCCGCTGGGATATCCGTTCGACGTTATCGACTGGCCGCTACTGTCGTTGCCGGTGTGTTGGGGGGAATCGCAGGCGGCGTGCTAGTGCTCGCCCAGGCCGGCACCTTCGTGGAAGGCATGTCGGCCGGCCGCGGCTTCATTGCGATCGCGATTGTCGTCCTTGGACGCTGGAATCCGATTGGCGTCGGATTGGCCGCACTACTTTTCGCGGCGACGACATCGCTTCAGTATCTCGCGCAAGCAACGGGGCTGGATATTCCTTACCAGCTCGTTCTGGCGCTGCCATACGTGCTGACCCTCGCCGCACTCGCCGGGATCGGGGGCCGTGCTGCTCCGCCAGCTACTCTTGCGCGCGTCGAGTAGTCCATCCGTTACTTGCAGTGGCCGCGCGGGCTGTGCCACTTGTCCCGCCAACGGCCAGAGGGGTCGCGCTGAATGAGCGCGTACGCCATCCCGTCCCCGTAGTCACGACCGACGACAAGCATCGGCTGTGCATCCGGCGTCGCCCGCGCGAGAGCCAGCGCATCGCGACTTTCGACCGTCTCCTCGGCGCCTTGAGACCGGTCGTAATACGCGAGAATGAAGCGTTCGTCGCGGCGAGTGCTGTCGCGCTCGGCAATGACGAGTGTTCGCTCCTCGAGCGGACGCGCCTCCTGGTTCACGTGCCTAACGAGATTGGCGACGACGCCCTCGGCTGCCGGCCCCGCCCGGAAGCGCCAGAGCGAGGTCACGGTGAAGGGCAACCCCGTGAACCGTTCGCCGCCACCGCCGGGCAGCGTGGACGCGAGCCGAGTAACGTCAGCGGCAAGACGTGCCGAGTCGACGCGACTGAGACTCTCGATCGAATCCATTCGAATCGGCTGAACGGTGGCGCCAACAAATCCCACGGACCACGGGCTGAGCGCACCGCCCGCTTTCGCGCTCGTGATTTTCCAGGCTGGCCAACCGGTGCACTCGGAATCCTCCTCACCTTTCGGTGAGTGGACCTCCTGAAGGATTCCGATTTGAACCGAGTCTCCGCGACCGATGAGAAGCGCGGATGTCGATCGAATCGCAATCGCCTCGCTTTCGGTTACCGTGTCGCCGCCGGCGCGCGAAGAGTCACCAACGACTATGGTGGCAAGGTCGGGTGACGGTCCGCTGATCAACAGCACAGGACCCAGGCGTGCGTCCCACGTTGTGGTCGCGGGTGCGCCCGTAGTGCCGATATTCGCGGGACGAAGGGGAACCGACGAATCGATTGCCGGCGTGCCTCGTCGATTCTCGCACGCGTTGACAACAACGAGCGCCACGCAAACGATGGTGGTGCGATGGCAGGCGAGCGGTGCGCTCATCTTGCGGCGAGGAACCGTTCCGAGAGCGTGCGACATGGCGATGCGGCGGAAGTGAGGCATCGGTCGTAATTTGGACCGGCCGATGAACCCGTCAATGAGACACTGTGGGCGTGCGCTACGTCACCCGACGTATCCCAGGGAGAGAGGCCGGTAGCTAAGGTCCATACACATGCTGGATTCAAGGAGCGAGCCCATGGCTCACCCGCAGCACGTCATGCCTCTCACACTACCGGATGGAGAGATCCGTCCGGTCGTTCGCGCGCCAGCCATCGAGCGTTGGAGCTGGGCGCTGTATGACTTCGCAAACACGATCTTCTCGATGAACATCGCCACACTGTACTTCTCGGTGTGGTTGGTGAGCGATCTTGGCTCGACGGACCTCGTGTACGCCGTTGCGAATTCGGCCGCGTCCATCCTGGTGGTTGCCGCGATACCCGTACTCGGCGCGATCTCGGATGTGCGGCGACGACGCAAGCCGTGGGTTGTGTGGTTCACAGTTGCATCCTGCCTCGGCTGCGCAGCGATCGGAATTCTCGGACAAACGACGCTACCACTCGTTGGGCAGGGAATCGCGCATCCTGCTGTCGTTCCAGCAGGATGGCGCGCGAGCACCGGGTCACTGCTACCGGTTCTGATTGCGTTCGTAATTGCGAACTTCGCCTACCAGGGCGCGCAGCCGTTTTACAACGCAATGATGCCGGAGCTGGTACCGGTGGAAGAGCAGGGACGGCTCTCTGGATTCGGTGTGGCCGTCGGCTACGTCGGATCCATCGTCGGTGTTGCGCTCGTCGTTCCGTTCTTCGCCGGCGGGCTTCCCGGAGTCGTGACGTTCAGTAGCGGCGTGAACAATGTGCTTCACACGATCATGCCATTCACAGCGAATGGAGGTCGGGTAGCGACGTTTTTTCCGACGGGCGTGTTGTTTCTCCTTTTCTCATTGCCGCTGTTCTTGATTTGTCGGGATCACAATACTGCTCCACGTGGAACTCGGGTGAACGTGCGGAAGGCATTCCGCGACGTCGCCCAGACCGTCAGCGCGTCGCGTGAGCATCCGGGTGCTCTCCGCTTCATCATCACTTCGCTCGTGTATCAGGACGCGATTGGCACGATCGTGACGTTCATGACACTCTACGCGGTCCGCGCCGTTGGCTTCGACAAAGGGAAAGAGGTCACCCTTTTCATGGTGCTCACGATTCCGGCGATTTTCGGGAGCTACTTTTTCGGGCATCTGGTCGATCGCATCGGCGCGAAGCGCTCGCTCAACATCACACTCTGGATCTGGGTGGTGTTGCTCGGAGCAATGATGGCGGTGACGACGCAGCGCGCGTTCTGGCTCGTGGGTCTCGCCATCGGGCTCAATTTCGGCGGCGTGAATGCGATCGAGCGGCCGCTGCTGTTGTCGCTTATTCCCGACGTCCAGGCCGGACGGTACTTCAGCCTGATGCTCCTGTCAGCCCGCGTTGCGGCCGTGATCGGACCATTGCTGTGGGGGCTCACGGTGTGGGCTCTCGAAGGGCCGATCGGAACGAGCCTCGCCTATCGAGCAGCAGTCCTCGTCGTCGCGTTCATGTTCGTGATTGCGATCTGGGTCCTGCGCGGAGTTCCTGATCGGCGACCGCAGCGATTGCGAGCGGCGTGATGTTGTACGCGCTGCTGAGAAGCGTCGCGGGTATTGCGCTCCGATGGTTTTATCGTCGAATCGACGTCGAAGGGCTCGATAGGCTACCGTCTGCCGCGCCGGTGATTCTCGTCGTCAACCACCCGAATGCGTTGGTCGATGCGCTGCTCGTTGGCTGGGCGATGCCGCGTCGCATCGTGCTCACCGCGAAATCGACACTGTTCCAGAGTCCCGCACTCGCGAGATTCCTGACTTGGGTCGGCGTCGTCCCACTCGTTAGGAGTAGCGACGTACGGACGGTTTCCGGAACGATCGATCCACGACGCAACACGCTGGCGTTTGGCGCGCTGCGTGACGTGCTCCGCCGGGGCGGCGCGGTTGTCGTCTTCCCTGAGGGGATCTCGCACGACGAGCCGTCCCTCGCGCCGCTTCGTACTGGCGCCGCGCGCATTGCGCTCGAGGCGCGCGACGAGGGCGGCGTTCATGGTTTACAGATTGTACCGGTTGGCCTCACGTTCGAACGCAAGCAAACGCCGCGAACACGAGTTCTCGTTCAGGTCGGGGAGCCAATCGCGCTGGACCGATGGAATATCAGCGGCGACAATGCGGTCTCCGCCCTTACCGAAGAAATCGACGCACGGTTGCGTACCGTCACGCAAAACTATGAGAGCATCGATGATGCCTCGCGCGCTGCCGCACTCTCGGCGCTCTTCGCGGCGTTATTCCGGGACGAACCAGCATCGGTTGGATCATCTCACTCGTTACGCATCGACGTGTCGATCGCCCACCGCATCGAGGGTGCCAGGCGCGCGCTGATCCGAGGTGCAGATGGCGGCCTTCGCGCGCGAACAGATGGTCTGTTGCGGTCGTTGGAGGCCTTCGAGGACCGACTCGCCATTCATGGCATCTCACTCGACGACGTGAGCGTCTCGGCGGCGCGTCGTCACGCTGCTCCGTTCGTCCTTCGCGAGAGCTGGGTTCTCGCCATTGCCGGACCCATGGCGTTTTGGGGAACGCTGAATCATTGGCTGCCCTTTCACGGAGCTAGACTCATTGCTCGCCGCTCGATCGAGAGTGCCTCCGATCCAGCGATGCGAACAATCGTCGCTGGCTCAGCGCTCGTGCTGTTGTTCTATATCGCTCAGGGTGCGCTCGTCGCCTGGCTTGCCGGCTGGCTGGTCGCCGCCTTGTACGTCGCGAGCCTGCCGCTTGCGGCAGACGTGAATTTTTTGCTGCGTGAGCGATTGCGACGCGCTCGTCGAAGAGCCCGGACGTACCTCTTGTTTCGACGGCGGCCGCGGCTGCACGCACAACTACAGAGCGAGCTACTGCGACTTCGCGGCGAAGCCCTGGACGTCGAGCGGATGCTTCGCGAGGTCGGTGTCAGCGAAGCGGTCTGACCTAACGTCAGTACCGTTCGGTCGGCGGCGGTAGCACCGGCCCGCCAAGATCCCAGTGCCACGCCTCGCGGCGAACGCCGGTCCGCGGATCCTTGAGTGGCTTATGTTGAAGGCGCTCGGCAGGTAGGCCGGCTCGACGACCGTACGCGAGCAATCGCTCGCGATCAGTCGATACGAGATGCGCGAGCTTCCGACCCTTCCAGACGTGTCGATGCAGCCACAGACCGCCATCCATGGCGTAGATCATTCCTTCACGTCGAGAACGGAATTCTCGAAAGGGAGCCGGCTCGGCCAGCGATGTGCGCGGGTCGAAATCGTCGTGACTCGCCACGCCTAACGATCTGCTTCGTTGCCCGCGGTGGAACGCGCGGGTCTCAGTTGCAGGCGATCTGGCCCTCGGCCGTCGCCGGCGCGACCGCCGTTACAGGGCCGTAAAAGAGGGCGCAGGTGTGCGGCCACGCGTTTGGATGGTATGCCGTCGCCGCCCAACCCTCGGCCGTCGCGTTCACAACGACGAGAATCACGCCGGGGGAAGAGACTGCCTTGAGCGAATCGAGACTCGTCGAGTAGGTGCGATGCTCGTAGAAGAACGATTCTTCGGCAGTCGAGAGATTCTTCAAATCGCTTTTCGCCGAGGCGAGATACGCTTTGCCTTTGGTCGACTGAAAGCGCGGTATCGCCAACGCGGCTAGAATGCCGATGACGACGATCACTATCAGCAACTCGACGAGCGTGAATCCCGAACGGTGGGAGCGAGCCATAGGGATGGAAGCCGGGCTTCCGCGTGAGACGTGGCTGGGGGGAATGCAGTTCCATCAAGGCAATCAGAGGGCCGCCTCCCTAATACGACCTAACCGCTTGTCTCGTAAAAAGATCACGCTGCGTTCGGAATTCGAGTGCGATTCAATCCCGCTTGGAAATGCGATTTGCATCGCACAATGCAAGGCTGAAAGGGGCCCATCGTCGCAACTGTCGCCGACGCGTGCGGGCGGTTAGGCCAGCTTGGTCTCGAGCCAATTTGAGCCTTCGCCCAGATCCACGACGAGAGGTACCGACAGTTGCGCGGCGTGCTCCATTTCGTGCTTCACGAGCGCCATCAACTCGTCGTGCTCCGGTCCTGGCACTTCGAACACCAGTTCGTCGTGAACCTGGAGTAACATCCGGCTGCTCATCTGTCGCGCACGGAGCGCATCATGGATGCGAATCATCGCGATTTTGATGAGGTCCGCCGCGGACCCCTGAATGGGCGAGTTGGCGGCTGTTCGCTCACCGAATGCGCGAATGTTGAAGTTCCTATCACGCAGTTCCGGTATGTAGCGTCGGCGTCCGAGGATTGTTTGTACGTAGCCGTGATCGCGCGCAAATGCGACCATGGAATCGAGATACTCGCGCACGAGCTTGAAGCGCTCGAAGTATCGATCGATGAACGCCCGCGCCTCCGCGTGCGCGATTTTCAGCTGTTGCGACAGAGCGCGCGCGCCCTGGCCGTAGATCGTCGCAAAGTTGATCGTCTTCGCCCTACTGCGCATTTCTGACGTCACGCTATCGACGGGTACGTCGAAGATCAGTGCGGCTGTTTGGCGGTGAATGTCGCCGCCCGTTTGAAACGCCTGCACGAAAGCGGGATCGCCGGAGAGGTGCGCGAGGACCCGCAGCTCGATCTGTGAATAGTCGGCGCCGACGAGTTGCCAGCCGCGACGCGGAATGAAGCCGCGGCGTATGTCGCGACCGAGCTCACGACGAATGGGGATGTTCTGCAGGTTTGGGTCGCTGGACGACAAGCGACCGGTCGCAGCAACCGTCTGACTCAAGGATGTGTGGACGCGACTGGTGCGGGGATTCACGTAGGCGGGCAGTGCGTCGATGTACGTGCTCTCGAGCTTCGCAATTTCCCGGTACTCCATGAGCAGCGCGGGAAGTGTGTGGCCCTCATCGGCCAGCTGCTGCAAGACGCTGGCATCGGTCGACGGCCCGGTCGGCGTCTTCTTCAACACAGGCAGCCCCAACGTGTCGAAGAGAATCTCGCGCAGCTTCGGATTTGAGTTGATGTTGAACTCCTGGCCCGCCTCGGCGTAGATCGTCTGCTCTACGCGCCGGCGCTCACGCTCGAAGCGCTCCTTGAGCGTACGGAACCACTCGACGTCGATGGCGATGCCGCTCCATTCCATCTCGGCAAGCACGCCGACCAGAGGCATCTCGACGTCACGGAAGAGCCGCGCGAGTTGAAGGGTCTCCATTTGCGGCTCGAACACGCCGCGCAGCTGCCAGGTGAAGTCAGCGTCTTCGCAGGAGTAGTCACGCGCGCAGTCGACAGGCACCTGATCGTATGGGATCAAGTCCTTGCCGCGACCGCAGAGCTCTGCGAGCGTCGTCATCTTGTGATTGAGAAACTCCAACGCCAGCTGGTCGATGCCGTGAGAGCGGCGACCCGGATCGAGCACGTAGCTCGCTACCATCGTATCGAAGTCGAGACCACGGAGTTCGATTCCCGCGCCGCGTAGCACGAGCAGATCGAACTTGGCGTTTTGTGCGGTCTTCGGAACGGTTGCGTCCTCGAGCAATGCACGGAGCGGCGCGAGCGCCGGATCGGATATCGGAGGCAGGTTTCGGACTCGCTGACGTCCCGACGTTGCGAGCGCACGGCCAGCGATACTCGCCGGCTCCGCTTTAGAAACAGCGCGCTTACGAGGACTTTTCTTCCTTGGCTCGCCGTCCTCCGCGTCCTTTTCCTCGGCGCCAAGCTCACCGGTCGCGTCGCCTAACGCGAGAGTGCCCTGTGGCTCCTCCCACTCACGATGGCCGAACGACATGTAGTAAGCTTCGCCCGGGGCAACGGCGATTCCGATGCCGACAAGCGTTGCGCGTAGTGGATCCATTTCGGTCGGCGACGCGCTGTCGATCACGGCTTCGGTGTCGATGGCCATATGCGGCGCCTTGCGCGCCCGCGCGATGACCTTTTGCAGCATCGCGACGCTGTCGACCGTCACGTAATTGGTCTTCGGGCGCTCGACGACGACTTCGGTCTCGGTCAGCGCGATGTCCTTTATGATCGTGTGAAATTCGAGCTCGACGTAGAGTCCGCGAAGCCGCTCTCGATCCGGCTCGACGATCCTCAATCGATCGAGCTCCAACTCGACCTCGACATCGTCGCGGATAGTGACGAGTTGCTTGCTGAGTCTCGCCATATCCGCTTGCTCGAGCAGCGCTTCGCGCGGTCGTTTCTTCGGGATCTCGGCGGCGTGAGCGAGGATGTTATCCAGCGAACCGTAGGTGCTCACGAGCTCCTGGCCGGTTTTTTCACCGATGCCGCGGACGCCAGGCACATTGTCGGACGCGTCACCGACGAGAGCGAGATAGTCGGTTACATGATGAGGAGGAACTCCAAGTCGCTCGCTTCCGTTTTCGACACCTACCCAGTGTTCTTCAACGCTCGCGGGACCACCGCGTCCAGGGTTCAACAGCCATACTCCCGGCCGGACGAGCTGTTGAAAGTCCTTGTCGCCCGAGATGACGACGACGTTCACTCCTGCGGTGACGGCCTTGCCAGCCAGTGTTCCAATGACGTCATCCGCTTCGTAGCCTCGCACCGTGATAATCGGAACACGATACGCCTCGAGGAGCTGACGGATGCGCTCCATGCCGCGGTCGAAATCCGATTGGAGCTCATCGGTGAGCTTCTCGCGCGTGGCCTTGTATCCCGCATACGCCTCGTGGCGGAACGACAATCCGGAATCGTGTACCCAGCCCAGGTATTCCGGTTTGTGCGCGGTGACAAGCCTGTTTAGGAAGTTTACAATCCCCCACGCGGCGGAGGTGTTTTCTCCATGGCTCGTCGTCAGCGGGCGCGAGATGAGCGCGAAGAATGCACGATAGATGAGCGCATATCCGTCGACGAGAAAGAGTCGAGGAGACGCCGGGGGCGTAACGACGGGCGATTCGATGGTCGTCGGTGCAGACACGGATGCAGAAGACTGAGTTCCGAAGCGGAGCGGCCGGCGAAGCGCGCCAGCAGCCTCTCGTTTGGAAGCTAATCTTGTGTGTCGCCGGCCCTAAACGCAGCACCGCCTGCCGTGATCAGCGGCAGGCGGTAGCAGGAACGTGCCTCGGAGGAGCGGAGGTCAGACTCGGGTTACGTTCGCGGCGTGCAGCCCTTTGTCTCCGGTCCGGATCTCGAACTCGACTTCCTGGCCCTCGGCAAGCGTCTTGAACCCGTCCATCTGAATCGCGGAGAAGTGCACGAACACGTCTTCGCCGCCCTCTTGTTCAATGAAACCGTAACCCTTCGCATCATTGAACCATTTCACCTTCCCTCTAGCCATTGCGGCTGCCTCCTACGAGGTGAATCGATCCTGCACTGCGTGGTGCCGGGCAAGTCGGGTCGACTTGCGCGCCCTATATAGGCTCGGGTACTGCTTTTGTCAAGTCGTGTGCTGCCTGCGGGTTAGGTTCCGTCGGGAAAGTGCACCCGCCGCGCCGATAACCGGCCGCATTTGTTTACGAGAGCCGTGACTAATTGCTCATCGCGCGATTCGATGCATCAAGGCGCGGTATTCGGCTTCGCTACCGGCGGTCAGGCGCCACCGTCCGAAGCCCGCGCGATCAACAAATGTGAATCGCACGTGATAGCGATGATAGCTCCATACCTGGGCGAGCGACCGCTCGGCGTCCGAAGCGTTAGGCTCGATCTGGTTATCCGGTTCGCCGAGAGCGCTGAAGATCATCCCGCGATCGGTGAGCCACCCTGGTGTGTGGTCGTCTTCCCGGAATCGAGCATTAGCATCGACTAAACGAGCGAGATACGCCTTGAGCGCCGCGTTGGCGGGGGACATCGTCGCGGAATCGGTGGCCTCGAGGAATGCCGCCCACCCACGAGGCCGATCGCCCGGCGCGAGCTCGCGGAGCGTACGCAGTCGGTCGGCCGAGGCGAAAAAGCGAAGCAGGCCCAGCATGTCGCCGAAGGAGGAAATCGGTAGGCCATCGCCAAAACTGACGAGCAAGGGAGCCTGCAACGTCAGTGCTGACGCGCCCGGACCGCGAAAGGGTGAAGCCGAAACAGATAGCTCGCCGAAACCAACGCGCGCGATCGGCACGCGCAGAATTGCGCTGCGGAGCTTGTCACCGGCTTCGATCCAGGGAACCGAGTCTGCGTAGACAACGACGCCGTTATCGCTAATGACGCGGACCTGAACGACTGGTGTCCACCCATTCATTGGCGGCCCGTATCCTTCGAGATAGTACACCGCGACGCTATCATGACCGTATACCGACGTCGCGCGCGGGTTCACCACGATCTCGGGCAGCTTCTCGCGACTCGAACGTGGACGCGCTCGCAGAGCAGGAATCGGCGCCGTGATCGTCCCCTCGTCGAAGCGTGGTACGCGAACGGGATCCCGAACAATCCCATTGCGCGTGCTCCCGGCGTCTCGAATCGATATCGTGACGGTGGCTTCACCCGGGGGGAGCGACGCCACCTGCTGGTAGATGACGCTCTCCTCGTCTCGCGTCGTCTCGCGCAAGCTTCCAACGCGAACCTGCTCGTGCGTCGTGATTCTGCGCGTTGCGCTCCCAGCTCGCTCGAGGGCCAGATCCACCTCGTACCCCGCGTGATAGCTGTCGCCTTCACGCGTGAATGTCAGTTGACGGTCTGAGAGCGAGAGATCAATCAGCATCAGTGTGCTGTCGGTCGACCCGCCGCCGAGAAAAGAGATGGAGCCTACGAACGAAAGCTCGCCCGCGGCGACGAGCAGACCTGCTCGTCGATAGCTCGCTCGCGAATCGGTCAGCTCGACGAGCGAATCTGCGCGGCCTTGGGTCGCTATCTCAGGATGCACCGATGGTGCGACGCCGTGTCGACACGACACCGCGCCGAGATACAACAGCAACGCTCGACGTATCCATCTGCCGTACCTTGACGGATTCGCACTGCGCATACGCACCATGTCCAAAGTTCAAGCCGCTTCATGAAGGGTAATTGCCGCGTAGCGTCGCTTGCCACGTCCTGAGGTCACCATTAGGTTCGCCGCGTGCCCCGCGAGAACCTCGTCGGCCAAGTCATCGCCGGCTACACCCTGCAGAGCGAAATCGGCGAAGGCGGCACTTCGGCGGTTTTCAAGGCCCAGCACGCCGCTCACGGCACCGTTGCGGTGAAGGTGTTGCGAGAGAAGCTCCGCCAGGATCGCACCGCGGTTGCACGCTTCGTTCGCGAAGCTCGTTATGGGGAGCGAGTGCAGCACCCTAACGTGGTGCGCACGATCGAGATCGGAGAAGCAGGGCCGGGCATGCACTTTCTTGCTATCGAGTGGGCAGATGGCGAGCTCTTGGAGAAGTATGCCAAGCGCCAGGGCCCGCTGCCGGCCGACGAAGTCGCGACGATCGTGACGCAAATCGCCGATGCGGTCCAGGCCGCGAACACCGTCGGCATCGTGCATCGTGATCTCAAGCCGGAGAACGTGATGTACAACCCGGCGACGCGTCAGGTCAAGCTGCTCGACTTCGGGATCGCGACCGATACCGACATGGCACCGGAGGAGCGCCTAACGAGAGCGGGCTTCTTCGTCGGCACGCTCATGTACGTCGCGCCGGAAGCGCTGTCCGGCGAGCTCGTTGGTCCCGCGGCAGATCAGTACAGCCTGGCGACGATCGCTTATTTCCTGCTCACTGGTTGCTTGCCGTTTACGGCGAAGACGCCGCGAGAAATGTTCTCGCAGTTGTTGTCTCAGCCGCCGATTCCGCTCAATCAGGCCCGACCAGGTCTTCGCTTTTCGTCAGCGGTGGAAGCGGTGATCATGCGCGCGCTGAGTAAGGATCCGAATAAGCGATATGCCGACTCGGTCGCGTTCGCGGCGGATCTCACCAAAGCCTTCGCGACGCCGCCGGACGAGGAGGACGAAGACGGCTTGCTGTCGCGAATGAAGTCACTGTTCCGAAAGAAGTAGGTTTCGCCGAAGGTCAGACGACGGCCTGTTGCGGCGCAACCGGCGAATCGATGCCCTCGACGTTCACGTCGGCGGCGCTGATCGGGAGCCAGATAGTGAAGGTCGATCCTTTTCCAGGCTGACTTTCCACTGAGATTTCACCGCCCAACAGCCGCGCGAGCCGACGTGAGATGGCGAGGCCCAGACCCGTGCCCCGCTCCATCGAATCGCTGCGCGGTCCCGCATTAACCTGCTCGAACTCGTCGAAGATTCGCTCTTGATCGGCGGGCGAGATCCCGATGCCGGTGTCGATTACCTGCAGGGCGATCCACGTCTTACGCCGATCGGGCGATCGACTGAGCAGCGTCGGGTCTTCCGATGATGGGTGCCGCCCACCTGGCGCCGTGGGCACTCCGGTCATACGCGCACGAATCGCGACTCCTCCGGCGGGCGTGTACTTGATCGCGTTGCCGATGAGATTGACCAGGATCTGACGCAGATGGGTCGGATCGGTGCGGACGCGGGGCAGCGAAGCGCCTATGGCGATGGAAAGATTCAGTCCCCGCTCGGTGATGAGCGGCTCGAGCTCACTCACCACGTTCAACACGAACGGTCGGAGGACAATAGTCTCGGCGTGGACCTCGAGACGGCCGGCGGCAATCTTCGCGATATCGAGAACCTGATCGACGAGGTGCCGCAGGTGCGTCGCGGATGCGGCAATGCGCTCGACCGGCGGAACCTGGCGCGCAGTCAGGTCTCCGTAAACACCGTCGCGCAGAAGATCGACGAAGCCGACGATCGCATTTAACGGCGTACGCAGCTCGTGTGAGACGTTCGCGAGAAACTCGCTCTTCATCCGGTTGGCGCGAAGGAGCTCACTTGAGAGGCGCTCCAACTCCCCCGAGCGTTCGGCGACGCGCAGCGCTTGCCGTCGTTCACGGAGCACACCTCCGCCGAGGACGATGACGGCGACGAGTCCAAGCGTCCACAGGGTGAGGCGCAGGGGTTGACTCGTTTGCGCGTGTGCGACTGACAGATCCCACGTGGCGCCTGGAACGTGAACGTGCGCGTGCTTCCACGTTAGGCTCTGTCGGTCGCCGCGGGATGTCATCACGCGGAGAACGGTGTCGGCACCCGAAGCGACGACGAAGCGAGCACGCGTCTGTGGCGCGGAGTCGATGGCCGCCATGAAAAGCGCCAACGGATCGAATCGCGCTGCGATCGCGCCGATTGGCCGGCCGTTCGCAATGAGCGGAGCGAGGACGATCAGGGAACTCTTGCCGTGATCATCCCCAATCGCGATGCTGGTGCTTCGCGGATGCGCCCGGCCGGATAGCGGATTGGCCGCAGCACCGACCTGATAGAGAACCTGGCCGATCGAATCGGCGACCCACACATCTCGTGGCCCACTGGGCTCGTGCCCTACGTGGCTCGCGAGCTCCTCGAACTCGCGACTGCGCTCCGCAGCCGGCGACATGAGGGGCGCGTGGAATGCGGCGAGGGCATCGATTCGAAGCGCCAACAGCTGCTCGATCAGGAGGGCCGAGTCTCGCGCGTCGATTGCCGCGGCGTCACCGGCGGCGGAGACGAGCGCACGGTCTGCGGTCAACAGCGCGGCGATCATGAGCAGAAGGACCGCGCCCAGCACCGTCGAAAAAAGTCCGACGCCGGCTCGTGACAGGGACGAAGAAGACGTATTCACTCTTGGTGCAACTCTCACTTAATTGCTCGCGGAACCGGTCGCACAGCCGCTCACTTTTTCAGCATCGGCACGCATGTCCCAGGAAGAGAGGCAGGCGCTCATCTCGCTGCTCGCTACAAGATCGGCGCGACGCGGATCCTTCACTCTCGCGTCGGGAAGGCAATCGTCGTTATACATCGACGCACGGCTGACCACAATGAGCCCCGATGGCCTCGCACTCATCGGACCGTTGGGCCTCAGCGGATTGCGCGATGCGGGATGGCAGGTGGACGCGATCGGAGGGCTGACGCTTGGAGCCGACCCGATCGCCTATGCGATCAGTTACGCGAGCGCGCACACGGCGTCGCCCCTACGAGCATTCACCGTACGGAAGGAAGCGAAGGCGCACGGAACGGGCAAGCTCATCGAAGGGCCGTTTCAAATGGGAGATCGAGTGGTGGTGGTGGAAGACGTGATTACCTCCGGCGCGTCGGCTCTCCGCGCCGTCGACGCGGTTCGAGAGGCGGGCGGAGAGGTCGTCGGCGTCCTGGCGCTGGTTGATCGCGTGGAGGGAGGTCGCGAAGCCCTCGAGGAAAAAGGCCTCCGCGTGGTGAGCCTCGTCACGGCGGCCGACATTCTGGCAGTTGCCGTCTAACCAATCCTCGACGCCTGAATGACTCGGTGACTTCTGCTGCGTGGCCGCGTCCCCATCGGGGATCCTTACCACGAGCGTGAGATGCAGCCGCAGCCCGAGCGTTCACATCGCTTTCGCGACAACGAAGAGCATCAGAAGGATCTGGTAACCTTTCGCCTTGGAGCGCGTCGCCGCTTTCGCGCGACGGCTATCATCGGCGCGGGTGCGATCGCCGGGGCGTTCCTGCATGTCAGCGAAGCCAGGCCTGTCATCGCGATTGGCGTGACGCTCGGAATCATGCTCGTGAATTTCCTGCTGACGCAGTTCACCACGAAGGCAGACAAGCACCGGCCCTGGCATCGTTACGCGTTCGCGACGCTCGATGTGTTCCTCGTGAGCACCGTCGTGATGTCATTCGGCAACGAGGCGCTCGTCACGCTGTATTTCCTGATCGTCGTGCCGTACTCGTTCGATCGCGGACGATCGCTGGGACAGTACACCGCGATACTCTCGACACTGGCGTTTCTCGGATCGAGTTGGCTGTTCGGCATCATGAACCCGAATGAGGTGTCGCGGCCCGTGTGGACCGTGGCCGCCGCAGGATTGCTCCTGGTCGTCTCCTGGCAAACGGTCCCGATTGCGTCGAAGCTCATTCGGCGAATCCGCGACACGCGCGAGCACATCAGCGATGCCGAGCTCGGAAATCTCGGGGCGCGCGCGGAAAGCAGATTCTCGGACGAGCTTGGGTTTCTGCAACGCAGCTTCAACCGCATGCTCGAGCAGCTCGGAATGTTGATCGGCACGATGCAGCGCGAAGCCGAGGAAGTTGCGGCGGCAGCGGAGCAGTTGGCGGGCGCGAGCCATGGATTGAATGCGGCTGGAACGGGCTTCACCACGACGGCGCAGAACCTCACGACCCAAATCGAGCGTCAACGCGCGTATGCCGTCGTGGGTCGGGAGCGCACGGCGGAAGTGTTGGCAGCCGCCGATCGACTCCGCGTGCGCGCCGAAGAGGCGGAGCACGATGCCGTTGGTCTAGTCGAAACCGCACAGCGCAGCCGCGACTCCGTCGTCAGAGCGTCAGACACACTTCTCGCCATCGGTGAGCGCGTGCGCACCGCAGCCGGCACAGTGAGCGCGCTCGGCGTCCACTCCGAGCGGGTTGGTGACTTCGTCGAAGCGGTGTCTCGGATTGCGCGCCAGACCAACCTCCTGGCCCTCAACGCGGCAATCGAAGCGGCGCGCGCCGGAGAGCATGGCCGGGGATTCGCCGTCGTGGCGGAAGAGGTTCGGAAGCTCGCCGAAGAGAGTGGTCGCGCAGCGAAGGAGATTGCGACGACGATCTCCGATGTGCGAGACAACATCGCTGCTGCCGTTCAGTCGATGACGGAAGGCGAGAGCGAGGTGCGCGGCGTCGGTGAGATTGCGAACGAGGCCAATGCGGCGTTGAGCGCGATGCTGACGGGCATTGGCCGGATCGCGGAACTGATCACGGACGTCACAACCGTGTCGCGCGAACAGAGCACGACGATGCGACAGCTGGCGGACGTCATAGACGGTATACAGGGCGTTTCGGACGAGGCAGCGGCGCAGGCGCGCGATGCGTCCGAGGCAGCACTGCGGCAGATGCGCGCGCTCGAGGGTCTGGCCGAAACATCGCGCGGGCTCGCGTTGCTCGCGGACCGACTCCGGCGTTCGACCGGCCGATTCAGCGTGCCAGCGGCCCCAGCGCAGAGTGAGCAGGGAGACGGCTCCGCACCTAACGGCGACGCTCCGGTCGTTAGGCAGGGCGCGACGATCGGGGCGGCTGTCCGATCGCTGACAGCGGCTTGAGGAGGCGAAGCTCGTTCGCGTACGGCAGAACGAGGGATTCGCGAAAGTGCCGCAGCATTGCCGCGCCGTCATAGTGCCGCCGGAATTCCACGGCCGTCATACCGAGGATCGTGCGGACGTGGCGCCCGAAGCTCTGTGGCGACGAGTAATCCAAATGGTTGGCGATATTCGCGACAGAGAATCCCGGATTCTCGAATAGCCGCGCGGCACGCACGAGCCTCGCGACGGCGAGATATCGTTTGGGGGCGGGAAGGCCAGCGCGAAAAAACCTGCTCATCAACGTGCTCGGGAGCACGATGAGGTATTTCGAGAGACCTCGCACGGTGGAGACGTCGGGCGGTGCGGTGAAGAGCGCCTCGAAGAAGCGCCAGCAATCGGCGCTCGCGCCGTGCAGATCGACGGCGAGTTGACTCAGAGCATGCCGCTGCATGCTGTCCACTTGCGTTCCGAGGAGCAAGCTCCGGAGCTCGCGCCAGCCGGCCGCCTCCCGCACATCGATGAGTTGCCGAACGCCACTCTGTCCGAGGAGCAACATCGTGCGTGGCGTACCCGGTTCGACGTGCGAGAGAAGCGCGACGGTAGGGACGCGTGGGAATTCGCGCACCATCATCTCGACGCCGGCGCGGGCGCTCTGATCGCACCGCGCGACGGAGACGAGCACGGCGGCCGCGCGATTTGCTTTGAGATCCCTGACGACGTCGTCGACGGAATCGCGATGCAGCGTCTGGTACGAGCCTTCGCCTGCGGCGTCGACGCGTATGCGCTCGGTGGGCGTGAGCACAGTGGCGACGGCGGCGAGTGTGGGGACGAGCGATGGGTCGAGCATGGCGCGACCTCGGTGGTGCGGCGGAGCGCAACGCCGGCTTCGGCGATTGGCTCGATCCTAACCCAGGCAAGTCATCGTGGCGTCACGTGCACGAATTGGCAAACCTAACGATGATCCTTGCAATTGATGGTTGTGGGACGATGCATTGGATTCGAATCGACGGAACGATTATGTTACGGTCGCGATGGTTTCGATGGCGAGCAGGTCGCGATCGTCGCGACAACTGAAGCGGGCGTGGCCGGACGGTCGCGTCGAGAAGTGCTTGTCACTTGTCGCCGAGGAAAGTCCGGGCTCCATTGGGCAGGCTGCCAGGTAACGCCTGGGCGCAGGTGCTCGCTTTACGCGGGCAACTGCGACGGACAGTGCCACAGAAAACACACCGCCGACGTGGTGGAGCAATCCACCGCAGGTAAGGGTGAAAAGGTGGGGTAAGAGCCCACCGCGCGACTGGTAACAGTCGTGGCAGGGTAAACCCCAGCCGGAGCAAGGCCAAATAGGCAGCGAGAGGTGCCCACCTCGACCAAGACGCTGCGGGTAGGCTGCTAGAGGGCGCGAGCGATCGCGCTCCGAGAGGAATGACCGTCGGGATGCGTGAGTATCCGACAGAACCCGGCTTATAGGCCACGTTCGCTTGCTCGCTTCGCTCGCTCGCTCGCGTGGCGGCTGCTCGCTGGCGCTCGCGCCAAGCTTATTTGGAGTCGCGCGCGCTTTGCGCGCGCTCCCGGGCGTACTCGCTGGTCGGCCTGAGAGCTACTCTTAGCCCTCGACCCTCCGCCCTCAACCCTCTGCCCTTTTCAGTCGAGCAGTCGCAGCGGCATAACGAGACAGAGATACGCCGCGGGATCCGACCAGCCCTGCGGCTCGAGCGTTGCCGCGCGCTCCGGGGCCTTGAACGTCAGTTTCACTTCCTCGGTCGGGATGTAGCGCAGAATCTCGAGCAGATAGTTCGCGTTGAAGCCGATGTCGAGCGGATCGCCGTCGTAGCGAATCGGGATCTCGTCGGTCGCCTCGCCGAGATCGGGCGTCTGCACACTGAATCGCAAGAGCGCCGAATTGAGCGAGAGTCGGATGCGATGCGTTTGATCCGAAGCGATGACGGACATGCGTCGCAACGCACCCATCAACGCCGCGCGGTCCGCGATGGCGATGCGATTGTTGTCGCGCGGGATGACTTGATCGTACGGCGGGTACGGTCCTTCGATGAGCCGCGTGAAGACGGAAGTGAATGGTGAGCGGAACCCCAGGTGATTCTCGCCGCGCGCGATCTCGAGCTCCTCGTCTTCGGGGAAAAGTCGGCGAACTTGCTCGAGTGCTTTAGGCGGCACGATGAGATCATTCGATGGAGCCGCGGCCATCTTGATCGGCAATTCCATTTTCGCGAGGCGATGGCCGTTTGTCGCGACCATGCGCATGTGCTCCGGTCGAAGCTCCCACAGCACGCCGTTCAAGATCGGTCGGCTCTCCTCGGTCGACACAGCGAATGACGTGTGCGAGATGAGCTTCTGCAATTCGCCCGAGCGAATGCGCCAACTCTCGTTGAAGCGCACCGCTGGAAATGACGGGAATTCGTCGCGGGGTAGACCGAGAATCTTAAAATGCGAGCGTCCGCAATCGAGTGTAATGCGTTGTTCGCCTGCCGCGGCAATTTTCACAGGCGACGGTGGAAGCTCCCGCGCGATCTCGCTCAACTTCTTAGCGGGTATCGTGATCGCGCCAGACGTCTCGACGTCGGCGGCGACTTCCGTGCTCACGGCGATATCGAGATCGGTGCCGGAGAGACGTATGCCTTTCTCGGTCGTCTCCACGAGAATGTTGGCGAGCACCGGGAGCGTGGTCTTCGCCGGAATCGTGGCCGTTACCGCGGTAAGACCCTCCTGCAATTTTTCTCGGGAGATCGTAAACCGCATTACCGCTCCTCTGATGTGCAAATCCTTCGGAACTGCTCTAATCCGAAATAAGAGAGATATCCTAGCAGTCGTAGTAGAGCTGTGGAGCATGTGGAAATCGGCTGCAACTTACATCATCCCAAACGCTTCGCATATAGGCGACGCGTGTGAACATCTTCGCCCGGTCTGGATGATCCGCAATCGATGGGGAAGATCGGCGCTTCGGTGTGGAAGCGCCCGGGGTTTTCCCCATCAACTCCGCAGTTTTTCCAGGGCGGCGTGAAGCCGCTTTACGCGCTCGCCAAATCCCGAATCTTCGGCGACCATCTCGCCAACGCGCTCGAGACTGTGGATCACAGTCGAATGATCCCGACCGCCGAAGCTCGAACCAATCTCAACCAGCTGCATTCCCAGGAGCTCGCGCATCAGGTACATCGCCACCTGTCGCGGCACCGTCAGCGTCTTCGTTCGAGTCTTCGAGCGAAGGCCTTCGGCAGTAACGCCCCAGTCACGAGCAACCGCGTCCTGGATTACCTGAGTACTCAGTGATGCGCTCGAGGTACCGGCCTCGCCGCCGCGCAGCTTGTCGCGGAGTGCCTCACGAGCGAGATCGACGGTGATCTCGCGGTGCTTCAAAGAGGCGTAGGCGAGCAGCTTGATGATCGAGCCTTCGAGCTCTCGCACATTGGAGCGGACATTCTCGGCGATGAACCGAATCACGTCCTCGGGCATCGTCGTCTCGAGATGATCGAGCTCCGCTTTCTGCCGAAGGATCGCGATCCGATGCTCGAGATCCGGCAACTCGACGTCGGCGACCATGCCCCACTGAAAGCGACTGACGAGGCGCGCTTCGAGGCCAGGAATCTCCGACGGGGGTCGATCACTGGTGAGCACGATCTGCCGACCCGCCTCGTACAGCGCGTTGAACGTGTGAAAGAACTCTTCCTGTGTTGCTTCCTTCCCCTTGAGGAACTGCACATCGTCGACGAGGAGGAGATCGGTCTCGCGAAAGCGGCGACGGAATTGGTGTGTTGTGCGGTTCTGAATCGAACCCACCAGCTCATTGGTGAACTGCTCCGTGCCGATAAAAGTGATGCGCGTGTCCGGCTTTCTCGCGAGAAGCTCGTGCGCGATGGCCTGCATGAGATGCGTTTTGCCAACGCCGGTGTCGCCGTAGATGAACAACGGGTTGTAAACGCGCGCCGGCGCTTGGGCAACGGCGTGAGCGGCGGCCGCGGCGAGCTCGTTGGACTTGCCAATGACAAAGTATCGGAAGGTGTAACGCTCACTTAAAGGTGGCGTATATGTGCCGCGATCCTGTCCCGCTCCTGGCTCTCGTTGCGGCGGCGGCGGTGCAACAAAGAGGTCCATCTGTGGCCGCGCCTTGCGCTCCTCGTTCACGCGAAAGACGACCGCGAGTGGATGTCCGAGGGCAACGGGTGCCAGGCTAGCCAGCAGATCAGCGTGCTTCGACTCGTTCCAATCCGCAGCGAATTGGTCCGGTGCACCGACGTAAATAGTCCCCGCGTCAATCGAGAGTGGCTCAGTCGGCTCGAGCCATGTCCTGAATGTTTGGTCTGGCAACTCCTGGCGTGCGCGCTCCAGGAGGCGCGACCAGGTTTCCTGCGGGGTGAGGCTCATGGCGGGGATGTGGAAAACTCGAGAGGGGCAGCGAAGCTAGACCCGCCGATGTGAAATTGCAATCGGTCGAAGTGAGCTCGGCGTGTGTGTCGCCGCAGGCGACATACACGCCTTGACCCAATGTCAGTGTGCCAGATACGTTTACCGGTCTCCACCGAAATGCCGCTCGCTGGCGCTCGCGGCAAGCTTACTTGGAGTCGCACGCGTGTTGCGCGCGCGCCTCCTGAAAAGACCGCATCTTCGGAGTCATCATGGGCAAGCCGACGTACCGTCCCCGCAACAAGAGGCGCATTCGCACGCACGGTTTTCGTGAGCGGATGTCAACGAGATGGGGACGCGAAGTTCTCAGCCGTCGACGCAGGAAGGGGCGTAAGCGCCTCACCGTTCAGCTCCCGTCCAAGTACGCCGGCGCCTGATCCGTCGAAGCGCGAAGACTATCGCTTCATCCGGCGCCGGCGACTCACCCGCGGCGCCGATTTGCAATCAGTCGCGCGCGAAGGAAAGCGTCTGCGGACAGCGTCGCTGGATGTTCGCTTCGTCGTCACTTCGCGCCACGAGAGCCGTATAGGCTTTGTCGTTCCAAAGCATGGGCGTTCCGCAGTTCGCCGGAATCGGCTCAAGCGGACGTTGCGCGAGTTGGCGCGACTGCGGGTTCTGGCTGCGCTAGGTGCCACGAGGGCGGATTCGAGTATGGACATCGTTATGCGAGCGCTTCCCGCGGCGTACATGGCTTCGTTCGAGGCTCTGCGCGCCGAGTTTGAGTCGCTGTCGGCGCGGCTCGTGCGTTCGAAGGAGACGTCCTCATCGACGCGCGGGACAGGGGACGTCCCGGGCTCAACCAGCACTGAGTAAAGGCGGTTGTGCGTACGCTCTGCATTCTCGCCATTCGAGGCTACCAGGTGAGCCTCGGACAGCTTCTCCCGCCCTCGTGTCGCTATTTTCCCAGTTGCTCCGCGTATGCGATCGAAGCGATCGAGAAGCATGGCGCGGGGCGCGGATCCTGGCTGGCGATTCGGCGCATCGCGCGTTGCCACCCATTCCGCCCAGGCGGGTATGATCCCGTTCCGTAGCCGTTCGATGAGAGGCAATTTCCCGCATGGATAGACGCACGATCTTAGCGTTCCTGCTCACCGCGCTCGTCATTTTCACCCCGATGCTGATCTGGGGCAACAGACGGGCGCGGTCCGTCGCGCCGACCGATACGGCGAGCGGGAGCGCCCCCGTGAACGCATCGGCCGCTGCGCCGTCGGCCGCTTCGCCCGCCGCCGCTCCCAGCGTTGTCCCAACGGTGACCGCCACTCAGAGCGCGCCACCTCGGCGCGGTGACACCACGGCGATCGATTACGGGAAAACGCGCTACACATTCTCGACCGCGGGCGGCACACCTCAAGCAGTGACCCTCGCCGCGTATCGGAATCTCGCCCCGAGCAAGACAATCCAGCCCAAGGCAATGATTGGCGCGACAGTGCCGACCAGTGGTCCCGGGCTCCTCCGTTATCGCGTCGTGCGCGGCGCGGATACCGTCGCCCTCGACACCGTCCCCTTCCAAGCCGCCCGAAGCGGCGACGTCGTGACGTTCACGAGCTCTGGTTCGCTGCCGGTGACGTTGCGATATCAGTTCACTGATGACGGGTACCTCACGCACGTCAGCGGTCAGGTCGATGGCACCGCGACGCAGCTACTCATCGATCTGCCGTCGACGCTGCGATCGCAGGAAGCGGACACGCTCGACGACGAGCGACATCTCGCCTACGGATACAAGCTCGCGCACGAGGACGTAAAGAGCGTCGCCTTCACGAAGCTCGATCCCAGTCTCGTGCGAACCGACAGCGGCCCGATGACGTGGGTCGCGGCACGTAATAAGTATTTTCTCATCGCGCTCATCGCGCCCTCGTCGAGAGAGTTCGTCGCGTTGCGGATGCAGGGAGGGCTGCGCGTGGGCAGGACGGCGCCGACAGCGAGCGCCACGGCGATACTGCCGATCCGCGATGGCCGCTTCGGGTTCGACATCTATGCCGGCCCACAGTCGTGGTCGCAGCTGCGAGCCATTGGACAGGAATTGGAGAACGTCAATCCGTACGGCGGATGGATCCCCGGCGTTCAGCCATTTGCCGCGGTGTGCATGCGCGTGCTGCTCTGGATTCGCCAGACATTCAACGTGTCGTACGGCTGGGTGTTGATCATTTTCGGCTTTGCCGTGCGGCTCCTTCTCTGGCCGCTCAACCAGAGCGCGATGCGCTCGAGTCTCAAGATGCAGCGCATCCAGCCGGAGCTCGCGGAAGTCCAGAAACGCTACAAGGCCGATCCGGAGAAGCAGCGCACGGAGTTAGTAAAGTTGTATCAGCAACACGGGATGAGCCCATTCAGTCCGGTCATGGGCTGTCTGCCGATGCTGCTGCCAATGCCCGTGCTCTTCGCGCTGTTCTTCGTGTTCCAGAATACGATCGAATTCCGCGGCGTGAGCTTCCTCTGGCTGCCGGATCTGTCGCTTGGCGATCCGTACTTCATCATGCCCATCGTGATGGGCATCACGATGTTCGCGCTGTCGTGGATCGGTATGCGCGCTGCGCCGCCGAATCCGCAAACGAAGATGATGAGCTACATGATGCCGGCGGTGATGACGGCAGTGCTCTGGAAGTTTGCGTCGGGCCTGAACCTGTACTACGCCGTGCAGAACATCGCCGCATTGCCGCAGCAATTGCTGCTGACACGCGAGCGGATGAAGGCGGCGCCACCAGCCGCCACGCCCGCACCATTGCGGAGCCGTCGCGCGACGACCTGAGTCGCGCGGCGCGCTCGGGCGCGCCACAGGAGAGCCGGTGAAGATCACTTACATCGGGCACGCGACCCTGCTCATCGAGATCGGAGACGTTAGGCTGTTGACCGATCCAAACTTCGATCGCAAACTCGGCGGTTTTCTCCCGCGCGTCTCACCACCGGGAATTCCGATCGATCAGCTGCCGACGCTCGACGCGCTGCTGCTCACGCACGCGCACGCGGATCATCTCTCGTTCGCGTCGCTCGACGCGCTGCCGCGC
The DNA here is from genome assembly GCA_036496605.1 of Gemmatimonadaceae bacterium. Classification (NCBI taxonomy): domain Bacteria; kingdom Pseudomonadati; phylum Gemmatimonadota; class Gemmatimonadia; order Gemmatimonadales; family Gemmatimonadaceae; species Gemmatimonadaceae bacterium. The sequence goes on along the minus strand of DASXKV010000004.1, from coordinate 93,878 downwards.
GACATTCCGTTGTACGCGCCGCCCGTGATCGCGAAGTGGCTAAGGCGGCGCGGATATCAGCACGCAGAGGACCTCGCGCCTGGGCGAAGTGCGCGTGTCGGCAACGTCGACATCCACGCTGCGCTGGCGACGCATCGCGGCAATCGCTACGGGTTCGACCGCTGGCGGAGCGCGGCGAACATGTATTTGCTCGACGCGGGAATGGAGACGTGCTTTTTTGCCGGCGACACGGCGTTGATGCCGGACACGCACGAGCTCGTCCACGGGAAGCTCTTCGCGAGCGGCCGGCAGCTAGACGTCGCGCTCCTGCCAATCGGATACGCTCCGTGGTGGAAGCGAACGGGTTTTCGCCGGGGTCATCTGACTCATGACGATGCGCTAACATTGTTCGAGCGTTTGGGCGGGCGCGTGTTCGTTCCTTATCACTGGGGGACGTTTCATCACATCACGGCGCGAGCGCACGACGCGATCAATCGCCTGGTTGAGCATCTCGAGTCGCACCATCTCCGCGCCGCGGTTCGCATCCTCGAGCCCGGCGAGACACTCGAGCTCACGCGCGAAGAGGAAACAAAGCTGAACCGCCCGAAGCGGCGGGCAGCGGACCGCGCGTTCGGCAATCTCGATGGGCTCGCCGGTCAGTCGGGTCACGCTGGTCCAGAGCCGCACGCGCCTCAATGAGCGGGCTCGGCGCGCCGGCGGCAGCGCTGCCGGGCGCGGCCGACACGATCGTTGCCATCGCGACGCCTGCCGGGCGGGGCGCGCTCGGCATCGTTCGCCTGAGCGGCCCTAAGGCTCACGAGATTGGCCGAGCAGTATTGTCGCGTTGGCCGGATCGCGCTCGTCAGACAATTCTGGCTGAAGCGCGTGACGAATGCGGCGTGGTGCTCGATCAGGTTGTCGCGGTACGATATGACGCGCCGGCGTCGTTCACAGGCGAAGACGCGCTCGAGATCTCGACGCACGGCGGTGTCGTGGTACCAACCACCGTCGTCGCGGCGGTATTGGCGCGCGGCGCACGCATGGCAGCGCCCGGCGAATTCACACGACGCGCGGTGCTCAACGGCAAGCTGGACATACTACAGGCGGAGGCGACGGCCGATCTGATCGCGGCCGGCTCACGCGCCGCACAGCGCGTCGCGCTACAGCAACTCGACGGCGGGTTGTCGCGACGTATCAGTGGGCTCCGAGAGAAGGTGCTCGAGATAGAAGCGCTCATCGCGTACGATATCGATTTCCCCGAGGAGGACGACGGGCCGATCGCGTCGGCGCGGACACTCGCCGCGCTCGAGAATCTGGAAGGCGGCTTGCGAGGCCTGCTCGCAACTGCCAGAGGCGGTGAGCTCGTGCGAGAGGGCGCCCTGGCCGTACTCGCCGGGACGCCTAACGTGGGGAAGTCCTCGTTGTTCAATGCACTCATCGGTCGCAGTCGTGCAATCGTGACCCCTGTACCGGGCACGACGCGCGACGCCCTGGAGGCGGTGATCGACGCGGATCCCTGGCCGATTCGATTGGTCGACACCGCGGGGCTTCGTTCGACGCTCGATCCGGTGGAGCAGCTGGGAATCGAGGTCAGCGAGTCGTACGTCTCGCGCGCTGCGGTAGTGCTCTGCTGCGGCGAGGACGAGGCGTCGCTCCGTGCGGCAGCGGAGCTCGTGAACGCGGTTCACGGGAAGCAGAATGGCCGTGAGAATCCACTCATCGCGATTCTCACGAAGTGCGACCTCAGTCAGGCCGAGGTCATCGACATCGAAGCGTTAGGCAACGAGCTTGCGGCAAACGCTTCCGTCGCGGTGAGTGCGGAAACCGGAGCTGGGGTGCAGCGGCTGCTGACGACGATCGGCGCCGTCCTCGACGCAACGGTCGGTGCGCCCGAGCTCGACGCGCCGGTACTCACACAAGTGCGTCACCAGCATGCCGTTTCACAAGCACTCGAGGAGCTCGAGGCGTTCCGACACGCGTGGCGAGAGGAACGACTGCCCGCGACGATCGCAGCGGTGCACCTCCATGCAGCGGGTGACGCTTTGCGAGATCTGATCGGTGGAATCGAAACGGAGCAGGTGCTCGACGAGGTCTTCCGCCGATTCTGCGTGGGCAAGTGAGGCGCCCTCAGGAGGAACTGCGGTTCTCTCCTGTGACCTGACGCCAGATCTCATCGCCGAGCCATTCGAGCCGCTCTCGAGCGTACGTGAGCTCCGAAGTGGCGAGCGTCGACGCGTGATGCGAGAGATGACGCGAAAGCTGAATCATTTCGTCGAGCAGCTCGCGCAAGACGACATTCTGCCGTCGCTCGCGCGAAGAATCAGGCACTGACCGCGGCGCTGTGAGCGTATGCGGACAGCTCGAGGTCGCTCGCGCGAATGGCCCAGGCCAAGCCACGGGCTTCGATACCTGCCTCGACGAGCCGGGCGCCGACGAAGTAGCCGCTGCGCTCCGGCAGTAAATAGCGGCCCTCCACGGTGCGTGCCTCGTCGCTCATGCCGCCCGACAGATAGCGAAGCCGCAGTCCCAGCGCGGCATGACCGAGATCGGGCGCGACCGCGCGCGAAATGATCGGCTCGAGCTCACGAATACGCGCGTACTGGCGTCGCTCGTAACCGAAGTATTCCCACGCTGCGTGTCCCGGGCTGATGGCGCGTGAGGTGTGAACGGCGAGACCCTCGTTCATGAGAAGCTCACGCAGCGGAACGCGACGTCCCGTTTCCCAATACGAGTAGTCGCCGTTTGCGTTGGTGACGAACTCGCGCACGGCGCTGCGACTCTTGGGCGATGTGTATCGAATGGCGTGCGCATACTCGTGCGCGAGCCAGAGCGGGATGAGCTCAGGATCGAGCCCGAGTCCGTCGGTTTCCTCGTTGGGCACGCCAGTGAAATGCTCGAGGCAAACAAATGCAACGCCGCGGCCGCCCATCACCAGCTCGCCGGCGTTTGCGGCACCGACGCCGACCATGAGTACAACATCGATGTCGACGTCGGCATCGAGGAGGTTGGCGCAGCGCTGCTCGGCGTCCCGCGCGAGAGCGACGACATCGGTGCGCTCGAGCATTCGTCGGAGATCGCGTCGGTCGGCGTAGACCGTCGCGTTTACGACATCTCGAAAGTGTGGCCCCTCGGGATCGACGACGTAGTTGTTCCAGTAGGCGTCGAGGAGGCGCCGATGCGCGGCAAAGTAGCGGTCGTAGGCGGCGGCTCTGTCGGTGCTATCGAGAACGGTAAAGAAGTCGGGCAGCAAATTGATCAGCATCTCGACCAGAGCGCGGGAAGGCGGCGCGACGGCACGAAGGACGCGGAAATGATAGTTGTGGCCAGAGAGTGGAACAAGAGCGATGACGAGTCACGACACAGAGCGGTCGAGTGCGCCGTCCGACGCCTTCGCAAGGACTGGAGAAGTAGGTGCTATACGTGATGCCGGGGAACTCGCTCTGTACTTGGCACGCTTTTTCCCTTTCGACCCAATAGCAGCACGCTACACATGGTTGGAGATGCACCATGACGACGCTTCAGCAAATCGACTTGCAGTGCCCCATCTGCGAAAATCGGTTTCGATCGCAGGCGGTCGTGTCGACGAATTCCTTCGGTGGCAAGCGCACTGATTTCCACGAGCGAGCGGCAGGCACACAGCCGCTGCCATATCTGATCCACACCTGCAGTCGCTGCGGCTACTCGGGATCGGAGCGGGACTTCACCGAAGACGCGGACGTTTCACCAGTGCTGAAGGAGCGCGTGTGGAACGAGCTTGCACCGGCAATCGCGATTGGACCGGTTTCGGGGTCAGAGAAGTACGAGGCGGCGGCGAAGGTCGCTGACTGGCAGGGCATGGAGCCTCGCCACGTTGCGGATCTGCTGCTGCGCGCGGCGTGGTGCTGCGTGGATGAGGGGGACGTCGAAGCGGAGCGGTTCTTCCGTCGTAAGGCAGCTTGGAAGTTCGAGGAATCGTTGCAGAGCTTCGATGGCGTGGCGCGGGATGAGCGGGCGGTGCTCACGTATCTCGTCGGTGAGTTGTGGCGACGAGTGGGAGACACGAAGGTGTGCGGGGAGTGGTTCAACCGCGTGGCTTCGGAGGTGGTGGACGCGCACACGCAACAGTGGGTGATCGACGCCGCGCGTCAGCAGCGAGATTGCCCGCGCGAGTGGTTCGGCTGATCGGTGGGTGCGTGTGGTGGGTGTGGGGTGCAGTGGGGTGAGATGGGGAAGGGAGATAAAGGGACGCCTCTGGGCGTCCCTTTTCATTAGCGAGTTCCAAACAACCGATCGCCGGCGTCGCCGAGTCCGGGCATGATATATCCTTGCTCATTGAGTGCGCGGTCGAGCGCGGCGCAATACACGGTTACGTCGGGGTGACCCTGAGCGAGTCGGCGCACGCCCTCCGGCGCCGCGACGAGACACAAGAAACGAATCCGCGTTGCACCGGCGCGCTTGAGCGACGACACCGCGGCCACGGCGCTACCGCCGGTGGCGAGCATCGGATCGAGCAGGAAGAAATCCCGCTCCGCCGCGTCGCCAGGCACCTTGAAGTAGTAGTCGACCGGCTCCAAGGTGTCGTGGTTGCGATACAAGCCGATGTGGCCGACGCGCGCGCCCGGCACCAACCGGTAGATACCCTCCACCATACCGAGACCGGCGCGAAGAATCGGCACGAGCGTGAGCTTCTTTCCGCTCACGCGCTGTCCAACCGTTGACTCGAGCGGTGTATCGACTGGCGCGGGCTCGAGCGCGAGATCATTCGTCGCCTCGTACGCCATCAACATCGCAATCTCGTCCACCAGCTCCTTGAAGATCTTGGTCGGCGTTCCGCGATCACGCAGAATCGTGAGCTTGTGCTGAATCAGCGGATGCGACACGATGCGCAGCGTGGGGAAGCCAGGGGTGGTGTCCATGGCCGGGAAGCTACTAATTTCGCGCGAATGAAAGAATACCAAGCGGTGATCCTCCGCCTGACGCGGCACGCGCGCGACGACGAAGACGCGCTCACCGATTTACTGAACGAGCGTAGCCGCGGAGGATGGGAACCGGCGCTGATGTCGCAAGACGGTCTTCGGATGACGGTCGTCTTCCAGCGCCCCAGCGGCGTGGAGCAATAGGGGATCGTGGAGTCCGCGACGCGACGAATTCTCGACGCCGCGGCGCGGCAGATCGCCTCGGGCGGCGCAGCCGCGCTCTCGATGAGCGACATCGCGCACGAGGCGAGCGTCAGCAAGGCGCTCATACACTACCACTTCGAGGATAAGGAGACGCTACTCTCGCGTCTCATCGAACAGCTCGCGCACGATCTCGTCGCGAGAGAACGCGAGGCGCTCGCGAGCTACGAAGGAAGTCACAATCCGCTCGCCGTCGACGCGCTGTGGCAGTGGCTGGACGGAGAGCTCGAGCGCGGGGATATCCGTGTCCTGCTCGAGCTCGACTCGTGTCGTGGAGCGCGGGTGCAGCTCGCTGCGCGCGAAGCAGCGGAGTTGCGCCGCGCGACCGCGAAGCAGACCGTGGAACACCTCTTCACGATCCTCGAGCTGCGCCTGCGCATCGAGCCGGCGCTCGTGGCCAACGTGTTCGTCGCTTTCGTGGACGGCCTCGCGCTCAACGTCGGGGTCGCGGTGCGCGAAGAGGTCGCGCCAACCGCGCGGGTCGCGTTCGACGTCTTTTGGCTCGCGATGCTGAGTCTGGCGGAGTGAGTGTGCGCGCGAGACCTTTGAAAAGTGTCGGATTCTTCTCGCTCGAGCGTTCCTGCGCGCATTCTGCGGGTTATCGTCCTGCTCGTTGTCATCGCGTGGCTCACGTCGGTCGCGGCCGTGATGTTCTTCGAGCGCCGCGATGACGCGCGGCGCGCCGACGCGATCGTCGTGCTTGGCGCGGCGCAGTATGACGGCCGGCCGTCACCGGTATTGCGGGCGCGACTCGATCACGCTGTGTCGCTGTGGGAGCATCACCTCGCACCGCGTTTGATTCTCACAGGCGGAATGGGCGACGGTGACACGACGAGTGAGGCCGCTGTCGGTCGTCGTTATGCAATGAAGCACGGCGTCCCCGATAGCGCGATTCTCATGGAGACTCGCGGCCGGACGACGACGGAATCGATACAGCGCGTTGCGGCGATGATGGACTCACTACGCGCTCGGCAAGTGATTCTCGTCAGCGATCCATTTCACATGTTCCGGCTATGGATTCTCGCTCGGCGATTCAGTCTCATTCCACACACGTCGCCGACGCGCACGAGCCCGATTTCCGCGAGCGCGGTGGAGTCGTGGCGCTACGCCCTGAGTGAATCGTTCAAAGCACCGCTGACGCTGCTCTTCGAGCATCCCGCGCGGACCAGGTGAGCTTTACGAGCTCACCGCCATTCGCAGCCAGTTCCAGTACTCGTGTGGCGCACACTCGGCGACGTCGTTGTGGCCGGCGCCGGGCACGAGGAGCAGCTCGCCCTTCACCGCCGCTGCCTCGTAGACCTCCTTTCCCATGTACACCGGCACGACACGATCTTTGAGTCCGTGTGAAACCCACACCGGCACGTTTAGCTCTTTCACGCGCTGGATGGTGTCGTAGTGCACCCGGGAAACGACGGGCCAGAATGTCGTGAGGAAGGGCAGGGCCATGCGCCGAGCCATCGCTTTCGCGGACGAGAAAGGCGACTGAAGAAGCAGTGCGGTGGGGGGATTCTCTCGCGCGAGCTCTGCAGCAATTGCGCTCCCGAGCGAGTGCCCGAAGTAGACGATGCGGTCACCGGACACTCCCAGCGGGCCAAGCACATACTCGCGTGCGGCACGGGCGTCGACCGCTGCCGCGAGATACGTCGGACGGCCGGACAGCCCGTCGTAGCCCCGTATTTCCGGAAGGAGGACGGCCACGTTGGCCACCTTGGTGACCCCCTGCGCCCACGGAATCAGGTTCCGTGCGAGGTCGGCGTTGCCGTGAAACGCGACGAGGACTCGTCCGGCCTGCGTATGATCCCCGACGAGATAGCCGAAGAGATCAGTACCGTCCTCTGCACGGTATGAGACGTGCCGCACGTGTTCGCCGACCGGTCGCGGCGATAAGAGCCCACGCAACACGATCGGCGGCTGGAACACGATGCGCTCCTGCTGCAGCCACATGAGGCCCAGGAGCAACAAATAAACGACGACGACGGCAAGCGCGGCGAGCAGAAACAATACGTGACTCGGGTGCGAAAGGGCGCCGTCGGTGCGCAGGGTTCCTGAGAAGTGACGAGGAGTGCAATTTACGCCGATGCGTATTCCGATCGAAACCTTTGGGTTGCCAAACGGTCTCTTCGTGACTCTTTCGGAGGATCACACGGCGCCGATCGTGGCCGTGAATCTCTGGTATCACGTTGGGTCAGCGAACGAGCGCGAAGGACGTACCGGGTTCGCGCATCTGTTCGAGCACATGCTCTTTCAGGGCTCGGCTGATGTCGGAGCCAACGAGCACTTCGAGCTCATTCAACGTGCCGGCGGGACGTTGAATGGATCGACATGGCTGGATCGCACGAATTATTTCGAAACCGTACCATCCAACCAACTCGAGCTCGTCCTGTGGCTGGAAGCGAATCGAATGGGCTGGCTGATTCCCGCCATGACTCAGCAAAAGCTCGACACGCAGCGCGACGTCGTGAAGAACGAACGTCGATGGTCGGTGGACAATCAACCGTACGGCACCTGGTGGGAGCGTTTACCGGCGCTGGTTTTTCCGGAAGAACACCCGTTTCATCATTCGTTGATCGGGTCGATGTCGGATCTCGACGCGGCGAGCCTCGACGACATCAAGCACTTCTTCGCGACATACTACACGCCGGACAACGCGGTGTTGTCGATCGCGGGTGATTTCGACAAGTCCGAAGCGAAGCGACTGGTCGACAAGTACTTCGGTTCGATTCCTTCCGGAAACGGCCGGCCGCCTCTTCCCGACATGTCACTGCCGGCGACTTTCGGTGGCTGGAAGCGAGTCGTCGTCGAAGACGAAGTGATGCTGCCGCGGCTTTTCCTCGCGTTCCGAGCGCCGGTATTCGGCACGAAGCAGTACTACGCATCGAGCATCTGCTCGGCCATTCTTGGGCTCCGGAAGGGGAGCAAGCTTTATCGTCGCCTCGTGCGAGAGCGCCAAGTGGCTGCCGAAGCGCAGGCCTTCACCTACGATCTCGCGAAGGGCAGCGACCTGCTCGTGATCGACGTGACGGCGCGGCCGGGACTCTCCGCCGAGGCACTCGAACGGGAAGTTGCCGACGAGGTCGACCTGCTCGTACGTGATGGAATCACCGAGGCTGAGGTCGCGCGGGCGATCGCTCTGGTGCAGACGGAATTTGTGGCCGCAATGCAATCAGCCGGCGACCGAGCGGATCGCCTGTCGCAGTTCGCGACGTATTTCAAGAATCCTGAGCTCGTGAATGAACAAGTTCAGCAGTACGAATCGGTGACGGCAGGCGACGTGAACCGCTTCGTGCACGATCAACTTGGCGAGGACAATCGCGCCAGCCTGCTCTTCGTGCCGAAACAGGAGGGTAGCGAAGAGACAGTGCGGTCTGACCAGATCGCGGCCGGCGTGGGATCGCTGACAGAGCGATGAGTGGCAGCGCGCTGACGGGGCGCCTGCCGCGGCCCGCCTCCGGTGCGCCGCGTCCGTATTCGTTTCCGCGCTTCGAGAGAGCTGCCCTGCCTAACGGCCTGAAGCTCGTCGTTGCGCCGATCGCGAAGCTGCCGATCGTCTCGATCACCGTTCTCCTCGACGCCGGCGCGGTATGCGATCCGGCCGGCCGCGACGGGCTTGCGCAGCTCACGGCGAAGTTGCTGCTCGAAGGGTCGCCCTCGAGCGACGGGAGCGCGATCACCGATCGTTTCGAGCGTCTTGGCGCATCCATCGAGGCGCATGCGGACTGGGACGTCGCTGCGGTGACGCTGACGACTCTCACCGAGAAGCTCCGTGCCTCCTTCGAGTTACTCGGCGAGGTCACGCGCGCTCCCGCGTTCAACGAGCGCGAAGTGGAACGCCTCAAGAACGAGCGCCTCGCCGAGCTCCTGCAGCTTCGCGCCGAGCCGCGTGGGTTGGCCGACGAGATGTTCTCGCGATTTCTGTACGAGAGCTCGTCTCGTTACGCGCGGCCGGACGGCGGCGACGAGTCGAGCGTGCGCTCTCTCACGCGCGACGCAGTTGCCGGCCTGTACGGCAAACGGTACTCGCCTAACGGTATGACGATCGTCGTCGCCGGCGACGTGAAGACGAATGAGATCGTGAAGCTCGCCAGCGAGGTGTTGGGAGATTGGCGTGGAAGCGTGACGATCCCTGTGTCGGCGGCGGACGAGGCGGCGCGACGGTCGCGCGCGGTACACATCGTGAGCAAGTCCGACGCACCGCAATCGGAGCTGCGCATCGGCCACGTGGGTCTGCCGCGACGACATCCCGATTATTTCCCGGCGATGATCATGAACGCCGTGCTCGGCGGCCTCTTCTCGTCGCGAATCAACCTGAATCTGCGCGAGGCGCACGGCTACACGTACGGCGCGAACTCGTACTTCGACTGGCGTCGCCAACGAGGACCTTGGGTCGTTGCGACCGCGGTGGCGAGCGATGTCACCCACGCCGCGGCGCGAGAAGTCCTGAATGAAATCGATCGCATCCGCTCTGCGCCGATCTCGGCGGACGAGCTCTCACTGGCAACGAGCTACCTCGACGGCGTTTTCCCCATTCGATTCGAGACGACGTCGGCAATCGCGGCGGCATTGACGACGCTCGTCATCTACGACCTGCCGGACGACTGGTACGACGAATATCGCGGGCATGTTCGCGCAATAACTACCGGCGACGTGCTCACGGCAGCCGAGCGTCATCTACACCCGGAGGCGCTACAGATGGTGGTGGTCGGTAACGCGGCCGCCGTCCGGGATCACGTCGCAGAAATGGATTTCGGGCCGCTGCAGGTCTACGACGTCGAGGGCCACGCCATCTAACGATGGGAGACGCCAAGCTCGGCTCGCGCCGCGTGTACACGGGCCGCGTTCTCAATCTCGACATCGATCAGGTCCGCTTTCCGGACAACTCGACGGGCGAGTTGGAGATCATTCGCCACTCCGGAGCGAGCGCCGTAATTCCGTTCCTGAGCGATCCGGCTGGCGAAGACCCGCAGATCCTGCTCATCAAGCAGTACCGTTACGCGGCGGAAGACTTCCTCTACGAGGTCCCCGCGGGGAGGCTCGACCCGAACGAGTCGCCGCTGGATTGCGCTCGTCGCGAGCTAATGGAGGAGACAGGGTGCACGGCCGATCGATTGGAGCCGCTCTACACCTTCTACACGACCCCTGGCTTTATCGACGAGCGTATTCATGGCTTCATGGCGGCGGGTTTGACACGCGGCGAAAGCAGCCGTGAGCCTGACGAATTCATGACGCTCGAAACGATGACGCTGTCGCACGCGTTGGAGTTGATCCGGACGGGAGAGATCCGAGACGCGAAGACGACGGTGCTCATTCTCTTCGCCGCAGGGTTCCGCGCTGGTCGTTAGTCGTGGTTGGTGGTTGGTGATTGGTGATTCGGATGGCCGGCGAGCTTGCTCGCCGGCCTTCCTTGCCCCCAACCACCACCCACCAACTACCGACAACCAATCACCAACCGGGGCGTGTCGAAAGGTTGTGCGGGCGGCGCTGCCTGTCCTTTCGAAGCGTCACTGACAGGTGACACCGCTACCCACGGCAGAGGTCGTTCTACACCTGCCGAAGTTGAGTTAACTCATTGCTTTGACAAGCATTAACAACATGGAACAAGCACCGTCTAACTGGGCACGTGGCGTGCTTTTGAAGGGTGTGACCGGTTCCGAGACGCTTTGTCGCATCACTAATCGGAGGAGCCCAGATCGATCCAGAAAACGGCGGATCGAGCCCTGGTGCAGGACCAAACGGGGGGGCATAGTCGAATGGCTGATATCGCAATCAAACGGGCGCAGCTACCAGGCGCGTCCATCAGAGAAAAGCTCCGGACGCAGGACGACGCTGAGGTCGTTTCCGCGTTTCTGGGTGGCGAGGAGCGAGCGTTTCAAGAGTTGGTCGAGCGCTACCAGACCCGGCTTTTGAACTTCATCTATCGCACAATTGGCGACCGCGAGAAGGCGGAAGACCTCGTGCAGGAAGTGTTCATCCGCGTCTATCGGCACATTCAACGTTTCGACCGCTCGAAGAAATTCTCGACGTGGGTCTACACGATCGCATCGAACCTGGCGAAGAACGAGTTACGGAACAGGTCTCGAAATCCGATGGTGCTCTTTCAAACGATCAAGAGCAACTGGGAAGACGAGGAGCGGCCGCTGCAGTTCGAAGATACGACGGCTCGGCCAGACGACCTGTACCGGAAGCGGCATCTGCGCCAACTAGTCGAGGAGACCGTGGCGAAACTGCCAGAGCATCACCGCCAGGTCTTCGTGCTGCGCGAGCTGGAGGGTAAGTCGTACGAGGAAATCGCGGAGATCACCGATTGCAACCTCGGCACGGTGAAGTCGCGATTGAATCGGGCGCGGAACGCATTCGCCTCGATCATCGAACCATGGCTGGACTGATGAGGGGCTAGGGCCAGGAATAGGGGCTAGACCAAGAAACGCCGGCGCGAAAATCTGCGCCGGCGTTTTGCATTCGTTCGGTTCTCAGGATAATGGCCAATACCGTTCGCATGCTTTCTGCGATTCCTTTCGCACACTAGCAGGCGGGCAGCTTGTCTAGTAATTCTGGGAACCGTGGTTCACGAACCGGGGTACCCAAACGCGAACCCATATTTTTTCACGCGGACGAATGGCCCTGATAGATTGTCGCGAGTTTAGAGAGAAGCACGTCGGATACGTCGACGATACGCTCCCAGCGGTGGTGATGGAGGCGATGCATCGGCACGCGCGCTCCTGCTATCGCTGCTCTCGACACGACACGGCAGTGCGGCGTGGATTGTTGCTGGTTCACAATCTTCCGCAGATCGAGCCGTCGGCAGACTTCATGGGGAAGCTCGCGGACCGCATCGCGGCGTTGGATGCGGCCGGCGACGACGTCGAATTGCCGTCTCCGTATCGATTGACGACGGGCGCATTCGCGGCGCTCGCGGCGGGACTCACATTATTCGGATACATCGCGCTCGAGACGGCGAATCACTTTGGAACGCCGCAGGCGCTGCTGCTTCCGCCGGTCGTCGCGACGACACTGGCGCAGCCCGCGCCGACCCCAACGAGTAGCGCATACATGGCGGGAATCTCGACGGGAATGCCGATATGGCCGGCGGTGATGATGATGGACGCAGCGCCGCGGCGTATGGCAGACGTGGAGCTTCAGCAGGCATCGTTGCGATAAGATCGACTCGTAGTCCAAAACGCCGCGGCCGCAACCGCGGCGTTTTTCTTATATTGTCAGCGCATGGCCGCCGCTCCCACCTCCGCCGGACTGAATGTGCTTCGCACCGCGCTGCACACGCGCGTCTTTGAACCGGCGTACTTGTTCCAAGGTGCCGAGGACTATCTCAAGGATGAGATGTTGCGGCAGCTGATCGGGGCGGCCGTGGATCCGGCGACGCGCGACTTCAATCTCGAGACGCTCCGCGCGGGTGATGTCGACGGAGAAACCCTGGGTTCGCTCCTCGGTACGCCGCCGATGATGGCGGAGCGGCGGGTCATCGTCGTGCGAGACGTTGGCAATCTGCGCAAGGATGCGCGTCGCGCGCTCGAACAATATCTCGAGCGACCGGCACCCGACGTTGTTCTCGTTCTCGTCGCAGCAGCGGGCGCCAAGGAAGATCGCTTACTCCAGGAGCGCACGACGGCGATCGATTTCGAGCCGCTGTCAGGAGCGCGAGTTCCGAAGTGGATTACGCATTACGCGTCGCACGATCTTGGATGCGAGATCACGCCGGAGGCGGTGAGCCTGCTGCAAAACGCAGTCGGTACCGAGCTGGCGCAGCTCAAGATCGAGCTCGACAAGCTGGCGAGCTTCGCCATCGGCGGTGATCATGCAGTGATCGACGAGGAGGCCGTCGCGAGCATCGTGGGCGTACGGCGTGGCGAGACGTTAGGCGATTTGCTCGATGCCGTCGCGAATCGTAATGCGGCGCGTGCGATCGAGCTGCTGCCGCACGTGTTGCTTCAGCCGAAGACGAGCGCGGTCACGATCATCATGGCACTCGCGACGCAAACGCTGGCGCTCGCCTGGGGACGCGCGCGACGGAGTGCGGGAGTGCCGGCACAACGAATGAAGGACGAGTTCTATGCGCTGCTCAAAGAGGGATCTGCCTACACCGGCCGGAGCTGGAGCGACGCGGTGAGCAGCTGGCTCCGCGCGCTCGATTCGTGGAGCGCACGCGATCTCGACGCTGCTTTGACGGCGCTCCTCACCGCGGACGCCGCAATCAAGGAGAGCCGAGTTTCGTCCGACGAACAGCTGATCGAATCACTCGTTCTCACCCTGTGTGTCCCGGCGCAACAGTCGGCGCGTTCGGCCGCATGACGAGAGGAAGGGCTCGTTGCTTCGCCATTGTCGCGATGGCGGTCGGGGCCTGTGGAGCGCAAGCGCAGAGCACCGATAGCGCAGTGAAGCAACGACAGCCAGCGCCCGATGCGCGCGACACATTGTTCCTTCGCGCACGCAAACTCGTGCTCGATGGGAATAGCGCTGCCGGACGCGCGCTCGTCGACTCGGCACTCGCCGCGACGACGGGCACGCCGGACTACGCGACGGCGCTCTACTGGCGTGCGGCGCTCGCCTCGACCGCGGCGGATGCGGAACGTGACTATCGACGTGTCATCATCGAGTACCCGTTCTCGCAACACTCGGGCGACGCCTTGCTCGCGCTGGCCCAGCTCGAGATGGCCCGCGGCGACCGCGATCCGGCAATCGACCACTTGCAGCGCTTTCTTCTCCAGCGGCCTAACGATCCAGAGCACGTTCGCGCGGGCATCTGGCTCGGGCGCCTCCTGCTCGAGCAGAATCGACTCGGGAAGGGCTGTGCCGTTCTCTTGCGGACCCGCGCCGCGTTAGCCGATTCCGCGGTCGAAACGCGAAACCAGGTCGACTACTACGCGTCGCGCTGCGCGGATGTGGACACGGTGGTTCCCGTTCCGAAACCAGCGCCGTCGCCGGCGCGAACGACCCGGCCAGACTCGGTGCGACGGCGGCCGCCAGTGAAGGACAGCGCACGCACCGACAGCGCGCGAAGGATTCCGGAGCGCAGAGATACTGCTTCTCACGCCAATGCAACGCCTAACGCTAATGCATCGGCCGGCAAGCGGTTCACGGTTCAGGTTGCGGCATACCAGACAAGAGACTCAGCCGATCACCTCGTTGCCAGGCTGAGCGCGCGCGGGATCGGCGCGCGCGTCACCGGCGCGGCCGCGCCGTTTCGTGTGCGCGTAGGCCACTACGCTTCAGATGCCGAAGCAACGGCGGCCGCACGCGAGCTGAAAGCGAAAGGGATCGAAGGCTTCGTGACCACGACGGACAACGAGAGCGCGTCCGCGGTGAAGCGATGAGCAGCGTAGGGCAGGCGCCGACGCCGCTGATGCAACAATACCGCGAGATCAAGTCGCGGCATCAGAACGCGCTCCTGTTTTTCCGCATGGGCGAGTTCTACGAGATGTTCTACGACGACGCCGAGGTTGCGTCGCGCGTGCTCGGGCTCACGCTGACGTCGCGGAACAACGGCGGCGCGGCCGACGTCCCACTCGCTGGCGTTCCGGCAAAAGCGCTGCAGGAATACGTGCGCCGACTCGTGCAGCAGGGATATCGTGTCGCCATCTGCGAGCAGACGGAAGATCCGAAGCTCGCGCGCGGGATCGTTCGCCGAGAAGTGGTCGAGACGGTCACGCCAGGTGTGACGTACGCCGACGAGCTGCTCGATGGCGCGCGCAACAATTTCATCTGCGCGCTATGGGGCGGGGGCGCGAATCGCAGTCGAGGTACGATGGCGCCTATCGGCGTCGCTGCCGCGGACGTATCGACGGGCGAGCTCAGGCTCTGCGTCACGACGATCGCCGAGCTCGATGCAATTCTTGCTCGTTATGCACCGCGCGAGATTCTTCTGCCGCAGGGCTCGGATCTGCCGCTGCCGCCGTCGCGCGCCGAGGCGCTCATCACCGAGAGAGAAACATGGGAGTTCGACGCCGAGCTCGCGCGTGACGATCTCGCTCGCCAATATCGGGTGCAGTCGCTCGAAGGCCTCGGCATTGGAGAGGCGGAGCAACCGGCGATCGCGGCGGCAGGCGGACTGTTGCGCTATCTGCGGGAGCTACAGCCCGGCGGCCTGCCGCAGCTCGCACGGCCGTTCGTCGATCGCACCAGCGGAGTGATGCCGCTCGACGAGATGACGCGGCGGAATCTCGAGCTTGTCGAATCGTTGCGGGGTGGCGGCCCAGAGGGGACCGTTCTTTCCGTGCTCGATCGCACCGTCACGCCAATGGGCGCGCGGCAGCTGCGACAATGGATTCTCGCGCCGCTCACCGACCGCGTGGCGATCGACGAGCGACTCGACGTCGTCACCGGTCTCGTAAGCGACTCGCTCACGCGCGACGCGCTTCGGACTGCGCTCGATGGCGTCCGCGACGTCGAACGGTTAGGCGCGAAGATCGCCTCGGGCCGGGCAACGCCGCGGGACGTCGGCGCGCTTGGCGCGTCACTCGCCCGGCTGCCCGAAGTCGAGCGACTCGTCAGGCAGCTCGCGCGTACGAGCAGCGTGGCGCTTCTCGATCGCATGCTTGCGGAGTGGGACAGCTGCGCGACCGAAGCCGAGGCAATCAGATCGACCATCGTGGAGCATCCGCCACTGTCGATCGGAGACGAGCCGACGATCGCGAGCAGCGTCGACGCCGAGCTCGATCGACTGCGCACGCTTCGCGACGGCGGCAAGGACGCGATCGCCGACATTCAGGCTTCGGAGCGCGCGAGAACGGGAATCGCGTCGCTCAAGGTCGGCTTCAACAAAGTCTTCGGATACTACATCGAGGTCACCAGAGCCAACCAGCATCTCGTGCCGGCCGATTATCAACGTCGCCAGACGATCACCAATGGCGAACGGTTCGTGACGCCGGCGCTCAAGGAATACGAGGAGACAATTCTCACGTCGGGCGAGCGCATCGAAACGCGTGAGCGAGAATTGTTCGAGACGCTCCGCGCACGGCTTGCCGCGCGCATCGGTGCATTGCAGTGCGCGGCGCGCGCGATCGCCTTGCTCGACGTCGTGGCGGCGTTGGCGGAAGTCGCCGCACGGGAGAGCTACGTTCGGCCGGTGATCACCGATGACTTCGCGCTGGAGATCGGCGCGGGGCGGCATCCTGTCGTCGAGCGGATGATGCCGCGCGACAAGTTCATTCCGAACGATGTCCTGCTCACCGAAGACGCACGCGTCATCATTCTCACCGGGCCGAACATGGCCGGTAAGTCGACGATCCTGCGGCAGGTCGGGCTGATCGTCTTGATGGCGCAAATGGGGAGCTTCGTACCGGCGAGCTCGGCGCGGATCGGCGTCGCGGACCGGCTGTTCACGCGCGTGGGCGCGAGCGACAATCTCGTGCGCGGCCAATCGACATTCATGGTCGAGATGTCGGAGACGAGTGCGATCCTGCACTCGGCAACGGCGCGCAGTCTCGTGCTGCTCGACGAGATCGGCCGCGGGACGTCGACGTACGACGGCGTGTCGATCGCCTGGGCGGTGAGCGAGCATCTGCACGAGCGCACGGGCTGCAAGACGATATTCGCGACGCATTATCATGAACTGACACAGCTCGCGCAGGATCTCGAAGCGGTACGAAACTTCAATGTCGCCGTGCGAGAGGTGAACGACGACGTGCTGTTCCTGCATCGTCTCCAGCCCGGCGGCGCGGATCGATCGTATGGCATCGAGGTGGGTCGACTGGCGGGACTGCCGCGTGAGGTCCTGGAGCGCGCGCGGCAGGTCCTGAAGTTGCTCGAGGGAGAGCAGCTCGCCGCCGGCAAACGATCGGAAGGCCGTGCGAACGCGCGTTCGGAGCCGCAGCACGATCAGCTGGCACTCTTTGCCGCCGCTCCGAATCCACTCGTGCTGCGCCTCGCCGCACTCGACACAGACTCCATGACGCCGCTACAAGCACTCTCCTTACTCGCCGAGCTATCGCGTGATGCAAAGCGCTCGTGAGTCGGGCCTCTTACATTTCGCCCTCATGGGCCGAGAGTCGCGAGTCGTTTCCGCGCTGCTTGTCGCGGCGGTGCTGAGCAGCGCTGCCTGTGTAGACAAGGAACAGTCGCAGAAGCTGATGAAGGGCTTCGAGGCGGGGCCTCAGCATCCCGACGAAGCTCCAAAGATGCTCAACAAGGAGCTCCCCTTTCACTATCCCCAGGCGCTGTTCGCGAAGAAGGTGCAGGGGAACGTCACGCTGAAGCTGTTCATCGATCGAAATGGGCACGTGCATCCCGACTCGACGCAAGTTGTGGAGTCGAGCGGCTACGCCTCATTCGACTCGGCCGCGATTCGTGGTTCGCAGGAGTTGCAGTTCGTTCCGGCGAAAACGAAAGGCGAGCCGCAGCCGGTCACGATTCTGTTCCCGGTGTATTTCCGATTCCCCGGAGCACCTCCGCTGCCCGGAGACACGATCTTGAAAAAAGGACCGAGGGGATGAGCGAGCGCAATCGCACCCCTTACCACTCCGTCCTCGAGACCATCGGATGGACGCCGTTGATTCGGCTCAATCGAGTCACGCGCGGCATCCGCACCCCCGTTTACGCCAAGGCCGAGTTCTTCAATCCGGGCGGATCGGTGAAGGACCGGATCGGAATGCCGATCATCGAGCGCGCGGAGCGCGAAGGACAATTGCGACCCGGCGGAACGATCGTCGAGGGAACGAGCGGCAATACGGGCATCGGACTCGCTATCGCGGCGACGTTGAAGGGATATCGCTGCATCTTCACGATGCCCGACAAGATGTCGCAGGAGAAAGTGCGCCTCCTCAAGGCATTCGGGGCGGAAGTGATCGTCACTCCGACCGCGGTTCCGCCGGATCATCCCGACAACTATGTGATGATGGCGAAGCGGATCGCGCACGAGACGCCTAACGCGATTCTCGCGAACCAGTTCTACAACGACGCGAACTCCGACGCGCATTACGCGACGACCGGGCCCGAGATCTGGGAGCAGACCGAAGGACGTGTCACGCACTTCGTGTGCGCCGCGGGAACCGGCGGCACCATCACCGGCGTCGCGCACTATCTCAAGGAGCGCAATCCGAAGATTCAGATCATCTCCGGCGACCCGGTGGGATCCATCCTCGCCGAGATGTGGAGGACGAAGGGGCAGAGCAAGCCCGAGGGGACGCCGTACAAGGTCGAAGGGATCGGGCAGGACAAGATTCCCGGGACGCTGGACATGTCGGTCATCGATGATTTCATGACGGTGACCGACAAGGAATCGTTCGGCATGGCGCGCCGCCTGACGAGAGAGGAGGCACTGTTCGTCGGAGGCTCGTCGGGGCTCATCGTGCACGTCGCGCTGCACGTGGCGCGTCGCATCGACGATCCCGAAGCGTGCGTCGTGACGATCCTGCCCGACACCGGCGAGCGCTATCTCTCGAAGCTGTACAACGACGAATGGATGCGAGAGAACCAACTGCTCGACGCGGATCGCACGACGCTCGCAAGCGTACTGAGCTCTAAGCCACCCACGAATCAGCCCGTAGTGAGTGCTGCTCCCGGCACGACCGTGCGTCAAGCATTGCGTCTCATGTCACTGCACGATGTGTCTCAGCTTCCGATCATGGAGGCGGGCAATTGCGTGGGATCGGTGAGCGACTCGTCGTTGTCGGCAAAGAGCCTCGACGACACGAAGCTCCTCGATTCGACGGTCGGTGCAGTGATGGACCCACCGTTCCCAATGGTGGATGGTCAGCAGCCGGTAGACGCGATCGCAAAGCTGCTCTCGAAATCCAACCCCGCCGTACTCGTAAGGTCGAATGGAACGGTGACGGGGATCGTGACGCGATCCGACATGCTGAGCTATCTAATGGCGAGGGGCTAGGGGATAGGGGCTAGGGGCTAGAAGCCTTGTCCAACTCCGAATGTCCCTAGCCGCTAGTCCCGAACCCCTAGGCCCTCCTGTAGCCCCTTTCCCCCTTGAAGATCTCGGTTTTGATGGGCGGCACGTCCGCCGAGCGGGATGTCTCGCTCGCGTCGGGACTGCGCATAACGGAAGCGCTGCGGACGCGCGGTCACGAGGTGACGGCGATCGATACCGCGCGCGGGCCGCTCGCTCGCGAAGACGAAAAGGCACTGCTGGCTCGGCCGGTCGTGCAGCCAACGCCACCTTCCCAATCCGAACTGCAGCGGATGGCGCGCGAAACGCTACCGCAGATGCAACGGGTACTTCCGTCGCTGCGACAGGCCGACATTGTTTTTCTCGGCCTCCATGGCGGCGCCGGCGAGGACGGAACGATTCAGGCGCTCCTCGACCTCGCCGGCATCCCATACACGGGCAGTGGGCACCTCGCGAGCGCGCTCGCGATGGACAAGGATCTGTCGAAGCACCTCTTCGCGCGGAGCGACGTGACGACGGCCGAATGGTTCATGGCGACGCGCGGCTCGGCGGACGAGAAGGACGTCGCGGGCAAGCGATTTCGCAAGGAAGTGCTGGCGTCGCTCGGGCTGCCCGTGGTGGTGAAACCGTCGAAGCAAGGTTCGACGGTGGGACTCAGCGTCGTGAAGAAAGCGAAGGATCTCGCGTCCGCGATCGGCGAGGCGTTTCAGTTCGACGACGAAGTCATGATCGAGCGCTTTATCGCCGGCAGGGAGCTCACGGTCGGAATCTTGGGTGACGAGGCTCTCCCGGCTGGCGAAATCATCCCGAAGCACGAGATTTACGACTACGAATGCAAGTACCAGGCGGGGATGGCCGTCGAGGAATTTCCAGCGAAGATTACTGCGTCGCAGACGGCG
The DNA here is from genome assembly GCA_036496605.1 of Gemmatimonadaceae bacterium. Classification (NCBI taxonomy): domain Bacteria; kingdom Pseudomonadati; phylum Gemmatimonadota; class Gemmatimonadia; order Gemmatimonadales; family Gemmatimonadaceae; species Gemmatimonadaceae bacterium. The sequence goes on along the minus strand of DASXKV010000004.1, from coordinate 73,998 downwards.
GCCGTTCAGGAGCTGGCGCGTCGCGCATTTCGCGCATTGAAGTTGCGCGGTTATGCGCGCATCGATTTTCGCATGAGTACTGAAGGACGTGGCCGAGCAAAGTTCTACTGTCTCGAGGCGAACACACTACCGGGGATGACGCAGACCAGTCTGATTCCGCAGGCCGCGGCCGCGGCGGGAATCACGTTCCCAGAGCTCTGCGAACGGATCGTGCGCATCGCACTCGATGCGCGTGGTACAGGAGGATAGACGCGATGGCGCAAGTGGCAGGTCCGACCGCGGCACTCGCTGGCGTCCCGGCGGGGTTGCAGGCGCAGGGTGTGTGGTCGGGCCGCCGTCAGATCTTCGTGCGCTTCGCCGCCGAAGCGGAGACGGCGACGATGTACACGGCGGAAGCGCTCGCGAACGAGCTTCGGCGCAGCGCGAGTCGGTCGGCGTATCACTCGGTTTCGATCTCTGGGCGCGATCCGCTGTCGAACGTCGACTACGTGTGCGCCGCGTTCGCGAAACCACCGGTAGATCTTCCGATCATGCTCGACACCGACGGTCAGCGACCGGAAGCCATTGCGGCGCTCAAGAAGTTCGTCGGGCTCACCCAGGTGACGCTCGAGGGCAATGCGCTCGACTCGATGACAGAGCGAGGACTCCGCACGTTGCACGCGGCAGCGGAAGCGGGAATGCAGCACGCGCTCGTGCTGTGCTCGAGCGATCAGACGAGTGACGCTCAACTCTTACGGATCGTCGAGCAAGCGCGTGGAGTAAGTGGTGCGACGCAGATCGTGATTCACCCGCCGCCGGGCGTGCCGGTCGATCGCGATCGTCGATGGATGACGCTGCTCGAGCGCGCCGCTGCTCTGCACAACGACGTCCGCTTTGCGTTGAAGCTCCCACCACCAACCGGCATGAGGTGACGCGCGAACGCGCGTCGTGGGTTGATCCTTCGCTTCGCTCGAGGAAAGGCCCTCTGCGCGCGATCTGTGCGTATAACAGAGACGTCGAATGAGGCGCCGGTGGCGTGACGGAACTCACCTCGCCGCGACGTGTTTTAGCGTTAATTTCCGAGGGGCGGCGACGACAGCGAACGAGAGCGCCGCGGTGTATAAGGGCTGAGCGCGCGAGCCGACTCAGCCAGTGACGGCAGCTTCATGACCTACCCGGCCACGACCAACGAGCAAGACTATCCGCGGATGACCTCCGCCGTGCAGGCGCTGATCGCGATCAACGTCGCGATCTTCTTTCTGCAGCTGACAATCGTTCGCCCGGATGTCATGGAGAGCGCGCTCGGCTTCAGCTTTGCCGCGGCGCCCACCCGCTGGTGGACCGTCGTCTCCTACATGTTCGTGCACGGCGATTTCTGGCACGTGTTTCTGAACATGTACACGCTGTTCATCTTCGGTCCGCGACTCGAGCACCACTGGGGAACGAAGCGATTCGTCTTCTTTTATTTCATGTGCGGACTCGGCGCGCTGATCTTTTACACACTGTTCTTCCGCGACAGTGGCTTTCTCTTGTTCGGTGCGTCGGGAGCGATCTTCGGAGTGATGGGCGCCTACGCGCTGCAGTGGCCAAAGCAGGAAGTGTATCTGTTCTGGGTGCTGCCGATGCGCGTGATGACGCTCGTGCTGCTGCTCGTCGCATTCAATCTCGCGATGGGGCTGTTCAGTCTGGCGGGTAGTGGGACGAACATCGCCTACTTCGCTCATCTCGGCGGCTTCATCGTCGCGTGGCTGTACATGCGCACGCCGCCAGCCGTCAGCATCGAGCAGCTTCGTCAACGCATCTCCCAGGTGCCGGACACGGACGATCCGCCGCGCGCGATTCCGCGTGCGCTGCCACGCTCGCGCGAGCGCGTCGAAGAGGTGGATGAGATCGTGGCGAAAAGCAAAGCACTCGCCGCGAAGCGTCCGGCTGCCGTGGCGCCTGCGCGAAAGCACGCGCCCCGCGATCTCAAGGCCGACGACGTGAATCGCGTCCTCGACAAGATCTCGGCGGAAGGGCTGGATAGCCTGACGAGCGAGGAGCGCAGCATCCTGGAAGAGATGTCGCGGAGACTGAGGAAGAGGGACTAGGGCAGGGGCTAGAGAGAATTCGGGCTCTTCGCGGAATCTCGGGACGAGCCGCGTCGAGGGCGAGCTCCAGAAGCGAGACGTGAGTAGTGAGCTCCGTCTTTTTCGATGTGGCACTCAGGGCTCTCACCCACCATCGGCGAGCCCAGCTCCGAGCTTCGAGAAGGCAGCAACGAGCTGCGAGATTGAGCTCGAGCCGCGAGCGATCTCGCATCTGAAGCTCGATCTCGAAACCCGTCGGTGGCGTCTGTTGATGGGGTGGTGAGAGAGAAGATCTCTCGCCACCCCTTGGCATTTTCTGCGGCCTTAGCCCCTTATCCCCTAATCTCTAGCCCCTCTAAAGAAAGTGCCCCCCGGCTATGCCGGGGGGCGGGTGCCGCCACGCCGTTCACGCGGCGGCGATGGCCGGCGCAGAGTGCACCGGACCATTGGCAATATGGGAAGCGTGCATGCGGCGGGCCAGCCCCAAAAACGCGACGCCTCGCACCTTTTGGTTGGACTTTAGGGCAATCGTTCCGAAGTGAATCGGGCGGTGGGTAGAGGGCAGAGGGTAGAGGGCGGAGGGCAGAGAGTAGAGCGTGGCAACCCTCGACCCGTCTACTCTCGCACTCTCTATTTTCTATTCGCTATTCTCTCTTCTCCACTCGCGACGCTCTGCCCTCCGCCCTCTGCCCTCTACCCGGCATGCCCAAGCCAGAACTGCTCGAGACCTTTGAGAATCCATACTCCGATCGGGACTACTCGATCAGCATGGAGTGTCCGGAGTTCACATCCCTCTGTCCAGTCGGCGGCGCCGAGAGCGACGCGGCCGAGCTGCGCGTACTCGCTGGTGGCGCGCCGGACTTCGGGACGATAGTCATCGACTACGTCCCGGACCGGCTGTGTCTCGAGCTGAAAAGTCTCAAGCTCTATCTGTGGAGCTACCGGAACGACGGGATCTTCTACGAGCGGGCGGTGAACCGAATCCTCGACGATCTCGCCGCCGCGTGCCAACCACGATGGATGGAGGTGACGGGTGACTTCAACATTCGCGGCGGGATCAAGTCGGTCATCACGGCACAAGTCGAGGCGCACGCGTCGGGCGCGAGTCGCGGGACCCGGGGGACACGTCAGACGCGGAAGTAGCGTCGGGCTGATCGCGGCGCTCGCGATATGGTGCGTCGGGTGCGCGAGCTCGCCGGCCGCCACCACGACGACGAGCACTCGTCAGGCAGCGCCTGCGAGCCTGGCCACGCCTCCCGCGCTCGACGCCATCAAGGAAGCCGACCTTCGGCGCGACATTTTCTTTCTCGCGAGTGACGCGATGCGCGGGCGCGAGGCGGGCACGCTCGACGAGCTCCGGGCGTCGATGTGGGTGGCGAAAGCAGCACGTGAAGCGGGACTCGAGCCGGCCGGCGAGGACGGAACGTATTTCCAGTTCTGGCCGATGCGTCGTACGCGGCTCTCGAGCGAGAGCGAGATCACGATCGGGAATCGACGTCTCACGTTGTGGCGTGATGTTCTCGTGAGCGCCCCAGTGACAGTAATGTTGGACATACCTCTCGTATTCGCGGGCGAGGGCGCGAACGATATCGACGTGCGCGGCAAGGCCGCGGTCGCGGAGATACACGCCCCGACCAACGCGCCGGCAGCCAACGTGAGTCTCCGCGCGTACCGTTATGCAGGCCTTGCCGTTCGCCAGCAATCGCAGGCGCTGATCGAGCGGGGCGCCAGTGCGGTGATCATGGTCTCCGACTCCATCGCCGATGACGACATGGCGTTCGGCTTCGGCGGCGCGGCGCTGGCGCGCGGTCGCTATGGCCTCGACACCGCGGGCGCCGGGATGCGCGCTCCCGCCGTGCCTAACGTGCCCGTGCTCTGGGTACGACGCAACATGCTCGACGCGCTGCGGGCGCCGAACCAACGACTCCAGGTGAAGCTCTTCGCCGAGACCTTCTCGTATCCGTCGGTGAACATCGTCGCCAAGGTGCCCGGCACCGATCCGGCGCGGCGCAACGAGTACGTGCTGTTCAGCGGACACCAGGACCACGACGGCGTGCGCTATCCGATCGACGGGGACTCGATCTGGAATGGCGCCGACGACAACGCGTCGGTGAGCGTCGCTCTGCTGGCAATCGGTCGCGCGTGGTCGAAGCATCCAGCGCCGCGCTCGGCGCTGTTCGTGTGGCATGGCGCGGAGGAGCGTGGACTCCTCGGCTCGTACTGGCACGCGCTGCATCCCGTAGTCCCACTCGAGAACATCGTCGCGGTGCTCAATGGCGACATGATCGGCCGGAACAATCCGGACAGCGCCGCGTTGTTAGGCGCTCAGCCGCCGCATCGGAATTCGACGGCGCTGGCGCGAATGGCGCTCGACGCCAACGACCACGTGACGCACTTAGTGATCGACAGCAGCTGGGACCGGCCGTCGCACAGGGAAGGCTGGTACTATCGCAGCGATCATCTTCCTTATGCGTGCATGCACGTGCCGGCGCTTTTTTTCAGCACGCTCTTGCATCCGGATTACCATACTCCGCGAGACGAGCCGCAGCGGATCGACATTGCGAAGCTCGCGCGGATGACGCGATGGATGTACGCGACGGGTTGGGAGGTCGCGAATGCTCCGCAGCGGCCGGCGCTGGATCCGGGATTTCAGCTGGAGCGGCGGTGTGCCATAAGCCCGCGAGAGTAGAGGGCTGTGGGCAGAGGGTAGAGAGCAGAGGGTAGAGAGCAGAGGGTAGAGAGCAGAGGGTAGAGAGCAGAGGGTAGAGAGCAGAGGGTAGAGAGCTTCGCCTCGCTCAGGATGACAAGCGCCCTCTACCCTCTACCCACAACCCTCCGCCCACAGCCCACAGCCCATCAAAAGTCGTAGCGGAATGTCAGCGCCATTTGATAGCCAAGGTTGCTCGCGAAGGCGAACGGACCGTTGTTCTTGACGCTGCTGTTGAAGGTGTACACGGGCATCGATGTGTTGAGTGGTCCCGGCGTCCGCGCGGTCGCAGCGAGGACCGTCTGCTGCGGGTTCGCCGTGATCGTCGCGCCGTACAGCTTGCCCCACTGGCGATCGCGGCCGTCGACGTGGTTGAGCACGAGGCCTAACGCGTTCGCGAAGTTCACGACGTCGAGCTCCACGGTCATGGCCTGACCGCGGATTTGCGGCAGCGACTGGCGCAGCGAGAGGTCGAGGCGATTCTGCCATGGCGTCGTGCAGCTTCCGCGCTTCATGATCGTACCGCGCTGATCGTTCAAGCACTTCTGGCTGCTGATGAAATCGTTGAACGCCTTGGCATCGGCGACGTTCTGCGTGAAGACACCGCCCGTCTGCGTTCCGATCTTGAACTCGTTCGGATCGGTTGCGTCCTTCGGGATGTAGAGAGGATCGTTATTGGTGCCATCGCCATTGAGATCGCCATTGCTACCGGCGATGTAGTCGATCGGTACGCCCGACATGCCCTCATAGAACAGCGTCACGTCGGTGCCGCCGAGCTTCTTCCACCAGGGCAGCGTCCAGGTGCCATAAGCCAGGAGGCGATGACGGCGCTCGAACTGCGACGTCGACAGATTCTGATCGCTCTCCGCACCAGAGTACTCGCGGCCGAAGCGCCAGTTGGAGATCGCGCGATCGGATGTGAGGCTCTGGATGTCGTACGACCGGTTGTACGTGTACGCGAATGTCAGGTCGAGGCCCTTGGCAAAAGTTTTACGGAGCTGACCCGTGAGCGAGTAGTTGTAGTCCTTCGACTGGTTGGTGACCTCGATGGCGTCTTCGCTGAAGTTGACGTTGTTGTAGCTGGTCACCGCACGCTGGTTGTTGTCCGTCACTACGCCCGTCGCGCTAATCGTGTCGGCGTAGAGCACGCGACCGTTACGATCCGTGTAGACCTGGCCGTTCACGAGGCGCGGATGGAGCAGGTTGAGGTCGCGGATGAAGACACCGTTCACTGCGTGACGATAGAGTGCCTCGAACGTTCCAACGAGACCGTACGGGAGCGCGCGATCCGTACCTAACGATGCGACGAGACTCTGTGGATACTTGAAGTTCGGATCGGTGAGGTTGATGCCTGCCGTACCCGCCGAGCCCGCGCCAGGCGTCGGCTGGCCAAGGCACGACTTGGGAAGCTGACTTTCGTTGACCGTGAATGCGGGGACGTTCCCTGCGGCGGTCGTGCACGACAGTGTGACGAGGCCGAGTCCAGTATTCTGGTACGCGTTGGCGACGAGAATGAACGGCGGCGGACCGGTGAAGATGCCGACGTTGCCGCGGAGCTGATTCCGCTGATCGCCGGTCACGTCCCAGTTGAAGCCGACGCGCGGCGACCAGAGAACCTGCGTCTTCGGCGTCCACGACGTGTTGATCGTCACGCCCTTCGCCGCGAACGCCTGGTCGAGCTGCGTATTGTCGGGTGGCTTGTCGAGGAAGGTCGGGATGTCGGCGCGAAGGCCGGCAGTGATCGTCAGGTTCGGCGAGACGGCCCACTGATCCTGGCCGTACAGGCTCTTCATGTCGGTGTTGAATGTCGCCGGGATGTCGGCGGGATTGCCGCTGTTTGCGTAGGCGACGCGATACCCACTCGGCTGCAGGTTGTTGAGCGCCGCGATCGTCGGGAACACCCACACGCCGCCCGCGGCCTGGGCGAAGTTGTTGTAGACCTTGAGGTGCTCGTAGCGTCCGCCGACGGTGAACGTATGCGTGCCTAACGGGATGCTGACGTTGTCCTGGAGCTCGATGATGTCCTGGTTGGCCTGGTTGCCGACCGAGAACTGCTCCGTGCCGAAGGTGATGGCAGCCGTAGGCGTCTGCGTGCTCGATCCAATGGGCACCACACCGACGCTCATCTCCGGTGTGATCGCGCCCGGCACGACGCGCTTGTCGCGGATCTGATTGAAGCCGGCGATGAACTCGTTCGCCAATCCGCTGGCAAAATTCGAGTAGAGCTGCGCGACGGTCGAGTTGTTCGTGTTGACGCCGTTGAACTCATTCGATCCGAGTCGGAACCCGGTATTCTGAACATTGGGGCTGTTATTGAACGTCGCCGAGTTGCGCGAGAAAGCGAGGTTCTCGGTGCGGTTGATGAGCTGACGGATGACGAGACGGTGGGTGTCGTTGATCTCGAAATCCACGCGGCCGAAGAGATTCGTGAGTGGATTCGCAACATTCACGGCTCCGGCAGTTCCCGGATTGATGCCCATCTTGCTGCTGATGATGCTTTGCACGGCGGCGATCGAGTCCGGCGAGATGTTCAGCGAGCTGCCGGTGGTGCCGGCGCCGCCGCCGACGAAGGGACCCGATGCGGGCGTCGTGCGCTGCTGCCACTCGGGGGCGATGAAAAACTGGAGACGGTCTTTGATGATCGGACCACCCAGCTGGAAGCCGTACTGCTTGATGTCGAGAGAGGTCGTGCGGAAGGGAACACCGCTCAGATCCTGGGTGCGGAAGTTGTAAATCGCACCGCCGTGCCACTCGTTCGTGCCGCTCTTGGTGACGGCGTTGACGAGCATGCCGGTGAAGTTCGCTTGTCGGACATCGGTCGGTGATAGCAAAACGCGAAACTCCTTTACCGCCTCTTGTGAAATAATGCGGCCGCCGCCCGCGCCGCCGGGAAGACCGCCGGAGGAGTTCAGGCTGAAGCGATCGTTCTGGTTCGCGCCGTCGATCGTGAAGTTGTTGTAGCGGTTGTACTGGCCGCCCGCGGTTGGACCGCCCGTCGCGGGCACGCTAACCTGCGGCGTGAGCTTGACGAGATCCGTGATGTTGCGGTTGAGCTGCGGCATGCGGCGGATGAGCGAATCCGTAACTTCGGTGGAAACGCCCTGGTGCGCGGGACTGAACGTCGACGCCTGCGCGCTGCCGCTCACCGTAACGGCGCTCAGCGTGACCGCCGACTGCGAGAGCTGGAGGTCGATACGCGTCGTCGAGGAGAGCGAGACGGTGACGCCGTTGCGTTCCGATGGCTGGTAGCCGATGCGCTTGACGCTGACGGTGTATGGTCCGCCGACCTCGAGCCCTTGCACGTAGTAGTAGCCGTTCGCGCGGCTCATTGCGCCACTGCGATACCCGGTCGAACGGTTGGTGATCTGTACCTGCGCGCTCTCGATCGGCTTTCCAGTGGCGTCGGTGACGGTGCCGGAGATGGCACCCGTGGTGACACCCTGGGCGGAGAGACGCGTGGGCGAGAGAAACATCGCGAGCGACAGCATCGTCGCCGCGCCCAGCATCCAACGTGGACTCTTCATAACACTTGATCCTGGCTGAGGATTGAGCTTGACACGCCTAACGATTTCGAGCGAGGACGGTCTATTGCGATGCGTGCGCCTGGCAAAGCTCCAGCAGATTCCCAAGGACGCAATCCGCCCAGCGTGCAAGGGCGGTAACGGGTCCGTCACGATCCTCCATGAACGGCAGTACGGAAGGGCGCGCGGCCGGCAACGAGGCCGGCGGCGGCGATGGGTAATGTAGAAAGCCGCCACGGTTCTGGCGAGGAGGAAACCCCGCCTAAACCCTGCTTTTCAACTCACTCGTCGGGCGCCCGGGTCACGCCTGGCGAGGACTACACCGTCCCCGGCGGAGCGGCTACATTAGGTACGCCGATATGGTCAGGTGCCGCACCGGGCTCTCAGACGAGTCGGCTTCAGCGGCCAGGTAGCTCAGTTGGTAGAGCAGCGGACTGAAAATCCGCGTGTCGGCGGTTCGATCCCGTCCCTGGCCATAGGTTGAGTATCAACGAGTTACGAAACGCTAACGACTACCGGCTGGGGCTCACCCAGCCGCCGCACGCGCCCGGCCAACCCTGGTCACAGGCCAGCGCCGTCAGTTTCGCGGGGTCCCGCTCGCGCAGCGGCGGTTTCGTCCCGCTCAACACGATAGGCAGATCGCGGAGCGCCGGCGGACCGCTCGCCAGCGAGACGACTTCGTCGGCTGCCCTCGTTAGGTTGTCGCAGCCCCCGCGGAAGCCCAGGTCGCAGGCGCGATGAAAGTCGGGCGAGCCGGAGTTTCCCAGCCGACGCTCGAGAATGCCCGCCTCGTTGCACGCCCAGCCCGATCCCTTCCTGCACAGGACGACGGTTAGCGTGGCGGCGTAGGTGCACGCGCGCGCACTTCCATTGTCACATGCCCGATGCCAGAACGGGAGATACTGACCGGGATGGTTGTCTCCGACACCCTTCACGGCCAAGAGGCCAACAAAGGTGGCCGCCCACACTGCGGTGACCGCGATATTGGCGCGCCTCGGCGTGAAGGACTGCAGCAGACGTTCCGGGGCGAAGCGCTCCAGCCAGCGGGAGCGGGCGACGAGATCGATGCGTCGCACCATGAGATTCAGAACGGGGATCGGGAGCAGCTTGTCATAGAATGACGGCGCGTGCAGGCGATCGAGCACCACGAAAAGCACCATCGTGCCTAGCGCATAGAGGGCGCCGAAGGCAACACGTCCAAGATCGGACCGCGGCGACGTCGACGGATCCGTGACGAGCAGCGTCATGCCGATGAATACGGCCGGGGGAATGTAGGAGTCGTAGAAGAAGTACGTCCCCGTCGCGGCAAAGTACACGAGGCCGACGAGGTACATCGTCAGCGCGGCGGCCAACGTCACGCGCGCGACGCCGAACAGGATCTGCACCGTGAGCGCGAGAAGGAAAATCGCGAGAAAGATGTGTGGCGTATCGAAGATCGTGTTGGCGATGAAGTTGCCGAAGGTGACGTCGGTCGTGCCGGTCGCGAGGAGCACGAGCGAGAACACCGCGAGCGGGAAGGACGACGGATTGAAGATGTGCGCCGTTCGTCCGTCTTTGGTCCAGCGGATGAACTCTTTCGCTGTGAATCCCAACGCGATGAGAACGAACTGCCAGTAAAACCACTCGGGCTTGAAGAGCAGGAAGAGATTGATGCTGAAGATGACGGGAAATGGCCCAAAGCCGAGCGGATATACCTCGCGCCGTGACCAGGTGAGCAGGCTGTCGAAAGCAAATGCAAAGACGAGCTGGACGAGGATGAAGGGAAGAAACGCAAAAACGAGCGGCGTGTGGGAAGCCCAATACAGAATCAGCGCAAACTGCGTGAGTCCCTGAACCCAATGCTGCTTGCGCGGAGCGTACTCGAGAACGAGGGCTCTGTTCGCGCGCGTCGATACGACGAATAGCGCGAGACACCAGAGGAGGAGCAGCGCAGCGACAGCCACGAAGGTTCGCTGGAGAGTGGCGTCGCGAGGGACGAGCGCGAGGGCGCCGATCACGAGAGCGAGCGACGCTGGCAGCGCGAGGACCTTCCGTGACGCGCGAGCCTTGGCGTGCGTGCCGGGCGTCATCGCGGTCGCGTCCTTCACATCCGGCCGCCGTTTCTCACGTTCATGTACAGACTTCGACGACGCCATCGATCAATTTCTCGTAGGGTTCGAGGCAAACTGGCGGGCGGCACAAGCTGCGGCAATGGCTGCCAGTCGCCGCCGCGGTTGACGACTCTGCCTTTCGAGTGCTTCTTCTTGAGCGAATACTGGTCGACCATCCTCTCAACCCGATGGGTAATCCGATGAGAAGACGGACCTTCGTGCAAGCGCTCGGCGCGGCGGCGGTTGGTGTGGTCGCCCTGCCGCGACGCGCGCTCGCCGCCAAGCAGCTCAATCGCATTGGCCTCGAGCTCTACTCCGTGCGCAAGGCAATGCGCGCGGACCCGGACCGCACCATGGCCGCGGTGCGCGCGATCGGGTACAACGACGTCGAGCTGCTCTGGTCGTTCAACAACTTCGGCCGCACGCCGGAGCAGGTGCGCACGATCCTCAAGCAAGAGGGACTGCGCGCGCCGTCGGCGCACATCGATCCGCGGATCATGGAGACCGACTGGCCGAAGAGCCTCGAGAACGCGAAGCTGATCGGCATGGAGTATCTCATCGTGCCGAGCAATCCCGAGTCGGTGAAGACGCTGGACGACTGGAAGCAGTTTGCCGATCGGATGAACACCGCCGGCGCGGCAGCGCGCAAGGCCGACCTGTGGGTGGCCTTTCATAACGAGCCGGACCACATGAAGCCGATCGACGGACAGATTCCGTACGACGTCTGCATCGCGCGGCTCGATCCGTCGGTCGTTAGGCTCCAGCTCGACGTCGGCAACATGATCATCGGCGGCGGCGACCCGATGCAGTACTTGCAGAAGCACAAGGAGCGCTACTGGAGCTTCCATCTCAAGGACGTCGTGCCGGACAAGACGAAGGACACGGAGCTCGGGACGGGGATCGTGAACTTCAAGCAGCTGCTCGCGGCGGTTCCGAATCTCGACCGGAAGCCGGCGTACGTCGAGCAGGAAGGCCCGACCGACGAGCTCGCGAGCGTGAAGGTCGATTATGAGTACTTGCACACGCTGCGGTTCTGAGCACGGAATATCATCCTGAGCTTTGCTCAGGATGACGGTATGGATATGCTCAATCGAGTAGCGATCCTGATGGCGGCAGCGTCAGCGGCATGCGTGCAAACGCCTGTCGAGACGCTGCCTTCGCCGTTGCCGGCGCCGGCGAGTTATCAGGAGGCCGTGGCAATGGTGGCGCGGCGCCAGGCGGCGGACGACAGCGTCGTCGTCGCCGGCGGGCGCTCGCTGCTTCTGACGCATGGCGAGCGCACGGCACGCGTCTTCGTGCTGCTGCACGGCTTCAGCGATCTGCCGGAGCAGTTCGCGGTCGTCGGCGATCACCTCTACAGCGGCGGGGACAACGTCTACATTCCGCGCCTGCCGCGCCACGGTGAGCGCCGTTCGCCGATACGCTCGTTAGGCCGCATCCGCGCCGAGGAGCTGGCGCGATTTGGTGACTCGACTGTGGCAATCGCGCGAGGGCTCGGCGACTCGATCATCGTCGTGGGGCTCAGTGCTGGCGGCGTGATCGCGGGGAATATTGCGCAGTCGCACACCGAAGTGGACCGGGCAGTGCTCATCGCGCCCGCAATCGCGCCAGGCACGCTGAGCGATGATCAGGGACACGGATTGGTGATCCTGGCATCGAAGCTGCCGGAGATCACGCGCACGAACGCCCCTATCGACACCACGCGGCCGGATTACGTCCAGGGCATAACGACGCACGGCCTCGCGCAGGTGCTCCTGCTCGGCCAACAACTGCGGGACGCGTCCGCCGATCGCGCGCCTGGTACGAAGGAGATGATCTTTCTGCTCAACGAGGCGGACCACACCGTGAGCGAGCAGGCGGCGGTCGATGTCGCGCGGCGATGGTTCGATCATGGCGCGCATGTGGGCGTCTACCGCTTCGCGGCGTCACTCAAGCTGCAGCACAACGTGATGGAGATCGACGCGCACGGTGGCAATGTCGGCCTGGTATTTCCCGTCGTCGAGGCGCTCGCGCGCGGCGTGACGCCGCCAACGGTCGCCGAACTGCAGGACGCGCCGTGTGCCGGCTGGCGCTGTGCGATCAAGCGATTGCTAAACAAGTGACGTGGCCGGCGTCGGAAGATGTTTGCCACGGCTCCGCCCCCAGGGACATCAAATGAGACCCTCCACATCGTCGATTCGATTTGGCCTTTTGCCATTGATCGCGCGCGTGCTCGTCACCCTGGAATTCATGGTTGCGGTGAACGGCAAGATCTTCGACTGGTCGGGCCAAGCGGCGTACATGAAGTTCAAGGGAATGTCGTTCGTTACCCCTCTACTCGCGGGCGCGTTGGCGATCGAAGCGATCGGGTCGATCTTGCTGCTTCTCGGATTCCGTGCGCGCGCCGCGGCTGCGGTTTTGTTTGTGTATCTGGGAATCGTCAGCGTTCGTCTACACGCCTTTTGGAATGGGACCGGCATGGCAGCCGCATCGAATCAGACCGAATTCTTCAAGAATCTTGGAATGATGGGCGGTCTACTCATGATCGCGGTCTATGGAGCGGGCGTGTGGTCCATCGATGCGCGATTGTCGGGCACAGCATCGGCACCTCAGGCAACGGACTGGGCGCCGACTGCCCGTTCGTAGACGACTGATGCCGCTGCAACGTCTTCGAGCGCGAGACCAGTGCTGTCGAATATGATCGTCTCGTCGTCGGTGAGCCTGCCCGGTCGCGAGCCGGCGACGCATTCGTCGAGTGAAGCGCGAACGTAGCTTGCCGCGACGACGCCGGCCGCAAGCGCGTGATGGAGATCGCCGATCCGGGCGCATTGCTCGCGATCGTCGACGATGAGCACCGACTCACGAAGCAACTCGGGATCGATCTCCTGTTTGTGCTCGTTGTCGGCGCCGACCGCGGCGACGAAAGTGCCAGCGGCGACGTCGCCCAAGTGCAGAATCGCGCGCTCGGCCGGCGTCGTCGTGACGATGATCTCGCTCGCCCGCGTCGCGCGCCGGAGCGAGCTCGAGACCGAGCACTCGACGCCATGTACCGTGATTGCCAACTTGCGAAACGCGTCGGCTGCGGCGGGGCGGTTGTCGACGGCGAAGACGCGTTCGACGAAACGGACCTGACACAGTGCGGTGAGGTGCGCGCGCGCCTGAACGCCGCACCCGATGAACGTCACGGTCGACGCGTCGGGGCGCGCGAGGCGTGAGGCAGCAACCGCGGTCGTCGCCGCAGTCCGCAATGTCGTAATCGGCGCCGAGTCCATCAACGCGAGCGGCGTCCCGCACGTCGCGTCGAAGAGCACGAGCGCGCCCTGAATCGTCGGGAGCTTCCGCTCGAGCGGATTTCGCGGGAAGTTCGCGTTGACTTTCGCGACGACGTAGGGACGCGAGAGATCGAGGCTCGCGACTTTCACGTGCAGGCCGCCGCCGTCTAGTGGAAAGCCCAAGGTCGCCGAGGGTGCGGCGCGGCCCTCGCCCCGCGCGCGGAACGCGGCCTCGACGGCGTGAATGCACGAGGGCATATCGAGCAGCCGAGTCACGTCATCGGCATCGAGTACGAGCAACGCACACCTCGGGAGAGTGTCTTGACGGTCAAGCGCCGCGATGATACAGTTGAATCAATGAATGATGCGACAGAAGCCGCCGCGCAAGCGTCGCGGGGCCGACGCTGGCTCCTCTTCATTCATCAACTGCCGCCCAAACCGGACTACCTCCGGGTCAAGACGCGCCGCCGGCTGCGACGACTGGGCGCGGTCGCGATCAAGCAAACGGTCTACGCGCTGCCGAGTACGGACGACGCGTTCGAGGACTTGCAGTGGCTGCGTCAGGAGATCGAAGCGGAAGGCGGCAGCGTCGTGATTGCGGTGGCCGAATTCGTCGAGGGCATCACCGACGAGGAACTGGATGCGATGCTGGCAAGCGAGCGCGCGGAGAGCGGCAGCGAGGTCGACGAGCGACCGACCGATCGCGTGGAGCCGGGTCGGACGTGGGTGACGCGGACCGGCGTGCACGTCGACCGCATCGCGAGCGTATGGTTGATTCGTCGCTTCATCGACGCCCAAGGGCGATTCAAGTTCGTGCCGGCGCGCGGATATCGTCCGCGGCCGCGAGAGCTCCGCTTTGACATGTACGAGGCCGAATACACGCACGTCGGCGAGGAGTGCACGTTCCAGACGCTCGTGAGGCGCTTCGGCCTGCGCGACCGCGCGCTCACCGCCATCGGCGAGATCGTTCACGACATCGATTGCAAGGACGACCGCTATCATCGCCCCGAGACGGCGGGCGTGGCCGGTTTGATTCGCGGCATCGTCCAGGCGCACGACACTGACACCAAACGCGTCGACCGCGGCGCCGCGGCGTTCGACGACCTGTATGAGTATTTCCGAAAGCGAAGGACGTGATCGTGACTGATGGTTGGTAGTTGGTGCTCATCGAGTTTCTGCGCCAGTGACTGACTGAGGTCGTTCACAAAAGTCCGGGCTCGTTGGGCATGGAGGGCTCCCGGCAGCGGAGAGAATCAGTTCCATCCGGATCTTCCGGAGCATCCGTAATCACTTTCGTCGATGTGGCCCACTCCGCGATAAAGAAGTCCGGGCACGACAGGCATCGATCACCCAACCTCATTCCCCAACGTGCACCACCTGAACCCCGCGCCCGAGGTCGCCGCAATGACGAAGAGTCATTACGGATTTTTCGGATTGGGCGGATCCTACTGATCGCTCCCTTCACTCCCGAGACTCCTCTCCCACGAGCCGGGAGGATGATTGTGAACAGCACATCATTCGATCGCCAGCAATCAACCAGTCACCACCAACCACCCACCATCACCATGAAATGGGTCACTCGGGAGCGGCCGAAGATCGATCGCGTGGCATGTCCGTGGCTCGTCGCGCGATTCATCGATCCCAAAGCGGAATTTCTGTTCGTCAATCCATCGGAGGTTGCACGCGTCGCGAGTGAGACCGGCGCGGTTCCGTACGACGTCGAAGGAGTAGAGCTGTCGCACGACGGAGTGCTCTGCAGCTTCGACGCGTTCCTCGCCAAGTACGATCTCCACGATCCAGTACTGGCGGAGCTGGCGAAAATTGTGAGGGGAGCGGACACGAATCGCTTGGACCTAACGCCGCAATGCGCGGGTGTTCTTGCGATATCACTCGGACTGTCGCGTCTCTTCGCCGACGATCACGAGCAATTGCAACACGGGTTCATAATCTATGACGCCCTGTTCGCGTGGCTTCGCGAGGCGCGCCTGGAGCAGCATATGTGGAATCCCCAACGAGTCGCCATCGGCAGCGACGAAGCGCGAACATCGTAGCGCTGGTGGGTTGTTGGTCGATGGTTGCTGGTTGTTGGTGCATCGGACTCACCAACCACCAACCACCAATCACTAACCACCAAACCGGCGTAGTCCTTGCACCCCCGTCCTCACGGAGGTGCTCGCTGTGAAGATCATCCTGTTGTCCGAGGACGCGATTCGCCTCGAGGCCGTGCCCGGCCCGATGACGATCGAGGCGTTGTCAGCCGACCAGATGTATTCGCCGTTCCACATGCTGGCGAGCGGCCTGGCGACGTGCACGTTCTCGGTGATGTACGCGTGGGCGTCGCACGCCGGGCTCGACGCGCACGATCTCGCGCTCGAGGTGCATTGGACCTTCGCCGACAATCCGCACCGCGTCGAATCGATGCATCTC
This sequence comes from Gemmatimonadaceae bacterium, assembly GCA_036496605.1. Taxonomy (NCBI): domain Bacteria; kingdom Pseudomonadati; phylum Gemmatimonadota; class Gemmatimonadia; order Gemmatimonadales; family Gemmatimonadaceae; species Gemmatimonadaceae bacterium. Next base: position 57,954 of record DASXKV010000004.1, on the reverse strand, counting down.
ATCTTCGACTGGCCATCGCTGCCCGAGCGGCGTCACGCGGCGGCGTTGCGGGTCGCGGAGATGTGCACGATCCACGCGACGTTGCATCATCCGCCGCAGATCACGGTGAGCGCCGCCGAGGAACCGATGCCGCGCAGCCCCGGCGATGATGATGCGGCGGCGCCTCACGAGCACGCGCACTCCGAGAACTGGCGTTGACCACGGGCGCCTACCCACACACGGTGCCGGTCGTCGTCTTCGCCGTGCGCGGCCAAACGACGACGGAGTGTCCGACGTGCGAGTACACCGTCGTCTACGACGGCATGTGCAAGGTGTGCACGCGGCTCGCGGAGGCGCTCCGCCGCTGGGACCGCGATCTGCTCCTCGAGATTGTCTCCTCGCAGACGCCTGGCGTCATGGCGCGCTTCCCGTGGATTCCGAAAGAAGCGTTCGGTGAGGCGTTGCAGCTCGTCGCGCTCGACGGTACGACCTGGTCGGGCGCGGCAGCGATTGAGCGTTTACTCGACGTGCTGCCAAGGGGACAATGGGTCTCGTGGGTATTCCGGATTCCCTTCGTGCGCGTCCTCGCGGACAGGCTGTACCGATGGTTTGCGCGCAATCGCTACCGGCTCGGCTGCGGCGAGCACTGCCTGACGCGCCCGCCTGACGTGGTGTTCGACGAGTGATTGGTGACGTTGGTGATTGGTGACGTTGGTGATTGGTGACTGGTGATTGGTGAATTCGGAATCCCGCGAGCTTCGCTCGCGGGGCATTCCTTATCTACCAACGACCAACGACCAACGACCAACGACTAACGACCAACGACCAACGACCAACGACCAACGACTAACGACCAACCACCTTCAGCAGCCCGCGCTAGAGGAAGGCGGTGCTTGAACTTCACGAATTCCGTTCTTCGACAGCACCGCATTCAGCGCGGCAAGATCGCGCGTCGTGACATTCTGCCACGAGGCGTCGGCCGACTTGAGGTCGATGCACGCGTTGCTGAACGCCGCGAGCATGCCTGGCGTCGGCGCGAGATCGCCGTTGTCCTGCGCGTTGAGCTGACCAACCAGCTCGCCGCTGACGCTGACGAAGCTCGCTGCGGCCGGCCGGCCGCCACGCCGGAAAAAGCCGCGGCCCTCGGGATTCCCGCCGACGCTGTCGAGCTTTGCGTCGAATGCGGAAACGGCGGCAGCGACTTCGGCAGGTGCACTCGCAGGCACGTCTGATTTCAGCGCGGCGCGCAGCGCGGCGACCTGCTGATAGCCATTCCACGTTTCGTGAAGACCGTCGTCGATCTTCTGCAATAGCACGTGCTGCGCGCGTACGTCCGCCGCCGTCGCGGGTGAGCGAGGATCGTTATGCACCGTGAGCGTTTGCGTATAGCTCTTTCCGTCGACGGTCAGCTTGATCGTGTAGACTCCTGGCGGCGCCATCGGTCCCTCCGGGGCAGGAGGCGTCAAGCCGGGATTGGCGTTGATCTCGTACGAGTGGCTGAACGCGGGCGGCGCATCGTACCGGAGATCCCAGTTGGCTCGATTGATCCCGGTTGCTTCCGACAGCGCCATGGGCGATGCGAGCCAGAAGTTCGGCTCGGGAGGATGCGACGCCTCCTTCACCTGCGCAGTCGGAACGCTCGACATGTGCCTGACGAACTTGCCGGAGGCATCGAACACGTCGAGCGAGATCGGATTTGCTGGCCGTGAGGCCAGCGAGTAGTAAATAATCGCGCCATCGGGTGGATTGGTCGCGTGCGGTACTTCGGGTGGGAATGGCGTGTCGGCGTTCACGTTTCGCCTAACGCGGATCGCATCGGCGGGCTTGAAGAGATGCGTCGACTCACCGGCGACCTGCGGCCCGAGCTGACGCAGCACCGTGTATTCGTCGAGCACCCAGATGCCGCGGCCGTAGGTGCCGACGACGAGGTCGTTGTCGTGAATCGCGATGTCGCGGTAGGACGTCGTCGGCAGGTTGAGCATCAGCGATTGCCAGTGGTCGCCGTCGTCGAAGGAGACGTACATGGCCGACTCGGTACCCGCGAAGAGGAGTCCCGCCTTCTTCGTATCGGCGCGGACGACACGCGCGAAGCTTCCCGCGGGCGCATCCGTCGCGAGCCCGTCGACGATCTTCGTCCACGTCTTTCCGAAGTCGCGCGTGCGGTAGACGTACGGCGCATAATCGCCGGTCGTGTGATACTCGATCGCGACGTAGGCCTCGCCAGCGTCGTTATGCGACGCGTCGATCGACGAGACATTAGCGCGCGTCGGATTCGGCAGACCGGGAATGGTGACGTCCTGCCAGGTCTTTCCTTCGTCGCGCGTGAGCTTGACGAGACCGTTGCTGGTGCCGACCCAGATCGTTCCCGCGGCGACGCTCGACGGCGAGATCGTTTCGATCGCGCCGCCTAACGGCGGCTGCCGACCGGTGCTGTTGTCCGTGGCCGCGCGGCCGGCAAGGGTTGGCTCGCCGCCCTTCGGAACTCCCAAATCGGGACTGATCTTACGCCAGTGCATTCCGCCGTCGGTCGTCGCCATGAGATACTGGAAGCCCGCAAGGAGCTCGTGCTGATTCCACGGCGTGAAGATGATCGGCTGTGAGAACGCGGTGCGCAGCTTGAGATTCGGATCGGTCGCCGGACTCACGTTGATCCACTGCTCGCTCGGATACGTGATCTTCACGATCCCCGATCCACTCGCGTAGACGAGATTCGTGTTGAGCGGATCCGCAACGATTGTCCCCCACTCCCATCCGCTCACCGAATTCCAGTCGAAGGGAGTGATTTCACCGAAGTTGCCGCGCGCGCGCGTGCGGATGGCGCCGGCGTCCTGCTGCGTCGCGTACACCCAATACGGGAACGAGTTGTCTACCGAGATGTGGTAGACCTGCTCGGTCGATTGGTTGTACCAGGAGCTCCACGTCATACCGCCGTCGAGGGTGACGACGCCGCCCTGGTCGAGGCCGAGGAGGATGCGCTGACCGTTCGTCGGATCGATCCACATCTGTTGCGGATCGTCGCCGCCCGGTGCGCCCTTGAAGCCGGCGAAGGTGTTCCCACCGTCGGTCGACTTGTAGCTGGACGTGTTGATCGTGTACACGACGTCCGGACTCTTCGGATCGACGTACACGCCACAGTTGTAACCGCCCTGACCGTTTCGAATTCGCTCATCTTCTTTTGCAATCTGTCGCCAGTTCCCGCCACCATCGTCTGACCTATAGAAACCGGAGTTGGCAATCAGAAAGACGCGCTGTGCGTCGGTATTCATGGCGACGGCGACCGAGGTGCGGCCGTTCAGGCGCGGCAGTCCGCCGCCGGTGATCTCCTGCCAGGTGACGCCTTCGTCGACTGACTTGTAGAGCGACGTACCAGTACGACCGGTATCCGGCTCGGCGCCGCGACGCGGCGGCGCGCCCGGTGCGACGTAGTGCCTAACGGTCGTCGCGAAGATGACGTTCGGCTTGTCGAACGCCCGCGCGAGCTTCTGGATCCCCGTCTCGTCGTCGACGTAGAGCGTCTTCGTCCAGGTGCGACCGCCGTCGGTGCTGCGGAATACACCGCGACTGTCGCTCCGCTGGTGGATGTTGCCCTGCGCGGCGATCATGACGAGGTTCGCGTCGCGCGGATCGACGAGGATCGAGGGGATCTGCTTGGTCGCGTCGAGACCGAGGTGCTGCCAGGTGCGGCCCGCGTCCGTCGATTTGTACACACCGTCGCCTTCGTTGATCGCGCCGCCGGTGACCATGTCGCCCGTGCCGGCATAGATCACGTTAGGATCCGACGGTGCTACCTCGATCGCACCGATGGATGAGACCGTTTTGACGGAGTCGAAGACCGGATACCACGTCTCGCCGGCGCTAGTGGTTTTCCAAACACCACCGGCCGGCAGACCGACGTAGAAGACGCCAGGCTCGCCGACGGCGCCGGACACGGCGGCGATGCGACCACCGCGCAACGGGCCGATGTTGCGCCACTGAAGGCCGGCGTAGAACGACGGATCGACCGGCGGCGGCGACGCGGGTTTCGGAATGAAAATGGCAGCCAGGGCGAGTGGCGCCGTGAACGTCCACCGGAGGAAAGGTGAGCGAAACATGGATGACTCTAAAGAAGGTTCAACAAACGATGTCCAATTCGGAGTATAATCAACGTTCCTTCAATCGTTCGTTTGATCGAGTGACATGACAGGCATCCTCGCCATACTCGCTTTGGGCTTCATGCTCGGGATGCGCCATGCGACGGACCCGGATCACGTCGTCGCGGTCACCACGATCGTCGCCGGCCACCGAAACGTTCGGAGCGCGGCGCTGATTGGCGCGGCGTGGGGCGTCGGCCACACCCTAACGATTCTGCTCGTCGGGAGCGGCATCATCCTCTTCAAGTGGGTGATACCGCCACGTCTGGGACTCGGCATGGAGCTCGCCGTCGCGATCATGCTGATCATCCTCGGCCTCGCGAATCTCGGCGGCACGCTTCGTTGGTTGCGACGCGAGCGCTCAGCCGCGGCGGAAGGCCACGTGCATTCCCACGCGCATAGCCACGGCGACTACGTGCATACGCATCCGCACGCGCACACGCCGGAAGCGCATCCGCACGCGGAGGACGCGACGCCGCTCGGGCGGGTCGATCGGCTGCTCGGCCGCGCCACGCCATATCGTCTCGCTCGGCCGCTCGTCGTCGGCATCGTGCACGGACTCGCCGGATCCGCGGCCGTCGCCCTTCTCGTCCTCGCGACGATTCAGGTCCCGCTCTGGTCTGTTTTGTATCTCCTCATCTTCGGCATCGGCACGATCGCGGGGATGATGGTAATCACGGCGGCGATCAGTGTCCCGTTCGCGCTGAGCGGAGCGCAGTTCGGTCGCCTGCAGCGCAGCCTACGCATTGCGTCGGGCCTGATCAGCCTCGCGTTCGGACTCGTCGTCGCTTATCAGATCGGGATCGTACAGGGCCTGTTCGGGGCGAATCCGGCCTGGACGCCGAAGTAGGGGCAGAGGGCTGTTGTGGGCAGAGGGTTGAGGGCAGAGGGTAGAGGGTAGAGAGTAGAGAGTAGAGAGTTTGCGAATACCCTCAACTCTCTGCCCTCTACCCGCAACCCTCTACCCTCCACTCATCTCGCCACGCCCAGATCGAGCTGTTCGCCCGGCGGCGCTGGGCGCTGCTGCTTCTTGCTCTTGCGTGAGAGCTTGCCCTCGACCCGCTTGTTCCAGCCATCGAGATACGTATAGACCACCGGCGTGATGTACAGCGTGATGAACTGCGAGAACGCGAGGCCGCCGACGACCGCGATGCCTAACGGCTGACGCGACTCCGCGCCCGCGCCGCGGGCGAACGCGATCGGCAGCGTCCCGACGAGCGCGGCAACCGTCGTCATCATGATCGGACGAAAACGAACGTGCGCCGCCTCGACGATCGAGTGCTCCGCCGATCCCTGCTCCGTGCGCTCGAACTCGAGCGCGAAATCCACCATCATGATCGCGTTCTTCTTCACGATCCCGATCAGGAGGATGATGCCGACGAACGCGTACACGCTCAATTCGACATGGAACACGAGCAACGCGAGCAGCGCGCCGAACGCCGCGAACGGCAAGCCCGAGAGAATCGTCAGCGGGTGTATGAAACTCTCGTACAGAACGCCGAGGATCATGTAGATCACGAAGATGGCGAGGACGACGAGCACCATCAGTCCCGCCTGCGTGGACTGGAACACCTGCGCCGTACCGGAGAACGCCGTCGTGATACCGGCCGGCAGCGCTTGTGTCGCCAGTCGCTGGACCTCCGCCGTCGCGGCACCTAACGATACGCCCGGCGCGAGGTTGAACGAGAGCGTCACCGAGGGCAGCTGCCCGGAGTGGTTGACGCTCGCGGCGCCCATCGACTTCTTCAACGTCGCGACTGCACTGAGCGGCACGATTGCGCCCGCGGCAGACCGCACGTACAGCAAACCGAGGGCACGCACATCCTGCTGATACTGCGGCAGGAGCTCCATGATGACCTCGTACTCGTTGCTCGGCGTATAGATCGTCGACACCTGCCGCGACCCGTACGCGTCGTACAACGAAGTCTCGATCTGCTGTGCCGTGACACCGAACGCCGCCGCGCGCACACGATCGATCGACACCGTCACCTGCGGCTGGTTGAGCTGGAGGTCGCTCGTGACGTCCTGCAAGAGCGACGTTCCCTTCGCTGCCTGCACGAGCTTCTGCGCGCCCGGATACAAGGTGGCGATGTCCGAGCCCTGCATCGCGAATTGATACTGACTCTTGGATTGCCGGCCCCCGATCTGAATCGCAGGCGGCAACGACGCGTACGCGGTGATGCCGGGAACGCGAGAGAGTTTGCCGCGCAGCTCCGCGACGACCTGGTCGGCCGGGAGTCGTTTGCCGAGTGGCTTGAGTATGACGGACAGACGTCCCGTGTTCGATCCCGACGAACCACCGCCGCCGCCGACGGTCGACATGAAGCTCGCGACGTTGCTGTCGCGCTGCACGATTGCGGCAATCGCTTGCTGCCGCCGCACCATGTCGTCGAACGACGTCCCCTGCGCTGCCTCGGTGTTGACGCTGATCTGACCGGTGTCCTCGTTCGGAATGAATCCCGACGGAACCATCTTGAAGAGGATCACCGTCCCGACGAGGATGCAGAGTGAGAACACCATCATCAGTCCGCGATGACGCATCGACCAATCGAGCGTCGACTTGTACTGATCGAGCATCCAATCGTAGGCCCGCTCAGTGGTCGCATAGAACCTTCCGTGCTCGCGCTTCGACTCGGCCCGCAGAAAGCGGCTCGACAGCATCGGCGTGAACGTCAGCGACACGACACCCGAGACGAGAATCGCGACAGCGATCGTCACCGCAAACTCGCGGAAGAGCCGTCCGATGATTCCGCTGAGGAAGAGCAGGGGGATGAACACCGCCGTCAGCGAGACGGTCATCGAAAGAATGGTGAAGCCGACTTCGCGCGCGCCCTCCGTGGCCGCTTCGATCGGCTCCTTTCCCATCTCCAGGTGCCTAACGATGTTCTCGAGCATGACGATGGCATCGTCGACCACGAAGCCGACCGCCAGTGTCAACGCCATGAGCGACAGGTTGTCGAGGCTGTACCCGAGTATGTACATCACCGGGAACGTGCCGAGGATCGACATCGGCAGCGCCAGACTCGGGATCACCGTCGCCCAGAGATTTCGCAGGAAGAGGAAGATCACCAGCACGACGAGACACAGCGTCAACAGGAGCGTGAACTTCACGTCGTGAACCGACTGCTGAATGCCCACCGAGCGGTTGAACAGCGTGTGAACCTGCACGTTCGCCGGGATGCGGCTGCGCAGCGAATCGAGCTCGGCGCCGACGCGTTGCGCGACGGCGACGGTATTCGACCCGGGTTGACGCTGTACCGCGAGGACGATCGACCTTTGGCCGTTGTACCAGCTCGCGCTCTTGTTGTTCTCGATGTCGTCCAGCACTCGGCCGAGCGCACCGAGCTGCACCGCGGCGCCGTTGCGGTAGATCACCGTCATCGCGCGGAACTGCGTCGCATCGTTCAGCTGGCCGTTCGCCTGGAGTGTGTAGGCGGTACTTGGTCCCCACAGCACGCCCGTCGGCTGATTGACGTTCTGCGACGTGATTGCCGTCGTGACCTCGTCGATGCCGATCTTGCGGTAAGCCAGCGCGGTGGGATCGAGCTGCACACGCACGGCGTACTTCGCGGCGCCATAGACCGCCACCTGAGCAACGCCGTCCACGGTCGAGAGCCGCTGGCTGATGAGCGTCTCGCCGATCTCATCGAGCTGGGTGAGCGGCGCGGTCGGTGACGTGAGCGTGTAGTAAATGATCGGCGCCGCGGCGGGGTTGGATTTCTGGTACGACGGCGGCGTGATGCCTAACGGGAGCTGGCGCAGTGTCTTGGCGATCGCGGCCTGGACGTCCTGCGCCGCGGCATCGATGTCACGATCGAGAGTGAACTGCAGCGTGATCGACGTGGAGCCGAGGCTCGACGACGACGTCATGTTGTCGATGCCGGCGATCGTCGAGAATGCCTTCTCGAGCGGAGTCGCGACGGCCGAGGCCATCGTTTCCGGCCCGGCGCCGGGCAGGCTCGCGTTGACGTTGATCGTCGGATAATCGACCGTCGGCAGATCGCTGATCGGCAAACCGCGATAGGCGACGACGCCGAACGCGGCGATGCCGACCATGAGCAGGATCGTCATGACCGGTCGCCGAATGAAGAGCCCGGAGAAGCTCATGGGCGCGGTGGCGCCGGCGGCGGCGTCGGAGCCTTGGTCGTGGTCGTCGTCGTCGTGGTACGTGTCGTCGCCGCGTTAGGCGAAGTCGCTGGCGTCGCCGTCTGCGCAGAGCGCGCCGTCGCGGCGTTGGCGCTCGTCGCGTTGGCGCGCGTCGCGTTGGCGTTCGGTGCAGCGTTCGTCGCGGCGTTCCCGTTCGGAGTGGCGGTTCCGGTCACGCCGGACATGCCCGGCGCCGGAGCGACGGCAGGCGCAGCGCCGCGGCCACCATTCACACCGCCCGCGACGTTTGTCCCCGTTACACCTGTTGCAGTCGCTGCGCCGGCTCCGCCGACACGACTCGCCGGCTGGCTGCCGTTAGGCGTGCCGCCCGCCTCGCCGTTCCCAGTTGCCGCGATGCCAGTGATGTCACCGCCCGCCGTTCCCGACCCGCCGTTGCCGGCGTTGGAGAGCGTCCGTCCCGCGGTATCGCCACTCTCGCGAACGAGCGCGACACGCGATCCGGGATTGAGCCGCGATTGCCCATCGATGACGACGCGGTCGGCAGCGCTCAGGCCCTGAGTGATCACCGTCAGATCGCCGACACCGATCCCGGTCACGACGTTCTTCGTACGCGCCGTGTTCTGCGCGTCGACGACGTACACGTAACTCCCCTGCTGGCCGGTGAGGACGGCCTCGTTAGGTACGGCGAGCACGTTCCGTTCGACGTCGAGCTGGATCGTGAGAAAGATCAACTCCCCGGGCCAGAGGCGGCTCGCCGCGTTGGGAAAGCTCGCCTTGCCCGTCACGGTGCCCGTGAGCGAATCGATTGCGTTGTCGAGGAAGGCGAGCTGGCCGCGCTCACCGGGCTGCGTGCTGTCGTTCGCGGTCGCGGTCACCGGGAGTGAATGCGCCGCGAGCGCGCGCTGCACCGAGGGGAAATCCTGGTCGGCGACCGGAAACCGCACGAGCACGGGCCGGATCTGATTGATGACGATGAGCGGCCCACTGCCGGGCGACACGATGTTGCCGCGGCGAACGAGCAGACTTCCCGTCCGTCCTGAAATCGGCGCGCGAATCGTCGCGTAGCTGAGGTTCACGACGGCCGCGCGCACCGCGGCGCGGTCGGCCTGGACCGTCGCTTGTTGTGCGAGTGCCGTCGCGTGGATCTGGTCGGCCTGCGAACGACTGACGTATCCCTTCGCCGCGAGCGCCTGATACCGAGCATCGTCACGCTTGCCGGCGTCGGCCTGTGCCGCGTCGCGCGCGAGCGTGGCGCGTGATTGGTCGAGCGCGGCCTGCAGCGGTCTCGGATCGATGTGGAACAGAACCCGACCCGCCGTCACACTTTCGCCTTCTCGAAACAGCACGTCGAGCAGGGCTCCAGTGACTTGCGTCGTCACGGCAACGGTCTGCATCGGCTCGACGACGCCGCTCGCGGCAAGATTCACCGGCGCGTCGATGCGCGATACCGCAGCCACGCGAACGGGTGTCGCCGGCGGCTTCTTCGGCGTGTCGTTGGACTTGCACGCTGCGAACAGCCAAATCGCGCCGATCGCGAGCGAGCGCCAGGTTATGAGGTTGCCAATTCCTCGGTGAGATCGCGACGTCGTCATCTGCGGATGCCGGAGGGAGAGGAATCGACGGGAAGATTGGGGCGGCCGGCGAGGTCGAGCGTGCCGGCGTCGTGCGCGAGCTGCGCCAGCGCGGTGTGCCACTCCCACCGCGCCTGGATCTCGTCGGCGCGCGCATTGGCGAGCGCGGTGCGCGCCAGCAGCACGTCGACGATCGTGCCGACGCCCTCGCGGTACCGGCCGACGGCAACGTCCGACGACTGCTGTGCGCTGGCGAGCAGCTCCTCGGCGGCGCGAATGCGTTGCGTCGACGTCTGCAAGGCCGCGTACGACGCGAAGACTTCGACCGTGACCTGTTGCTGCGTCGACGTCACCTGCGCCAGCCCCGCCTCGTACTGTGCTTTCGCGGAGCGCACGTCGTACTGACGTGAGAATCCGTTGAAGATTGGAATTTGCAAACCGAGCACCATCGAGAGATTGCGTCCCGTTGCGTTGACGGTGTTCGAGTTTGCATAACTCGCGGTGGACGATAGCGTGAGGGCGGGATAGCCCGCCGAACGTGCGACGCGAACCTGCGCGGCGAGAGACGCGGCTTGCGCGCGCGCCTCGGCGATCTCCGGCCGGGAGGCAATCGCGCGGTTGATCAGCGTGTCGACCGACGCCGCGACCTCACAGATCTGCTCGCGCTCGCCGATGTTCGGAATCTCGAATCGCGCGTTCGCGGCGAGTCCCATCGCTGCCGCGAGATTGCCGCGGGCAGAAAGCAGGTTGCCCTCGAGCGTCGCCAGCTGGAACTGAGACTGCGCGAGCGCCGTTCGCGTTTGTAGAACCTCCTCGAGGGTCGCGACGCCGACGCGCATTCGTTCTTCCGAGGCAGCGGTGTCACTCTGGGCTTCCTGAACGGCCGTGATCTGCGCGTTACGCATCGCGCGCGTCGCGAGAAAGGAGAACAGTGTCGATTCCACCTGGAGCACGACGTTCTGCACCGTCGCGTTGTGGCCGAGATCGGCCGCGATCGCGCGCTGCTTCGCCGATTCGATCGTGCCCGCTCGTCCGCCGAGATCGAGAACGAGGTACGAGAGCGAGATGGTCGGAGTGAGCTGCGTGCGCGAAAGTCCACCGAGGGAGCGCGAGGAAACGTTGCCGGTGCTGTCGAGTTGTGTATTGGTGAATGACGTGCCGTTCGTCGTTCCCAGTGTGCTGTTGCTCTGGGTGAGATTGACGCCGGCGTTTATCGTCGGGAACAGAGAGCCGCGACTGGCGCCGTAATCCTCGGCGCTGGCACGCGCGAGCGCCCACGATTGTCGTGTTTGCGGACTGTTACGCAGAGCGAGGTCCATGACATCGGTGAGCGACAGCTCGCTGCCGGCAGCAGCCGTCGACGAATCACGAACGAGTGCCGCGGCCGCAGCGGGAGCACTCGGCGGCGTCGGCGACGGCTTTGGCGTGCGCGCCGACGATGGCACCGGCCAGAGCGATGATGGGCGCGGAGGCGCGCCGGGCGCTCCATCGATCCCCGGAGTCCCTGGCGCACACGCGACAGCGGCGATGATTCCGACGCCACCGAGCCAGCCAATGCACCGCGCTGCGTAAACTCGAATCGCCTTCGTATGACTCACTCCTCTGCCGCGGCAACCGGATCCTGCCGGCGTGCCCGGCGAGGAGGGGGTTCTCTAATGCAGAAGGGAGACCGCGGCGAGCCGGAGTCAGCAAATCTTGGTGGCTGGTATTGGTGGTTGGGGCTGGTAGCTGGTCGTTGGTCGCTGGTCGTTGGTCGATAAGGAATGTCCCGCGAGCTCCCGCTCGCGGGACTCCGAATTCACCAATCACCAATCACTATCCACCAACCCCTAGCTTATTGGTCTCTGCTTTGCACCTTCCCCCGCGCCCATGTCGACCGACCACACGCTCACCGGCCAATTCAAGACGCACGCGCGATTTCGCTCGCGGTTTCTCGCAAACGAGCGGACGCTTCTCGTCTATCTGCCGCCCGGGTACAAACCTCGGGCGGCTCGGCGCTATCCCGTCCTCTATCTGCAGGATGGTCAGAACGTGTTCGACAAGGCCACGTCATTCGGGGAGGAATGGCACGTCGACGAGACGGCGCAGGGTCTGATCGAGTCCGGCCAGATCGAGCCGCTGATCGTGGTCGCGATCTACAACACGGGCGAGCACCGCATCGACGAGTACGCGCCGACGAAGGTGGCCGACAAGGGCGGCGGCGCCGCCGATCAGTACGGGCGGATGCTCGTCGAGGAGATCAAGCCACTCATCGACGAGAAGTACAAGACCCTGCCGAGCGCCGCGAGCACGGGTCTGGGCGGCTCGTCGATGGGCGGACTTTTGACTATGCATCTCGCGCTCAAGTACCCGACCGTATTCAATAGATTGGCCGTCCTCTCGCCATCGGTGTGGTGGGATGACCGCGTCCTCCTGAAAGAGGTGCAGGGTCTGACGTCGAAATTGCCGCTGCGGATCTGGTTGGACGCGGGCACCGGCGAGGGTCCGGACGTGTTGGCGGACGCGCGCGCTTTGCGCGATGCGTTGTTGGCGAAGGGCTGGGTGACCGATCACGATCTTCGGTATGTCGAAGCCGAAGGCGCGCAGCATAACGAGCAGTCGTGGGGCGCGCGCGTTGGAGAAGTGTTGCAGTTCTTGTATCCGGCCAGGAAAGCGGCGTGAGGTGCTAGTGGGTTGGTGTTCCGTGCGTGCAATCGCGGGAGCGGAGTCGCTCCGGGGCACTATGACGATACTGCCATTGCCCCTACGCCGTTAGGCATGATCGAGACGATGGCAGTATTTCCATAGCTGCCCCTCCGGACCCCGCTCCTGCTATCCGCGCGCACCACATCCCGAGCCGGAGCGACCCCGCTCCTGCTATCGAGAACGGTCCACTAGGTGCCAGGTGTTCGAGCCATTGGCCAGCACCGCGGACCTAGCACCTAGGCACCTAGCACCTAGGCACCTAGCACCTACTATCTCTTCCATGCACCGCGAACATCGCCACTGGTACAGCCCGTCGCTCGGGCGCGAGATGGAGCTGCTGATCTTCGGTCACTCCGGCGCGCGGGTGGTCGTCTTCCCGTCCTCGATGGGGCGATTCTACGAGTGGGAGGACCGCGGAATGATTGGCGCGCTCTCGCATCACATCGAGCAGGGCTGGCTTCAGCTCTATTGCGTCGACAGCGTCGATGGCGAGAGTTGGTACGCGAAGCAGATGCATCCTGCCGCGCGCGCGTGGCGGCATTCCCAGTACGACGCCTATCTGCGTGACGAGGTGCTGCCGCTCTCGCAGTATCAGAATGCAAATCCGTTTCTGATCACGACCGGCGCGAGCTTCGGTGCGTACCATGCCATGAACTTCGCGACGCGCTATCCCGAGCGGGTTGGAAGAGTGATCGGGTTGAGCGGGATGTACGACATCCGCGACATGACCGACGGCTACTCGGATGAGAATGTGTACTTCAACAATCCCGCCGACTTTTTGCAGAACGAGAGTGATCGGCAGCGCCTCGATGCCTTGCGGCGACTGGACATCGTCATCGTGATCGGTCGCGATGACCCGATGCTCGGCAACAATGAATACTTCTCGAACATTCTCTGGTCGAAGAATATCTGGCATGCCTTACGGATCTGGGATGGATGGGTGCATGATTGGCCGTACTGGCGGGAGATGATCACGAAGTACATCGGCGGACACGACTGAGTAGGTGGTTGGTCATTGGTTGCTGGTTGTTGGTGCATCGAAGTCACCAACTATCAACCACCAACTACCAACTACCAACTACCAACTACCAACCACCAACCAACCAATCACCAACAACGGTTTATGCTGAAGATCGGTCTCGTTGTCGGCCGCGAGTGGTCCTTTCCGCCGGCGTTCATCGAAGAAATCAATCGGCGCGGTGAAGGCGTCGTCGCCGAATACGTGAAGCTCGGCGGCACGTCGATGGACGAGCTGGTCGATTACGCGGTGATCATCGACCGCATCTCGCACGAGGTTCCGTATTATCGAACCTTCCTGAAGCACGCCGTGTTGCAGGGAGCGGTCGTCGTCAACAACCCATTCATGTGGGCGTCCGACGACAAGCTCTTCGACGCATCGCTCGCGACGGCGCTCGGGATTGCGAGCCCGCGCACCGTCGCGTTGCCCAACAAGGAATACACTTCGGGCATCAAGCACGATGAGAGTTTGCGTAACCTGCAGTATCCGCTCGACTGGCACGGAATCGTCGAGTATGTCGGCCTGCCGTGCATTCTCAAGGACGCGCACGGCGGCGGGTGGCGCGACGTCTACGTCTGCCGCTCGCTCGACGAGATGCTCACGCACTACAACGCGTCGGGGCAGCTGACGATGGTCGTGCAGGAGTTCATCGAGTGGGAGCACTTCGTGCGCTGCCTCGCGTTAGGCAGGCGCGAGGTGCTGCCGATGAAGTACGACCCGCGTGGACGGCGCTACCTCGTCGAGCATTCCCACCTCTCTCCCGAGCTGGGCCGTCGCGTCGTCGATGATTCGCTCACCCTCATGCGCGCGCTCGGCTACGACATGTGCTCGCTCGAGTGGGCGATCAAGGACGGCGTGCCGTACGCGATCGACTTCATGAATCCCGCGCCCGACATGGATCTCTACTCGCTCACGCCGCACTACTTCGAGTGGACGGTGAGGCACATGGCGGACATGGCCATCCGGCTGGCGAAGGAACCGAGGTCGCGGCTGGATCTCCGTCGCGGCGACTTCCTCCTTGGCCGCCGCGAGATCGGCGACATGCCGGTGCGCTCCGACATCGAGACGCCGCGCACGATCGCAATCGAGCCGACGCTCGACATGCCCGCGCCCGCCGACGTCGAGCCGCGGTTCCGAGGCTGAGGCGTTAGGCAGTCATGCTCCGCGACGCGATCGACCGATACCACGAGCTGCTCGACGACGAGCTCGCCGGCGAATCGCAGTGGCGGCTCGACGAGCAGCTGCGTCGCCGTGGCCTGTACTTCGGCGATCGCCCGCTCTGTACGGTCTTGCGTCCCCGCTTCCTCTCGGCGGCGCAGTATCGATTCCTGCAACGGCGCGCGGCGCTCGTGCTCAACGCCTTCCACACGGCGTACTGCGCCGCGCTCGAGAACGAACGGGTCCTCGCGCAGTTCAAGCTCGCGGACTGGGAGTGCGCGCTCATCCAGCACGATCCCGGCTTCCGCGATCCGAGTCCCGTCTCGCGCCTCGATGCCTTTTTCGTCGGCGAGAGTGGTGGGCTCCGCTTCACCGAGTACAACGCCGAGACGCCCGCAGGCGGCGCGTACAATGACGTGCTCACGGAAGCGTTTTACGGGCTGCCGATTGTGCGGGAATTCCTGAAAGACTGGGATCTGCGTCCGTTGCCCGCGCGGCACAACGTACTGCACGCGGTGCTGGATGCGTATCAGCAGTGGTCGGGACGGCGCACGCTACCGCGCATTGCCATCGTCGATTGGGCGGAGGTGCCCACCCGCAACGAGTTCGTGCTTTTTCAAGACTACTTCGTCCGGCAGGGAATCGACTGCGTCATTGCCGACCCGCGTGAGATGCAGTACACGGCCGGACGACTCGTCGCCGACGGAGCGCCGGTGGATCTCGTGTATAAGCGAGTGCTCATCACCGAGCTGGTCGAGCGCCAGGGGATCGACAATCCCGTGCTCAACGCGGTGCGCGAGCGGGCGGTCTGCATGGTGAACCCGCTGCGGTGCAAGATCCTCCACAAGAAGGCGAGTCTCGCGGTGTTGAGTGACGAGCGCAACGCCTCGCTGTTCGGCGCCGAGGAGCGCGAGGCGATCGAAGCGCACATTCCATGGACGCGCGTCGTCGAGGACCGAAAGACAATTGCTCCGGGATCGGAGGACGCTCACGATCTCTTACCCTTCATCTCGCGCAATCGCGAGAACCTGGTGCTCAAGCCTAACGACGAATACGGCGGCAAGGGCATCGTCCTCGGCTGGGAAGTCGATCAGAGCGCGTGGGACAAATCAATTGAGGTCGCGCTCGAGGAGCCGTACATCGTTCAACAGCGCGTCGCACTGCCGAGCGAGCCGTACCCGAGCTACGTCGAGGGCAAGGTGCACGTCGTCGATCGCATGGTCGACACGGCCCCGTATGCCGCGTACGGCTCGTACATCGACGGCTGCTTGAGCAGACTCTCTACGGCTGCGTTGTTGAACGTCACGGCGGGCGGGGGAAGCCAAACGCCAACGTTCGTCGTCGAGAGAAGGGGCTAAGGGCTAGGGGATTGGGGCTAGGGGCTAGGGGATAGGGGCTAGGGGTTAGGGGATAGGGATTAGGGGATAGGGATTAGGGGATAGGGGTTAGGGGCTGGGGAGCCACGCGCACTTTTCCACTGAGCGCTCGAAGCATCTTGCCGATTTCGTCGCAGAGCTCAAGGCTACGGTTCGTTCGCTCTTCCGGCGCGAAGCGACGTCGCGCCGTGACGAGAGTCTGAGTTTCTACCTCGGTACATGAGCCCTTCGCATCGGAGAGCTGACGCAGGTAAACTCGTCGGTAGTCTGAGCCATGTCCTTCGGCGATGTTGCAAGCAATCGAAAGCGCAGCGCGGTGCATTTGTCCGCCGAGCCAGAATCGCTGATAGGGCGTGAAGCCAAGAACGATGTCGTCGACCAGGTCGATCAAGTCCATCGATCGCTGCCAGACGATCAGATCACGATAACTTCTGATGATTGTGCTGGGCATGGCACGAGCATGGCACAGAGGGCATCGGGTAGCATGATCAAACCCTTGCGGTGCCAATCAACCGCTTGCACCCTAGCCCCTACTCTCTAGCCCCTAACCCCTAACCCCCGCCCCTCATGAAGTCGCCGTCGCTCACACTGGGAATCGAAGAAGAGTATCAGATCATCGATCCTCAGACGCGCGAGCTTCGCTCGTACATCACCGAGATCCTGAATGGCGACCATCTCGTTCTGGAAGAGGTGAAGCCGGAGCTCCACCAATCGATGGTGGAGGTGGGGAGCAAGGTGTGTCGCAGCCCGGCCGATCTCCGCGCCGAGCTTGTGCGACTCCGCGGCGCGGTCATCGAGCTCGCGGCGCGGGGCGGACTGCGCGTCGCCGCAGCCGGGACACATCCCTTCTCGAACTGGATGACGCAGGAGATCACGCCGCTCGAGCGCTACATGGGTGTGAAGCAGGACCTCCAGGACCTCGCGCAGCAACTGCTCATCTTCGGCATGCACGTCCACGTCGGCATCGAAGATCGTGACTTCATGATCGACGCGATGAACGTCGCGCGGTACCTGCTGCCACACGTGCTGTGTCTCTCGACGAGCTCTCCGTTCTGGCAAGGACGCAAGACGGGACTCAAGTCGTACCGAAGCATCATCTTCAAGAACTTTCCACGCACCGGCGTTCCGCCGATCCTCCGATCACACGCCGAATTTGAGGAAATACTCGACGCGCTCGTTCGCACCCACAGCATCCCCGACGGCTCGAAGATCTGGTGGGACGTGCGTCCCCATCACACGTATCCGACGCTCGAGTTTCGCGTCTGCGACGTGTGCACGCGCATCGACGAGGCGGTCTGCATCGCCGCGATTCTGCAGGCGATCGTCGCGAAGGTCTGGAAACTCCGCCGCGACAACCTGACCTTCCGCGTCTATCCGGCTACGTACATCGAAGAGAACAAGTGGCGCGCCGTGCGCTTCGGTCTCGACGGCAAGCTGATCGACTTCGGCAAGGAGCAGGAGCTTCCCGCGCGTGAGCTGATCACGGAAATGCTCGCGTGGTTCGTCGACGACGTCGTCGACGAGCTCGGAAGCAGGCAGGAGGTCGAGTACGCATTCCGGATTATGCGCGACGGCACGAGCGCCGACAGACAATTGGCGACCTTCGAGCGCACCGGAGATCTCAAAGCGGTCGTCGATCAATTAATCGCCGAGACCGCCGAGGGAATTCCGAGCGCGCAAGCGCTGGCTGACGTTCGTGTTCCCCATCATGCGCCGCCGGCGGTGACGCAAGGGAGAATGACAAGTCAGAGCGTCGAGCACAGAGCGTGACGGTGGAGGGTAGAGGGTAGAGGGGTAGAGGGCAGATGGCAGAGGGCTGTGGGTAGAGGGCAGAGCGTGGCGCGTCTAGTGCGCAGATATCAATTGCTCAGCCCTCAGCCCTCAGCCCTCAGCCCTCAGCCCTCAGCCCTCAGCCCTCAGCCCTCAGCCCTCAGCCCTCAGCCCTCAGCCCAGCAACCCTCTACCCTCTACCGGTCTTGTCCCGTCCCATCATCGGCGTTCCGACGCAAAATCTGCAGAGCATCGGCGGAGTGCCCGCTGACATCCCCGCGTCCTGGGTGATGAGCCAGCGATATATCCGAGCGCTCACCAGTGCCGGTGCGCTGCCGTGGATGATTCCGCTCGTCGGCGACGAGCCGGAAACGATGCGTGGCATCTATGACGCGCTCGACGGGATCTTCCTGCCCGGAGGGGCCGACATCGATCCCGCCAATTACAACGAGGAGCCGCACGAGCGCTGCGACAAGACCGATCCGGCGCGCGACGAGGTCGAGCTTATGCTCGTTCGCTGGGCCCTCCTCGACGGGAAACCGGTCCTCGGCGTCTGCCGCGGTTTACAACTTGTGAATCTCGCGGCGGGTGGCACGCTGTATCAGGACCTCGCCGAGCAGATGCCGAGCGCCATCAAGCATGATTACTTCCCGTTCGCGGGTCGTTATGCACGCGACTATCTCGCGCACGACGTCAACGTCGCGGAGCACACGAAGCTCGCGGAGATCTTCGGCGCGGGCGCGCTCAAGGTGAACAGCATGCACCATCAGGGCGTCCGCCGGCTCGGCGAGCACCTCGTCGCGACCGCCGTGGCGCCGGATGGCCTCGTCGAAGGGATCGAAAGCGCGAACGGCTCCTACCTCGTAGCGGTGCAATGGCATCCCGAGGCACTCGTCGACAATAGCGCGCCCGCGCGGCGGCTGTTCGAGAGCTTCGTAGAAGCGGCATTAGCGCAGAGGGTTGTGGGTAGAGGGTAGAGGGTAGAGGGTTGCGGGTAGAGGGTGCACCCTCTGCCCTCCGCCCTCAACCTTCTACTCGTTGCCCTCTGCCCTCTGCCGTCTGCCCTCTGCCGCTTCCGCGTCCGGCGGCTGATACGCGATGCCGACGAGGGCGGCGATGGCCTGCACCGCGAGCGTCACGTCGAACGGCTTCCGTAGGTAAGGGCAGTTCGTCGAGGCGATGATTCGCTCTGCTTCCGTGGTGATGTCGCCCGTCATGAAGAGCGTGCGATCGCGAAAAGCGGGGTCGCGTTCGATCGCGGCGCGAAAGACCGCGTCGCCGCGAGCGTCGCGCAGGCGGAGATCGATGAGCAGCACATCGAACTGCGATTCCGATATGACCTGGTTCGCCTCGGCAGCTGACAGGGCCGTCGTGACCTCGAGGCCGTGCCAGCCGAAGAGCAGGGCGAGCGCCTGACAGATCGACGGTTCGTCGTCGACGACGAGCAGGCGGACCGCGTGTGGTCCGTCCGCGGTTGGCCGCATCAACAGTTGTCGGTTGACTCGTCCTGAGCCCTTGTCAGTCCCGGCGGGGGACGATGGCTCCGCGACCACTGCTCAGTCCATCACGCCGCAGAGATGTCGCTACGAGACTGAACGGCGCCGCGACCGTTGGTTCTGGGCCCTTCGAGCGGGTCGATGAGCGCTCGCAGCTCGTTCACGAAGATGCCGAGCTCGAACGGCTTGAGGAGGTACGGCCGTCCGGTTGCGTCGATCGCGTCGAGCGCCTGCTCACCGTAGTCGCCGGTGATGAAGAGCGAACGTTTCGCGAGGTCGGGATATTCGTGTTGGAGCCAAACGAGGAAGTCATCGCCCCGGACGTCGGGTAGACGGAAGTCGATGACGACAATGTCAACAGAAACATCGCCGAGCAGCGCACGCGCTTCGGCGACAGTCCGGGCGGCCAGCGTGTCGAAGCCCCAACGATCGAGGAGTCGCCCGAGGGCAACCACGATCGTTGCTTCGTCTTCGACGAGCAGGATGCGAGGACGTCTATCGGCCATGTCGCCGAGGGGTAGAAAGGGGAGGTAGGGAGTGTGACACCGAGAAGCAGGAACCGCAGTCGTCGCGGCACCCGCGTACACGTCGTATTGTCGCACCTCACGATAACCTGTTTTCAAACGATCCACCGTTTCATGCAGAACCACTCGGCACCGCCGTGGGCCACGACGTTCGCGGTGGGACATAAAGTCCCTTGTGTGTCTTTTAGCTGAGCCGCAGCTTGATCGCGTACCAGACCGGGATCACTAACGAAGTGGCTCCGGCCCGTTCCACGTGCTGTGCGGTGGTCGTCTTTCCCTTAGGAGATAATGACGATGCTCGCTCCACTTCCGTCGGTCGAGGCATTCAGGCGCGACGCCGTTTCAGACGGGGTCGAGCTTGACGACGGCGTTGCTGCCAGCTGGCTCGAGTCGGGGACCCGCCTCGAACGAGCGGCGATGACGCGCGGTCCGGAGCGCGATCGGTTGCTGTCTGGGCTTCTGGCGCAGCACGGCGTGGTGACTTTCAGGGACTCGGCGATCTCTGCAACCGCCCTCGTCGAAGCAATCACGACGCTCGCATCCGAGATGGAAGATCAGGCGTTCTTCCGTCTCGCGCACAGCGTTCAGTCGACTCTCTTGCTGATGGTGCCGGAGAGCGAGGTCCTGCTTCGAGGTCGCGTCATCGCAGTCCTCGGGCGACTTGCCCGACATATCGGTGAGATGCCGGCTGCCGTTCGATACTATCAGGAAGTGGAGCGTCTCGGAGCCGAGTGCGGCTTACCGGAGCTCACCGGGCGCGCATGGGCAGGTATTGGTATTCTCGCGCAGTTGCGCGGCGATTTCCCCGAGTCTCGCCGTCTGTTCTGTGCCGTCCTTGACTTGGATGGGGCAGCGCCTGAATCCCAGAGTATCTCGCACGGCCAGCTCATGATGGCGGCGGCGGCGGCAAGCGATTACGACACGGCCGCTACGCACGCGTGGCAGGCTTACAAGAATGCGGCAACGCCACTGCAAGAAGTCGAGGCGTTGAACAACCTTGCGCAGCTCTTGCTCGACGCGGGCCATCCCCAAGCCGCACTGCGTGGCTTCGCGGCGGTCCTCGTACGCAATCTGATCTCTCGCCACGCCTTACCGGCGTTAGGCGGCGCGGCATGTGCCGCTGCTCTCGCACTCCCTCGTCAGGCGGCGCGCGCACTTATCAAGAATTTCGCTGAGCGGCTGGATGGACTCGTGACGAGCCTGCACAACGGCGAATCACTGCCCTTCCCAAGTGCATCGGCACTGGTCGAAATGAGCGAAGCCTTGGCTCACGTCGGCGAGGAAGGACGTGCAAGTGACGCGGCAAGCCGGGGCGAGCTGCTCGCTGCTGCTCACGGGTTCCATCAGCTCTCTTACCGTCTCGAGAATCCCACCTTGGTCGCGCCGGCGAAGCCCTTGGCAGTCGCCTCTTCGACCACCGCCATCATCGCCGCTGTCGACGAGCTCGAGGGTGCCGAGCTCGTCGGAGCGCCGGCGTAACGTTCGAGAAGTAAGTCCTTAGCAGTGATCACCCTGGCCGATGATGTAGCCGCTGCGGCAGCTGGAGTCGCTACCTACATCGTGGTTGACGCCCGGCGCGCGCAAACTCGAAGACGTCGTCGGAGCTGTCGGCGAAGCGCATGCGGCCAAAGCGGAAACGGCGGCCACGGCAATAAGAAGGCGAATAGCAGCAAGGCGGCGTGACATCGAAGAGCTCCGGGCTGGGGGAGGGAGACCGAGGAGGGAACTCGGAGTAGCAGTTGGAGCACTAGCTCGTCCTGCAGCGGTAGAAGTAGCGCCGGCGCTGGCGCCTCGCCGTTTCACCCGTGCGCCTAGCGTTTCATGGTGTTACCCTTGGGCCCGATGGCTGCCGGCAACCTCCCACATCGACGCCCCGGCGAGACCTCCGCTACAGAAATTCCCGGCGCAGGTCTGCAGGCGCGCGTCGCCGCACTCGTTCTCGGACGACTCGAACGAGCGCGACTTCAGGATGCCGTTCGGGGCCGCGCCATTCTCGAGCACGTCGATACGGCTTCCGCACTCGAGAACCTTGTCGCTCGCTCGGTGCCGCGCGTCTCCGCCGTCATCGCCGAGCCGTTCGACATACGTCGCGTTCCCGTCGCGCCGACACTCGCGCGTCTCAGGGCGGAGTATCCAGGCGTTGCACTGATCGGCTTCTGTCAGCCCGCGCACCGCTTCTCGAGCGAGATTGTCGCGCTCGTGAATGCCGGCGTGCACGAACTGGTATTCCGCGGCGTCGACGACAGCAGCACCGCCTTCCGCCAGACGCTCGCGCGCGCATCACAAACCTCCGCCGCCCGCCAGGTGCTCGACGCGTTAGGCACCCATCTCACGGGCGACGCGCTGCCGATCGTCGAGACATGCCTGCAATACGCGTGGCCGGACTTCAGCTCGCGCGCGCTCGCGCAAGTGCTCGGCATGAACGTGAAGACGCTGGTGAAGCAATGCCGAACGAACGGGTTGCCGTCGCCAGGCGCGCTGCTCAATTGGCTACGGTTGATGGTCGTCGCGTACTTGCTCGAAGCCGAGGGACGCGCGCTCGAGCACGTCGCGGCGGCGTTCGGGCTCGACTCGGCGTCTCCGCTTCGGAACTTGATGAAACGCTATACAGGTCTCCGTTCGCTCGAAGTGCGCACGGGTGGAGGCCTCAAAGTAGTCATCGAAGCGTTTCTGCGCGAAGACGCCTTCGGCCGGCAGGAAGAACGGCCACACGGCGAGGAGCCGTTAGCTGGCTAATTGATGCGGCGGCGAATAACCGACCGCGGTCAGAAACGCCGGCAGTAGCGCTGCTGCTCCGTCACGCCAGACCTCTCGTAGCCCGACGCTGGCGCGCGCACGAAACGCGCGACTCGCCGTTCTCACGCTGCCGTAACCGGCTTCGACGGCGATTACCCACTGCGCTTCGTCCCACGTCGTGCCCTCGAGGCGCGCGGTGATGCCGGCGGCCGCCCCGCGAAAGAGACGTCCCCACTTGAGCAGCACGTGGGGCGCCGGCCATCCGCGCCGAGCGACTTCGCGCGCGAGCGAGCGTTTGGGCTGCGCGATGCGCGCGGCCAACTCGTCGACGGTTTCCGGCGGAATGGCGACGACGCACGCGTGAATGATTCGGCGCAGCAGCGGCGACACCGATGCCGGCAACATCCCCAACACGGCCGACGGTGCGCGCTCTGCATAACGATTGCGACGCGGCGCGCGGCGCTCGGCGCGGGCGCGCGCACGTCCGATGTCGTCGATCTCCGTTTCGGCTGTCGCCGAGGGCTCCGTGTGCGTCGCGACCAGCGAGCGCAGAACGGCCGGGAAGTCGTCGCTGTGTCTGAACGCGAAGTGCTCGGCGCCTGCTCGCGCGGCGTGCAGTATCTCGCGACCCGGAGCGCTCTCGTCGAGACAGGCGACGACAATGGGCAGCTGCGGGCACCACGCCTTGATGCGACGAACCAACGCACCGACGGCAGTGCCGCGGCGGCCGCGCAGACCGAGGACGACGAGAGACGGACACTCATCGCGCAAGTTGTCCACGAGCGAATCTCCACCGGGATGAAACTCGAGGACGAAGGGCGGTTCGCTCGTGCGCGTGATGAGCGCGCGACCAAGCGCATCATCTCTCCGTCCTACGACGACTATTCGGGGAAGCATTCCACACCTCATTCAATTCACAACGTCGATGCTATTCTGACGATCCACAGGATGCCGTTTCATGACGGGTAAGCGCCGTTTCACGGCGGCGACAAAATGGCTGCGCGTAAACACAGTGTTACGAAACGCGTCAGTCCTTCGTCAGCGGCAGCCCTGCGCGAATCCAGTCTTCCTTCCCCTGCGAGAAGTCGCGCACGTTGTCGTAGCCCATGGCCGCCAAAGCACGGGCGGCTCGAGACGATGTGGGTCACGTGAAGTTCCAGCAGTAGACGACGATCTCGGCGTGCTTGTCGGGCACGAGCGTTGGAATCGCCGACTCCACTTCTTCGAGCGGCAGGCTTCGCGCTCCGGGCAGGTGATGCTTGCGCCAGTACATGCGCGGCAGCACCTCAAACAGATGAAACTGGTCGCCGCGTTGAATCTTCTCGGAGAGCTCTTCGCGCGTGATCGTGTCGGCCATCGGCTCACTGATACTGGATGTAGACTGGTCGCGGAAAGAGCGCGAGAACCTGGGCCGGGGTCATCAGACGATCTCCGGCTTTCGTGTCATTATGGTAGAACAACTTGAATCCCGTGAACTCGACCGGGTATCGCGCGACGTAACGCCGATAGGATTCGCGCTTCATCCACGGCGGTCCCCAGCCATCCATGTCGATGACGATCTGGACGCGCGGATCGACTCGGATGCGCTGGTAGTGCGTGAGCATGTCGCGGGTGAATCGATGGACGACGAGGATCTTCGGCGGTAGCGAGTCGGTCGTCACGAGATCGGCGAGCACATCGATGGCCTCGTTGACGTCGCGCGCGTCGAGCGTGCCGATGCGCGTACCGGGCGTGCCCTTCGTCCCCATTGCGAACTCGGGATCGAGTCCGAGATGCACATCGGGCCGTTTGAGAAATGGCATGAGCCGGGGAAGCTCTTCCTCGAGCGTGCTCCGGCCGAGCTGGACGTCGAGAAAGAGGAGCGCGCCCCGACTCCGCGCCCATCCATAGACGCGCTCGATGAGGGCGGTGTCCGCGCGCTGGCGGTACTTGCCGTCTTTGCCGGGCGTTCCTTGCGCGACCACCGCGATCAGATGCAGCGCCGGCTGCACGGGCGTTGTGGTATCCGCGGCCGCCCAGGCGGCGACTTCGCGATCGAGGCGCGCGAGCATGGAGTCGACGGGCTTCGCGCCGAGTATGCCCATTCGGCGCGTGAGGGGATTGCCGTAGAAGGCGACGATGCGGCGCGCTGGCAGAATTGAGCCGGTCAGTGGCGTGGGCGGGGTAGGCCACGACGGCGTGGAGTCGTTCGCGGCCGAGTCTCGCGCGGGCTTCCGTCGCGGTCGAGCGGAGTCCTGCTGTGCGATCGCCGCATGGGCGATGCAGAGCGCGAGAGATAGCGTGATGAGGCCGCGAAGCATGGCGGATTCATAGTGGGGCTACGGGCTAGGGTCTAGGGTCTAGGGTCTAGGGTCTAGGGTCTAGGGGCTAGGGTCTAGGGTCTAGGGTCTAGGGTCTAGGGGCTAGGGGCTAGGGGCTAGGGGCTAGGGTCTAGGGGCGGCCTCCGTGCGCGGCGACGGCGGGAGCGGGGTCGCTCCGGGGCACCATGACGACACTGCCATTGCTTCCTACGCCGTTAGGCATGGTGGCTCGAGAGCTTCAGAAGCGAGATGGCACTGAACGGCATAGTGCCCTAACCCCTAACCCCTAACCCCTAACCCCTAACCCCTAACCCCTAACCCCTAACCCCTAACCCCTAACCCCTAACCCCTAGTCCCTGGGCCCTAGCCCCTCCAGCTTCTCCCCTCATGTGGCCCCAAAACTACCGGCCGTTAGGCAGCGCTACGCTCTCGACGCTCCTGGCCGCGTTGCCGCTGCTCATGCTGCTGGGCCTTCTCGCCGCGCGGCGCGTTCGCGCGCACATTGCCGCGCTGCTCGCGTTAGGCGCGGCGCTCCTCGTCGCGGTTGGTCCCATCGGCATGCCGCCGGCGATGGCCGGGAAAGCGGCACTCCTCGGCGCCGCCTACGGCTTCCTGCCCATCGGCTGGATCATCCTCAACGTCATTTTCCTCTACAATCTCGCCAATGAACGGCAGCTGTTCGTGCCGCTCCAGGCTCGAGTCGTCGCCATCACCGGCGACCGGCGGCTTCAGCTTTTACTCATCGCGTTCTGTTTCGGCGCGTTCTTCGAGGGCGCGGCGGGGTTCGGGACGCCGGTCGCGGTCACCGGCGCGATTCTCATCGGACTCGGATTTCCCGCGCTCGAAGCCTCGGCGCTCTCGTTGATCGCGAACACGGCACCGGTCGCCTTCGGCGCGCTCGGCACACCGATCATTGCGCTTCAAGGCGTGACGTCGATCGACGCGCGGACCTTGAGCGCAATGGTCGGGCGACAGCTCCCGATCTTCTCCCTCATCGTGCCGTTCTGGTTGATCTGGGCGTACGCGGGCTTTCGTCGCACGATCGAGATCTGGCCCGCACTCCTCGTCGCCGGGATCACCTTCGCCGTGCCGCAATTTCTCGTCTCGAACTTCCACGGCCCTTGGCTCGTGGACATCATCGCGGCCATCTCATCGATGATCTGTCTGACGGCGTTCCTTCGCGTATGGCGGGGCGGCAAGATGGAACGCAGCGACACCAAGCCGTCGCCCGCGCCGGCAGCTGCGTCAGGTATCTCGCCATGGCTCCCGTGGATCCTGCTCTCGGTGATCGTATTCGTGTGGGGGCTGCCTAACGTCAAGGCGTTGCTCGACGCGATCTCCGCTCCGAAGATCGCGATCCCCGGACTCGACAAGCTGGTCCAGCGCATGCCGCCGGTCGTCCTTCGGCCAACCGCGGAGCCGGCGGTCTTCACCTTCAACTGGCTGTCCGCCAGCGGGACGGCAATCCTCATCTCGGCGATCATCTCCGGCTTCGCGCTGCGCTATCGGCCGCTCGAGCTACTGCGCCATTACGGCCGCACGCTCGTTCTCGTCAGGCATTCGCTGCTCACCATCGCGGCGATGCTCGCGCTCGGCTACACGACGCGCTATTCCGGCGAGGACGCGATCCTGGGATTAGCCTTCGCTCACGCCGGCGTCCTTTATCCATTCTTCGGTACGCTCCTCGGCTGGCTCGGGGTAGCGCTCACGGGCTCGGACACGGCGTCGAATGTGCTTTTCGGAAGCCTGCAGAAGGTGACCGCACAGCGGCTGGGGCTCAATCCGATCCTGATGGCCGCGGCGAACAGCTCGGGTGGCGTCATGGGCAAGATGATCGACGCGCAGAGCATCGTTGTCGCGAGCACCGCGACGCGCTGGTTCGGCCACGAGTGGCGGATCTTGCGTTACGTGTTCTTTCACAGCCTCGCGCTGGCGACGCTGGTGGGACTGCTCGTGTTGCTGCAGCAGTATGTTTTTACGGGAATGCTCGTGAGGGGATAGCGGGAGTTGCGGTTCCTTGCGCGGCTATCATGCGCCACGGAACCGGGCTGTCGAGATCTCAGATACTCTGCTAGGCAGGTGTCAGTGCCAGAGAAGAACGCGGACGAGCGCTTCGAGGCGATCATCATCGGCGCTGGCCCGGCGGGGCTCGCGACGTCGCGCGAGCTCAAGGTGCGCGGTGTCGAGCATGTCGTACTCGAGCGGGGCGATAGCGTCGCGCATAGCTGGGCGAACAGCTACGACAGCCTAACGCTGCACACCGGGAAGCACATGTCGGGGCTGCCGGGGATGCGGCTCCTGCGCTCGGCGCCGCTGTTCGTCTCGCGCGCCGAGTTCGTGCGCTACCTGAGCGACTACGCCAAACGATTCGAGTTGCCCGTGCGGACCGGCTGGAACGTGCGCCGGGTCGAGCGCCTAACGGGCGGCGAGGATCGCTGGCTCGTTCGCGCGGCGACGCCGAACGGAGACGCAACGATTTCGTGCCGCGATCTGATCGTCGCAACTGGAATCATGGCCAATCCGCGCAAGCCGGACATCGCCGGCGGCGACGCGTTCACGCGCGCAGGCGGACAACTCATTCATTCGGTCGACTATCGTCGTCCGGACGAATACGTCGACAATCGCATCCTCGTCGTCGGCGTCGGCAACTCGGGAGGTGAGATTGCGAGCGAGCTCGCGCGCGCGGCGAACCACAATGGAAAGAAGCCGCGCGTCACCATCGCGGTGCGCTCGGGCGCGAACGTCGTCCCGCGTGAGATATTGGGACTTCCGATTCAGTACCTCGCGTTCTACATCCGGAAGCTGCCGCGCGTCGCACGCGAAGCGGTCGTGCGTCTCGTTGGAAAGATCGTCGAGAAGAGACGTGGGCCGCCGGTGCTGCCGCGTCCCGCGTACGGTCCGCTCGACGCCATTCCACTCATCGGCTTCAACCTGGTCGACGCGATTCGTGACGGCCTCATCGAAGTGCGCGGCGGAGTCGAGCGACTCACCGCGCGTGGCGCCGCGTTCGCCGACGGGAAGACACCAGCCGAGGTGTCGTTCGACGTCGTGATTCTCGCGACGGGGTTTGCGCCTGCGCTCGCTCCACTCGGGCAACTGATCCGCGTCGACGCGAAGGGATTCGCGCTGCGTCACGACCGCGTCACGAGTGCCGACCACGAGGGTCTGTATTTCGTCGGTCACAACTACGACGCGACGGGAGGACTGTTCAATATTGCGCGCGATGCGCCGATGGTGGGGCAGCGCGTGGCTGCCCGTATTCGGTCGCCGTTTCCCATTACCGAACACTCGCAGATACCTTAACAAACGCTGACACGTCGGTAAGTAACTTTCGACCAACGACATCCGTACGACGGTCGTGCGGCACGCGACTGGCCAGTACAACCATTTCGCTTGCGTCGTTGTCAGTAATAGTGGTTGGTCGATGTTGGTGGTTGGTAGTTGGTGATTGGTGGTTGGTGAAGACGAACGACCAAGCACCAACAACCCAACACGAACAACCAAGCACCAGCAGCCACCAGTCACGAACCACCAACAACCACAGTGATCAGCTTCGTCGACCCATACGCCGATACGCAGGAGCTTCCCATCATCGGTGGGAGCTTTGGTGCGCCGCCGATGACGTGGGAGCGGGAGCAGATCGCGACGCATATCGGCTCGCAGTATCAGGTCGTGCGAGAGATCGGCCGCGGCGGCATGGGCATCGTTTTCCTCGCGCGCGACATCGCGCTGCACCGTCTCGTCGCGATCAAGGTGTTACGCGAAGAGTTCGCTTCGTCGGACGAACATCGCGAGCGATTCCGTCGTGAGGCACGGATGACGGCGCGGCTCAGCCACGCGAACATCGTCCCGGTGCACACATTCGGTGAAGCGGCGCACTTCGTCTACATCGTGATGAAATACGTCCACGGCGAGTCGCTCGCCGAGCGGCTGCGCAGGGAGCAGCGAATCCCGACGGAAGAAGCGCGCAGCATCCTGCACGACCTCGCACTCGCACTCGACTACGCGCACCGCGAAGGCGTCGTCCATCGCGATCTCAAGGCGGAGAACATCATCATCGAGCGCAGCACCGGACGGCCGATGCTCACCGATTTCGGCGTCGCGCTGCAGCGCTCGCTCGATCCGGTGCGCTCGGAAGCCTCACGCGCGTTCGGGACGCCGCACTACATGTCGCCGGAGCAGGCAGCGGGCGAGCTCGACATCGACGGACGCAGCGATCTGTACTCGTTAGGTGTGCTCGGCTACTACATGGTCACCGGCGAGCTGCCCTTCGACGCGCCGACGTTCGAAGCGCTCGCGGCGAAGCACGTCGCCGAGGCACATCGGCCGCTAGCCGAGGTGGTACCGTCGGCGCTGCGTGAGCATCCGCTACTCATCGCGGCGATCGAGAGGTGCTTGGAGAAAGATCGCGATGGTCGCTGGCGTAATGGTCGCGACCTGGCCACGGCGATCGCGGAGTCGGTGCGGCGTGGATGGCTTCGGCGGACGCCGAGCGGGAAGCGCGTTGCGGCGTTAGGCGTGAGTGTGATTGGGGCCAAGCTGATTGCCGAACTGGGGCTGTTCGCGGCGGCGATGCGGGCGGTGTTCAAGGCCTGATCTGCGCGTCGAGCTCTCGGACTCCGAGCTCTCGGACTCCGGGCTCTCAGACCGGGAACTGTCGCAGCCGAGCCCGCAGACCATGGATGGCTCCTGATTAGGGCAGGCATCTAACGGGTTAACACGGACACGGCCGGACAAAACCGGACACGGCCGGACAAGAACAAAAGAGCGTTGGCGATCCTTTGAAAAGATCGTTCAACGCTCTTCTTCTTTTGTCCGGCTTTGTCTGGCCGTGTCCGGCCTTGTCCGTGTCAAAAGCAGGTAACAGCTGTCCCGTCTGTGGCTTGCGTCGGTCCCGGATGCCGCAGACGCGATCGGGTTGCATAGGGTAGGGGGGTATACTAGCATACAAAGAGATATGTCTACCGCCAGGATCAACATCCCCGTCATCGGAATGACCTGCGCCGCCTGCCAGGCGCGGGTCCAGCGTGCCCTCGCAAAAGCGCCGGGTGTCGAGGAGGCCAGCGTCAACCTCCTCCTCCACAACGCGACCGTCGACTTCGATCCGGCGACCACCTCGCCAGAAACACTGGTCGAAGCGATACGCGAGACCGGCTACGACGCCTCCGTGCCGACCACACCTAACGAGTCGGCGTGGTCGCTCGCGTTCGCCCAGGAAGAAGAGCGCGAGCGCGGGGTCGCGGCCGAGGAGCGACGGCTGGCGTGGAAAGCAGGGGTCAGCCTCGTCGTCGGCATCGCGGCGATGCTGGTGATGCAGCCGTATCTCATGCTCGTGCTCACGACCGCGATCATGATCTGGGCGGGACGACAGTTCTACGTTCGTGCGTGGTCCGCGGCGCGGCACGGCGGCTCCGATATGAATACGCTCATCGCCGTCGGCACGGGCTCGGCTTATCTCTATTCCCTTGTCGCGACGGTGGCGCCTAACGTCTTCACCGACCGCGGGCTCCAGCCGAACCTCTACTACGAGGCGGTCGTCCTCATCATCGCGCTCATCCTCGTCGGCAACTGGATCGAGGCGCGCGCGAAGCAACGGACGTCGGCGGCGCTGCGCGGGCTCGTGTCGCTGCAGCCGAAGACGGCGCGCGTCGTTCGGGGCGGACAGGAGCTCGAGCTTCCAATCGAGCAGGTCCATCGCGGGGACGTGTTTCTCGTTCGACCTGGTGAGCGTGTTCCCGTCGACGGAGTGATCGCGAGCGGCGAAAGCAGCGTCGATGAGTCGATGCTCACCGGCGAATCGCGGCCGGTGCTCAAGCACGCGGGCGACCGCATCGTCGGCGGCACGATCAACGGTTCCGGTGCACTCCACGCAACCGCGACCACACTCGGCGAGGAAAGCGCGCTCGCCCGGATCGTCACGCTCATGCGTCAGGCGCAGGGGAGCCGAGCGCCGATCCAGCGACTCGCGGACCGCGTCAGCGGCGTGTTCGTTCCAACGGTGATCGCGATCGCGATCGTGACATTTATCGTATGGCTCGTCGTTGGTCATGCTACGGCGACGGCGGCGGTCCACGCGTTCGCCGCGAGCATCGCGGTGCTGATCATCGCCTGCCCGTGCGCGATGGGGCTCGCCGTGCCGACGGCGGTCATGGTCGCCACGGGGAAGGGCGCGGAGCTCGGACTCCTCATCAAGGGCGGCGAGGCGCTCGAGCGCGCGGGCGCGATCGACACAGTGGTGCTCGACAAGACGGGCACGGTCACCGAAGGCCGGCCGGCGGTGACCGACGTCGTGACGTGCAGCGGCGTTAGGCAGAACGACATGCTGCGGCTCGTCGCGCCGGTGGAGCGACTCTCCGAGCATCCGCTGGCAACGGCCATCGTCAGGTACGCGCGCGAGCACGGCGTCGAGTCGTCGGCGCCGGCGAGCGAGTTCGAAGTGATCTCCGATCCGGGCCGCGGCGTCGAAGGACGCGTGGGCGATGCGATCGTCGTCGCGGGCAACGAGCTGCTGATGCAAGCGTACGGTGTGGATGTGAGAGCCCTGAGCGCCGACGCCGCGCGAGTTGCCGCGGACGCCAAGTCCGTCGTCTACGTCGCCGCGGACGACAAGTTGCTCGGGCTCATGGCGGTCGCGGACCCGATTCGCGCGACGTCGGTCGCCGCGATTCGCGCGCTGGGGCAGATGGGACTCGACGTCGTCCTCCTCACCGGCGACAACCGGCCGACGGCCGACGCGATTGCTCGTGAGACGGATATCGACTTCGTCGTGGCCGAGGTGCTGCCGGAGGGCAAGGTCGACGAGGTGCGGCGGCTGCAGGACGAGGGGCACGTCGTCGCGATGGTCGGTGACGGGATCAACGACGCGCCCGCGCTCGCGCAGGCCGACGTCGGGTTCGCGTTAGGCAGCGGCACCGACATCGCGATCGACGCGAGCGACGTCACGGTGTTGCGTCCGGACCTAACGGCGGTCGCCGACGGCATTGCGCTCGCGCGGCGAACGATGCGGACGATGCGGCAGAATCTTTTCTGGGCGTTCGTCTACAACGTCGTCGGCATCCCGATCGCGGCGGGTGTGCTGTACCCGTTCTTCGGCGTGCTACTGAGTCCAGTGATCGCGAGCGCGGCGATGGCGCTCAGTTCGGTGAGCGTCGTCTCGAACAGCTTGCGTCTGCGGAGATTTCGTCATGGATGATGCTGCATCGTGCGGCTGCGATGCCGGCCGCAAGGCGGTCGCGGTCGATCCGGCCATCAAGGAGAAGAATCAGAAGCGTCTTCGCCGCATCGAGGGTCAGGTGCGTGGAATTCAGAAGATGGTAGACGAGGACCGCTACTGCGCGGACATCCTCATGCAGATCTCGTCGGTACAGGAGGCGCTACGGAGCGTCGGTCGCGAGCTGCTGCGGAACCATCTCAAGCACTGCGCGACGGCGGCGATCCGTGGGACTGACGCCGAGGCGGCGGAGATGTACGACGAGCTCGTCGAGCTGATGAGATTGGGGGAATAATTCATTCGCTAGCGAATCGGACCTCGCTAGCGCCCGGCATCCAATATTCGCATCTTAACCCTCTGCCACCGCCTCAGAGGGTCGATCATGACAGACCGTCGCGAGTTCATTGGCCGCGCGCTCGTCGCCGGCATGGCGTTGCCGTTCGTTAGGCTGCCCGCGATGCGCGGGGATGCGTTCCGGAGATTGGCGCGAGCGGAGACCGTCGCGGAGCGTAAGCCGGCTGGCGCCGTGGCGGAGGACGAGGCGTACTGGGCGGAGATCCAGCGCGCGTTCGATCTCGATCGGACGATGGTCAATCTGAACAACGGCGGTTGCAGTCCCGCGCCGACGCACGTGCTCGAGCAGATGATCCGCGATCTGCGCTTCTCGAACGAGCTGCCAGTCGAGCACATGTGGAGTGTGCTCGAACCCCGCATCGAGAGCGTGCGGCGCGAGCTCGCGCGCGACTTCGGCTGTGACCAGGAAGAGATGGCGATCACGCGCAACGCCTCGGAGTCGAACGAGACAATGATCCTGGGGCTGGACCTCAAGCGCGGCGACGAGGTGATCATCACGACGCAGAACTATCCGCGGATGCAGACGACCTGGCGGCAGCGCGAGCGGCGCGACGGCATCGTCGTCAAAAGCGTTAGGCAGGACACGCCACCCAAGAGCGCCGACGAGTACGTCGCGCGTATGGCCGAAGCGATCACGCCGCGGACACGCGTCATCGAGGTCATGCACATCAGCTTCATGACGGGATACATCGCGCCCGTGCGTCGCCTCGTCGACCTGGCGCGGCCGAAGGGGATCGCGGTGTTCGTCGACGGAGCGCACGCGTACGCGCACTTCCCGTTCACGCGCGACGACCTCGCGTGCGACTACTACGGGACGAGTCTCCACAAGTGGCTGATGGCGCCGATCGGGACGGGATTCTTATATGTGCGGCGCGACAAGATTCCGTCGCTCTGGCCAATGATGGCCGCGGCGGCCGAGCAGACGAGTGACATTCGAAAGTACGAGGAGATCGGGACGCATCCGGCGGCGAATCACAACGCGATCGCGGTGGCGCTGGCGTTCCATCGCGCGATCGGCGCCGACCGCAAAATCGCGCGGC
Organism: Gemmatimonadaceae bacterium; assembly: GCA_036496605.1. Taxonomy (NCBI): domain Bacteria; kingdom Pseudomonadati; phylum Gemmatimonadota; class Gemmatimonadia; order Gemmatimonadales; family Gemmatimonadaceae; species Gemmatimonadaceae bacterium. Next base: position 24,500 of record DASXKV010000004.1, on the reverse strand, counting down.
TACGGATGCTGCGCGATCGCTGGGCGAAGCGCCTGTTGGCGGCGAGCGATCGGGTGAAGATGCTGACACCGATCGGGCCTAACGAGAGCGGGGCGATTGGCGTTGTCGCCGTCGAGGGGATGGATATCGGGAAGCTGCAGGGGTGGCTGCTGGCGAAGCATCACATCGTGACGACGCCGTTGATCCATCCGGAATTCAGTGGGCTCCGGGTGACGCCTAACGTGTACACGACGCTGGATGAGGTGGATCTCTTCGCGGATCGGATGGAGCAGGCGATTCGGCGAGGGATTGCATGAGGCAGAGGGTAGAGGGTAGAGGGTAGAGGGTAGAGGGTAGAGGAGTTCCGACGTGGTGGACTCACCTCCGCGTTCCGAGCCCAACCTCGTCCAGTTCTTGAGTGGTCGCGCGCGGAATGCTTCCGACGGACGTCTGGCTTTCGATGTCGGCGTAGGACTCGTCGTCACAATCGTCGCGGTCATCTGGCGCCCGAGTGGTTGGCACATCGTCGCGAGTGCAGCGCTGTGCTTTCTCGCCTTCGGCGCGTGGGGAATCACCGATCGCGAGCTGCGCGAGCGGCAAAGTGCGTCGGCAGCATCGTTCGGTGCGTACCGCTCTCTCCACATCGGCCGCGCCGTCGCGGCGGGAGTCGGAGCACTCGCCGCCGGTGGTTTGCTGATCAGTCTCCTCGGTATCGCGCTGGGGACGTGGATCAGCTAACGAGTAGAGGGTAGATGGTAGAGGGTCGAGAGTGGCCGGCCACCCTCTACCCTCTACCTCGGTTAGTCACGTCAACGCGGCTTCGCGGCCGGCGTTGGCGCGACGCCTCCCATTCTGTCGACTCCCATTTCGAGCGCCATCGAGCGCCAGTCATTCAGTGACACGACCTCGGTCGTGGAATCCCTGAACGCCGCGAGCGCGCGCAGTATCTCGGGACGCTTTTCCCGCGACGCGACCTTTGGCGAGGCAAGAATGTCGGCGACGACGTCGTGGAGCGAGTGGAGATTGTCGAAGATGATCGCCGCCTCCGGATAACGGGACGCGAATCGCGGCGCGACGGCAGCCGTCAGCGGCATCGTCGTGGGCATGTGCGACGGCGCGTCAGCGATCAGCTGCCAGAAGCGCGCTGTCACCGCATCGACATTCTGGTGCTGACCGGTCGCGTCATTCGCCGCGAGCAGTGCATCGTAGACGGCCATCTGGTACCAATGGTACGACCATAAGAGCCCATTGAACTTCGGCTCCTGTTGACGAAACACGAAAGAGTAGAACGCGCCCTCCATCAGCTCCATACTCTTGGCGTGACTGCTCAACGCAAGGTCGTGACGGCTCTTGTAGTATCGCAGCAGCTGCGCAACGCGCGCATCGCGGCCCGCGCTATCGAGTCGTGCATCGGCGAGCACGTCGTACAGCTGGCGATGCAGCATGTGCGTCCAATCGAAAACCGCCGCGAGCTCGGGGACGAGTGTCGTGTAGGTGGGGCCGATGGCGTGCTCCTCGAGCGGCAGGTCTGGCGGGTGCACGAGGAGTTGTGTCGTGATGTATGTGAATTCGCGGCCGTCGATGTCGTGCGCGGCCTCCACAGGTCTGCCCTCGTCACGCAGCAGATGCTCGTACAGCGTCGCGTGGCCGTAGTCGAAGGCGTTGAACAGGCGATCGGAGTGCGGAAAGTGATCGCGGTAGGTCCAGTTGTACGACGCACCGAGGTACGTCTGCTCGGGGACCCGCGCGAACGAGCCACAGGCGGCGCTCGATGCACCCAGCAAGAGCGCGCCCAATCGCAGCGCCCGTTGGTCGATGCGGCGTCCGGATTGCATCGTTAGGCCCCGTGGCGGTCGATGGCGACGGCGAGTGTCGCGCCGAGGGTGACCGCGGTCGAGGGAAACGCACCGGCGAAGTGTCTCGCCACGCCGGGATCCAGCACGAGTCGCGGCGACCACTGGCGACGCAGTCCGAGCTCCGCCGTCCAATCAACGAGCGCCGACAAGCCGACGAATCGCTCGGCGAACACGTCGGCAGCGACCAGCGTCGACGCGAGCGCGAAGGTGTGATCGATGGCGGCACCCGCGAACCATCGCTCGCCGAGCGATGGCGGCGACGACGGTGCGGCGGCGCTAGACGTTAGGCATGCGGTAGAGTACAGCGGCGCGCCGGCCGCCGACTCGCTGAACATGCGCGCTGCGTCGCCGAGCATCGACGTCGCCACTGGCACACGCGAACACGGCACATCAGGAACGGACGGCTGCCCGTTGCAGCCCGGCGCGCCCGGGGGCGCTAATCGGCATTGCGCCGATGTGGCAGCCGCGGGCGCGACGCTGTACGTCCCATATGACGCGTTGACGCTCACGCGCGCGACCGACAGCGTCTTGGTGAGTAAAGCCTTAATCGCGTACGAGCCGTTCGGTGGCGCCAGCATCCCTATCGGGATCAGCACCTCTCCCGAGAGTGCCAACGCGGGGAGGAAAGCCGTCTCGGTATTGAACGCGTGCAGTACTCCGACTCCCAAGCTTGTGAGACCGAGTGCAGCTTGCCCTCCCCGAGGCTGGACGAGCAGCACTGGTGCCCGGACCTCGAGCTCCGTCTGCGGTGCGATCCCATACGAGAGCTTGGGATCGGACCGCCAGCGGCGGGTTCCTCCGCTGAGCTCATCGAGACGCAGCGGTGCGAGCTGGATGTCCAACGAACGGCGTGGCGTCGGCAACGCGTCCTCGACACGAAGTGGCCTGTTCGAATCTAGGTTGTAGAATTCGGTTTGAGCGACTGCGACGTGGGGTACGGTCGCCGCGAAGCAGAGCGCGAGGCCCGTCGAAATGACGCTCGCAGACCGTCGTGAGCCAGTCGTTGGCAATTTCAATCCATTCATCGGTTCTCCGCTCCCGTCTGCGCGAGTCGAATTGCAATCGACGAGTGTTCGCATACACTCAGCATACGACACACGGTGTCGTGATAGGGTCACACTAATGAATGCTCAAGATCTAGTCGCGCTCGTTCATCTCGTCGGATTTGCCACGGGCATTGCGTTGTATGGCATGCTCGCGGTGATGATCTGGCGCGGCGCGCGGCGTGGCGTGGCGCTCGCGCCCGGCGGCATTCCACTGCTCGCTGCCATCCTTGGCTTGATCTGGAACGCCGGCGCGCTCGTCGTGTTCGGCGCGCATGACTTTGGCCTGGGCGAGTTGAGTCCCTGGTATTCGGCGCTCGCGTACGCGGCGCTCGGCTTCCTGCCGGCCGTCGTCGTCGACGCGGCGACACGGTCGCCACAGCGACGGCCCGGCCCCCGGCCGCTGGCGCTCTTCGCGTACGGCCTGAGCGCGCTCGGCGGCGTGCTCCAGATCGTCTCTGTCGTTAGGCACGACGCGCTGTCCTCGAATGGCTTGCTCCTCCTGACGCTCGGGTACGCGCTCGTCATTCTGTTTTTCGCGGTCTCGGCGCGGCGCCGTCGCGAGTCGTCGCGTGCCCTGACGGCCGTGGCGCTGGCGGCCTTCGCCGTATCAGCGCTCCATTTGAGCCGCCACTCGGCGGCGAACGATTCGTGGGTGGTGGAGCTCATCGGCCACCACGCATCGCTCCCGCTGGTGCTCGTGATTCTTTATCAGGACTATCGGTTCGCGCTCGCCGATCTCTTTCTCAAGCGCGCGTTGTCGGTATTGGCGCTCGTCGCTGTCGTCATGTCCGCGTACGTGACGCTGGTTGCGCCGCTGATCGACCGGGATCCTGATGAGCTGCGCATCGGCGTGCCGGGCGTGTTGTTGACCGTCTGGATCGCCACGGCCCTGCTGTATCCCGTGTTGCGCCGTTCGACCGATCGCTTCGTGGATCGCGTCATGCTCCACCGCGTGGATTATCGCGCCGTGCGTCGGGCAATCGCGCGCTCACTGTCAGCGGCGTCGGCACCTAACGAGGCACTCGACGACGTCTGTCGGCAGATCGCATCGGCGCTCGTTGCGGGCACCGTGGGCTGGCGTGAGGCGCCGGAGAAGGCAGAGGGGCTGCACGCCGGCACCGTGGCAACAGCGACTGGCCCGCGCGGCGCGCAGGTGCTCGTGCCAACGAACGACGCGCCTGGCTACGTCCTCGAGGTGGCATCGCTCGGTGCCGGCCGGCGCTTGATGTCCGACGACATCGCCCTCCTCGACACGGCCGCGATGCTCGTCGGCCGTCGCATCGACGAGCTCCGGGTGAGCGAGGAGCGCTTCGAGCGCGATCTGCGAGAGCAAGACATGCGCCGCCTCGCGACGGAAGCCGAGCTGCGCGCGCTGCGCGCACAACTCAACCCCCACTTCCTCTTCAATGCCCTCACGACGGTCGGCCATCTGATCACGACCTCGCCGTCGCGCGCGATCGAAACACTCTATCAGCTCACGTCGTTGCTGCGTGCCGTTCTCCGCCGTACCAGTGATTTCGTGACGCTGCGTGAGGAGCTCCAACTCGTCGACGCCTATCTCGCGATCGAACAGACGCGATTCGAGGAACGTCTCCGCCTCGCGCGCGATGTTCCGGATGCACTCGGCGAGCTTCTCGTGCCGCCGCTCATTCTGCAGCCGATCGTCGAGAACGCCGTCAAGCACGGTATCTCGCCGCTGCGAGGCGGTGGCACGATCTCGATTCGCGCGCGCATCGAGGAGCTGCCGGGCGGTGGCGAGGCGCTGTGCCTCAGTGTGCACGACAACGGCGCGGGGATGAGGAGCGAGCCACGTTCGCGAATGTACCGCCGCGGCGTGGGACTGGAAAACGTCGAGAGCCGGTTGCTTCGCTATTACGGCGATTCGGGCCGCTTGCGCATAACGGGTGCAGATGGTGGCGGAACGCTCGTCGAGCTCCGCCTGAACGTGAACTGGCGGCCGGCAGTCGTGAACGCGTCATGACGATTCTCCGCGTCGTCGTCGCTGACGACGAGCGCCCTGCACGCTCCTTCCTGACATCGTTGTTGCGCCACTACGACGACGTCGAGGTCGTCGGCGAGGCGGCGAATGGAGCGGAAGCGATCGAGCTGATCGAACGCCTCCATCCGGACCTCGCGCTGCTCGATCTGCAGATGCCGGAAGTCGACGGCCTCGGGGTCGCGCGGCTGGTGCGCCGCGATCGCTTGCCGCTCATCGCGTTCGTCACGGCGTACGACGAATACGCGGTACGCGCCTTCGAGATGAATGCGGTTGACTACTTGCTCAAGCCGGTCGAAGCCGCTCGATTGCGCCAAGCGATCAATCGCGCCCACGAACGTCTCGAGCGAGCGGAGAGCAATCCGGCGGACGCGGATCGCGTCCGCGCGGCCGCCAGCGATTACGCCGCGCACGCGCCAACGACGCTCCTGCGCCGCATTCCCGTCCGAAAGAAGGAAGACATCTTCCTCGTTCCGGTCGATCAGATCGTGTCGATCGTCGCCGACGGCGAGCTGCTGCACTTACAAACGCGCGCCAACGAGCGTTTCACGATTACGTATCGGCTCAAGGACCTCGAAGCGCGCCTCGATCCGGCGCAGTTTGTTCGTGTGTCTCGCGGAACGATCGTGGGCGTGACGTCGATTCAGCGCGTCACACCGATGCCGGGCGGCACGTACACGCTTCTCCTCGACAATGGTCAACTGCACCAGGTGAGCCGCCTGCGTTCGCGCGTGCTCCGTGAGCAGTTGTTCCGCCTGTAGGAATCACGTCACCGTTAGGCGGCGACGGGCCGCCGTCGAGTCATCGTGAGCAGCACCAGGCCGACCACGATCATGAGCGCGCAGAGCAGTTGGCCCATGCTGAACGGTCCGAGCACGAACCCGAGTTGGACGTCGGGTTGCCGGGTGAACTCGATGAGGAAGCGAATGACTCCGTAGGCGATCAGAAAGACCGACGTGTCGAAGCCGGCGCGATACACACCATGCTTCCTGGCCACGCCATCGATCCACCAGAGGAACAAGCCGAGCACTGCACCTTCGCCGAACGCTTCATACAGCTGCGATGGGTGGCGCGGCACGGCGAGTGGATCGGTTGGAAAGACCATCGCCCATGGCAGATTCGCCGGTCGGCCATAGAGCTCCGCGTTGATGAAGTTGCCTAACCGTCCGAAGAAGAGCCCCGGCGCGCCGCACACGGCGACCAGATCGGTGATTTCGAGCAACGCGATCTTGCGCCGATGCGCGAACAACGCGCAGGCCACGACCATCCCAGCAATGGCGCCGTGAAATGAAAGCCCACCGCGCCAGAGCGCGAAGATCTCCAGCGGGTGAGCGGCGTACTCGCTGAAGTCGTAGATCAGCACGTAGGTCAGTCGCGCGCCGATGAGCATGCCGATAACCAGATAGCCGATCAGCGAATCGAGCGCGCTCGTTGTTAGCGACGTGCGTCCCGTGCGGATGCGACGACGCGCGAGAAAGAAGCCGACCGTATAGCCCGCCGCGTACATCAGTCCATACCAACGCACCGCGAGCGGCCCGATCTGAATGACGACGGGTGAGATGTGTGGGAAAGGAGTCGTCACCATCGGTCAATCGCGTTCATGCAGTCGCATGGCCCACTCGTGTCGTTGGCAAAACCATTCATAGGAAAGTCGATGCACGGTGTCCACAGGCCGCGTAACCTGCACGGGAGCCGACGTGGCGCGCCCCACCTCTCCGTGACGCGTCGGTGACGACGGTCTCATAGTCGTTCCACGGAACCCGCACAAACACGCAATCATGTTTACTGAATCCGAAGTGGGCCGCAACCACGCCACGCATTCAACGCGTTACTCGACGATCGTGTTGGTCCTCGCATTCGTGTTCGGCGCCGCGCTCAGAGCATCTGCATCTGCACTTCCTCACGAACGACCGCTGGCCGCCGGTGACATCACCGGTACGATTAGCGACAGCACCAGCGGACAGCCATTGCAATCGGCGGAAGTGAGCGTCAGCCAGAGCGGAAACCTCATCGTCAACACTCAAACTGACGGGTTCGGCCGCTACACCGTGCACAACCTGGGCGCCGGCAGCTACGTCGTGTCGGCGCGCATGATTGGTTTTCGACCGCTCGCTCGCACCGTGACCGTGCCGGCAAGCGGCGGCGACGTCACGAACGTCGACTTCCATCTCGTGCCCGCGGCGGTGAACCTGTCCACGGTCAGGGTCACGGCCTCGGTTCCGATCGCGGTCGATACGCGTACGGGTAACCAGGTATTTCAACAGAACGAATATCACGGCGCTCCCACGAACACGACGTCGCAGATCCTGCAGCTGAGTATCGCGGGCGCGGCGCGCGCGCCGACGGGGGAAGTCCACATCCGCGGCCAACACGCCGAGTACACGTACTACGTGGACGGCGTTCCGGTCCCCTCCGGAATTTCAGGAAGTCTCAACGAGCTCTTCGACCCGGAGATCGTCAACCAGATCAACTTTCAGACGGGCGGCTGGGACGCCGAGTACGGCAACAAGAACGCGGCGATCGTGAACGTCACGACGAAGATTCCCGCCGGCGGCTTTCATAGCGATCTGGGCACGTACTTGGGAACTTACGGCTCGAGCACGGCGGGCGATCGTGGGTTCAACGGCCAATCGTTGAGCATGAGCACGAACACCGGGCCCTGGGGGTTCTATGTCTCGGGCGCTCGGCAGTTCAGCGACATGCGCGTCGAGCCGGTGATACTCGATCCATCCAGTGACAAGATTGAGAATTTTCACAACCAGGGCACCGATTATTTCGGCTTCGGCAAGATCCAGTTCACGCCAAGCACACACGACGCGTTGAGCCTGGACCTGAGCTCGTCCCGCACGCGCTTCCAGGTGCCATACGACACGAGCGGGAACACGTTGCTCGATGACCACCAGACCGACGTCAACAGCTTTGCGAACCTGGGCTGGCGACATCAGTTCGGATCGACGTCGCAAAGCCAATCAAATAACGCTGATCTCTTCGCCGGGCTCTTCTATCGTCATGGAACGCTCGACTACGTGCCGGGTGCGCACGATACGCCGCAGTTTGTCTTCTATCCCGATCCCAACCAATACAACGTGGCCGAGAATCGGCAATTCAACACGTTCGGCCTCAAGCTCGATTACACGACGCATCCAGGTCACGACCTCGAGTTCAAGGTCGGAACACAAACGTCGACGACGAATGGTCACGAGGATTTCGTCACGACCGACGCGAATGGAAACAACGGGCCCTCTTCGAGATCTGGGCTCAAAGGTTGGGACGCGGGCGTCTACGCACAAACGGCGTATTCACCCATCGAGCAGTTCGAGCTCCGCACGGGTGTGCGCTACGACGCGCACAATGCTCCCTTTGCCGGCACACAGAGCCAGGTGAGTCCACGCATTCGTCTCAACTTCTTCCCCTCGCCGTCGACGACACTGTATGCGTATTACGGCCGACTGTTCATGCCGACGAACGTCGAAGATCTGCGTGCCATTACGAGCGTAGCGCAGGGAGACACCGCGACATCACCGACCCTCCCCGAGCGTGACAACTTCTACGAGCTCGGGCTCGTTCAGCGGCTGCCGGCGGGAATGAATTTCAAGCTGTCCGCCTATTACAAAGACTCGAAGCCGGGCATTGACGACAACACCGTGCCCGGGTCGGCAATCGTGACGTCCGTGAACATTGAGCGGGTGAAGATCACGGGCATCGAGAGCGTCATCGAATACCGACCGCAGGGACCGTTTTCAGCGTATGTGAATGCCGCACTGAACCACGCATACGGTTCAGGGGCGATCACAGGCGGCTTCTTTCCCGTGACACCGCCGTCAGGGACCTTCGACCTCGATCACGATCAGCGACTATCGCTTGTTGCCAGCGGGACATACTCGTTCAGTCAACTGTACTTCAGCGGAACGGGCATTTACGGCAGCGGCCTGACGAATGGCGTCGATCCGGCCTCCTGCGACTGTAGCTACGGCACGGGCCTGTTCGACTTCAACCGTGGCATCCACGTGCCGGCGAGCACGATCTTCAATTTCAGCGCGGGATACTCGCTCGTAGCGGGGAGCTCGGTCGTCAGGCCCGAGCTCTACATCGAGAATGTCTTCGACAAGAAGTACCTGCTGAAAGGCGCGTTTTTCAGCGGTGCTTCGGTTGGCCGGCCACGCAACATCCAGCTTCGGGTGAACGTCGGCCTCTAAGTAGATAGACAAAGGTTCTGCTACAAACTGACTGAGTTTCGATGATCAAAAGCGCTGTGAGCACGCGCTCAGTCGAGATCCGCAATCATCCGGGCACGGCTGAAAGAGAGAGAAGCCGCTGAGACCACTGACAGGGCGCTGAGACCACTGACTTGCTCCTCAGCAACGACGGCTCCATGCACCAAGCAGTAGCTGGTTTCTTGTTCAGATGCCTCGGGAAGCTTCCAACGGTCATGGAAACTCCCGATACATTCACACATTCAAAACATCACTGAGGAGTGGAGCTGTCTGTCGACACGGAGCCCGTCAGCGGTATCAGGGCAATGTCAGCGGTTTCAGCGGCCGACGGCCTCCCAATGCAGCGAAGCAATTTGTAGCAAGACTTTTGTCCACCTACTTAGTATGACGTAAAGCTCGCAAATGCCGCCTGGGTGGGTTGGTGCGGAAGCAATATGAGCCTCGACTCTGAAAAGACGGACAGCGCACTTGCTGATCAAGCGGAGGCGAGGCTTCACTCCGGAGGCGTTAGGCACGACGAACCATCGCCGCGACAGCATGACGATGGTCACGATGCGACTGCTTCAGACGCCTGAGTGCAAATGAGACTCTGGAGCCCGAGTCAGGGCTCGGAACGAGCGGGGCTGGCGGGCCGGTGCGGCGGGGGCGAAGATGGAGCGTGCGAAGTAATTCATCTCGTGCGACCATGACGACCTTGCTCATCGTCGTCGCCTGCCTTGCCGCGGCGGCGCTGGAGATGTGCGACGAGGTCCACCCACGCAGCCAGCGCGCGCATTCGCCGGCGAGCACGCACGTCAGCAGCCGATGAGGATACTGACGCGGAGATCGCTGATCCGCGTCACCCTGATGATCGTGGTCTTCGCCGCGTCGCTCGTGCTGGACGGCTGGGCGTATCGTCATCTCGTGCGAAAGACAATCTACGACGGCGATCTCGGTCGCATGTTGCGCATTGCCGGCTTTCTGCCGACATGGGCGATTGTTTCGTTGGCGCTCATTCTTTGTGACCTTCATCAGCGCGACGCGACCGATAATCGATGGCGACGGTGGCGCGGTCTCTTGCCACTCACCTCCGCGACGCTCGCGGGTCTGGTGGGCGAAATACTGAAGGTGCTGCTTCGCCGTGAGCGGCCGGAGACGCAGGCGGGCGCGTACGTCTTCCGTAGCTGGTCGCAGCATCCACTGTCGAGTGGAGGATTGGCGTTTCCCAGCAGCCACGCCATCGTCGCCTTCGGCGCGCTCGCGATGCTCTCGCACCTGTACCCGCGAGCGCGGTGGCTCTGGTTCGCGGTGGCAGCGGGTTGCGCCATCACGCGCGTTCTCGCGCGCGCGCACTTCCTCAGTGATGTCGTACTGGCGGGGATTGTTGGTTCGCTCGTCGCGACAGCGCTGTGGGATCGGTGGGAAGGAATGATGCGATCATCCTGATCGCGATCTTTGCCGGCCTGGGTATGGGGGCGATCGGCTCTCAAAGCTGGGGCGGCGCTGGGCATTTACGGTCTCGCAAAGTGATACCAGACGGCGCGAAGTCCCAGACGGCGCGAAGTCCCAAACGACGCGAAGTCCCAAAGGGCGACGGAATGCGAAAATGCTCACGCATACGTGCGATTCATGAGGCGGCCAGTGGCGTGCGCCGCAACTGCTGACTCGCGCTCCTCGCGGCACTCACCGCCGTGCGGAACTCAGCGCCGTTCGGAACTCAGCGCCGTTCGGAACTCAGCGCCGTCTGGGACTTCGCGTCGTCTGGGACTTCGCGTCGTTTGGTATCACTTTGCGCCGGTGATCGGCTCACGTCGTCACCGCCTCAGGTCGATGGCTTTTACGTCCGCGCGACCCGCATACCCTAAATGCGCAAGCCCAAAAATGTCCTCCACCGTCCGCAGCAGCGAGTAGTGATCGTAGGGGACATCGCTCGTGCGTCCCCCGGAGATCGCCGGAGAAAGCACCACTGCTCCAACGCGACCGCCACCGGGACCATCCCCGCCGGCTGACGTCGTGTTGGGACCGGATCGCGGCCCGCAACATGCCGCGGCATCCGGCGGCATCGCCTCGTCGAAGGTAATGATGAGCAAACCATCATCGCTGAACGCCGGCGAAGCCAGAATGCTCGGCACGAGGCGTTGCAGAAACGCGTCCGCCGCGGCGAGACCGCCCACCTCTCCGCTCGCACACGTCCAGTCATGCCCGTCGTTGCAGAGATTCGGCACGATGAACGAGAATCTCGGCGCATCGATCCCCGAGACCAGGTCCGCCTCGAGCAGCGACAGCGGAACCACGGCTCGCGCACACCGCGCGCGATCGTCGATGATCGAGTGAAAATACATGAACGGGTTGTGCTTCGTCGCGTACTGGTCCGCGGGCGTTGCGCGCGACGTGGAATCGACCTGTCCGATGATCGGGTGCGCACACCGCGCCGGCTCGCGACGCGGGTCGTTTCCCATGTCTTCCATATAGGCCCGCCAGCGCAGCCCCTTCGCATCCAGCTGATCGCCCACCGTGCGCACGGATGCCGGGTACACGCACCCGCGGCCGATTGGCTGCCCATCCCGCCCGCGCCCCGTCGCCACGAATTCGCTGAACACCGGGCAGTCGGCCTGCGTCTCCGGCGTCGGCGTGATCCCGCTGATCATCGCGATGTAATTCGGCAGGCTGTTGTGCGCCGTCCCGTAATACCGCCGTAGAAGCAGGCCGCGCCGGGCAAGCGTATCGGCCAGGTACGGCGCCTCCGTGCTGTCACCGAAGGTTCGCGCGTACCCCGTGTTCTCGAGAACGATGACGAACACGTGCCCGATCTTCGGCCGCATTGCCTCGGCGCGCGGAAGGTCCGGCGTGGCCAGGAGCGCCAGCCCGAGGACCGTCAAAACGACAAACCTCATGCCGATGCCGCTCGCGGCGCCGGGCGGCAAGGTGCAGTCGCATGAGTTGGAACGCGAGAAGGGAAAGTTGATCGATAGCGTGCCGCGTACGGTGAGAACAGACCCATGCCCATTTATCTACTGCGCTGTGCGCCAAACGCCAAGCGAGGCCCTTCGACGATGCGAGCGCCGGTCAATTTCGCCGGCTCGCAATGCGCATCGATCGCTCGCATCAAGACATTGCAGCGTTGACCCGGCAAGGTCGAGGAATGGAAGCGCCTGACGGAAGAGGCCATGGAGATCGTGCGGACCAAGGACAGTGGCACACTCCAGTACGAAATCTTCTTCAACGAGGATGAAAGCGAGGCAATTGTGTTCGAGCGCTACCGCGACGCCGACGCTGCCATCGAGCACTTTTCCAACATCAGCCATTTGATGACGCCGCTCATTGCCACCGCCTCCGTTACGGGCGAAGTGCTGGGAACGCCGAACGCGAAGATGAAAGAGATGATCGGAAAGGGCGAACCGAAGCTGTTCACGCCATGGATGGCGTTGCAGGATCAGGAATTGGCGCAGGAGGAATAACGTGACGCCGAAAGTAGCAGCCGATTGAGGAGGGATTCATTCGAAACGATCAGCGTCGCGAGAGCGCCGATAAGTGCGCCGGCGCCGATGATCGCGAGGACGTTCGCGACAGAATAACGGAGTCGGCCGAGAACGGCGCTCATCTTCATTGCTCGTTATCCCTCGCGCGTGATCTGGAATTGGATGCATCCTCCAGCAATGCCCTGGAGAAGATTCGTCGAGTCTCCCGCGCGTAACCCAACGTTAGGCAACGTGCGTCTGGCTCGCGGTGTGTCTGTGGTTGTGTAAACCGCTGCAGCACGACCGAGCAGTCACGATTGGTGAATATTTCGGACGCCTTGTCCGCCTCGACCGCCCGGCACGGCGGCCTGCGTTCAGCCACACGCGTCCAGACTCTTTTTTTACTTGCAATGCGTCGCGCATCGTTGGGTATTGAAGACAGCTCACGCCATGACACTCGAGGCAAATCCGGTCGACGACGACGGGTAACACGAGTGATCAGGCGAGCCACGCGGAGACCAATCGACTCACTCGGAGATTCGCTACGGCGACGGGTAGGTGCTGGGTGCGCATACGGCTGCTCTTCTTCGACGACGACGGACGGGAGTGGCTCGTGCAGGACGGCAACGTCCATCACGGCGAGTTTCAGCTCTTGCCGTTAGGCACACCGCTCGCCGACTTCCGCGTCTTCGATCTGACCATCCCGCGTGAACGACGCATCTACTCCTTCAACCGGGACCAGCATCACGCGATCGATGAGGCATTGCTGGAGCGTCAATTCGTGGAGGCGAAGTTGGTGACGACGTCGCGACAGACGGCTCGCGAGGCAGAGGGCGACGCGCGATAGAACGCGGCAGGGGAATTTCGCGGGAAACGCGCGAGCTCGAGGCTCGAGAGGTGAGTGGTGAGATCCGGCCTACTCCGTGAGGCGTTGCGTGAGTGCGACTTCGAAAAGGCCGGAGCTCATGACTCACGTCTCGCATCTGGATCTCGCCATCACGGCACATTCACGCCAGGCACGATCACCGGGCTGCTTGAAGTCGCCGCCGCGGTGCCGCCACCGAGCTGGCCGCGATCGTTCAGGCCCCAGCACGCGACCTGGCCAGTGGTCGTGATGCCGCAGACGTGCTCCGCACCGACCGCCAACGCCTGGAACGCGAGGCCGCCGGTGACGGCGAGCGGGGTGCTGCTGCAGGCGACGGTCTGGCCGGTGCCATAAGGACAGGTAGCCGTCGTCGCGGTGGTGCCGAGTTGCGCGTTGTGGTTCGCACCCCAGCAGTACGCGGCACCGGCACTCGTAAGGGCGCAGACGGGAGTGAAGATGTTGTTACCGCCGCCCGGGAAGACGCTCGTGAATGTCTGACCGCCCGAGATCGGCGTCGGCTGTAATGCTCGCGTGCTCGTGTCAGTGATTCCAAGTGAGCCGGAAAAGTTCGTCCCCCAGCAGTAGGTCGCACCGGCGGCGATGCCGCACGACGTCGCGCTGCCAAGCTTCATGTCACTGAAGGAGAGACCACCAAGGACGGCAGTCGGCGTTGTGACCGACGGACCTTGGCTCCCGATTCCGAGCTGGCCCAGCGAGTTGGCGCCCCAGCAGAACGCCGACCCGGACGAGGTGATCCCACACGCCGCCCAGAGAGCCGCGGTCAACCCCGTGAACGTCTGACCGCCGCTCACCGCGACCGGAGCAACGGTGGACGACCTGGTACCATTGCCGAGCTGCCCGAAATCGTTCAAACCCCAGCAGTAGACACTGCCGGCGGTGGTCAGTCCACAGAACGCGGTGCCGGCGCCGGCCAGGAGCTGGAAATGAAGTCCGCCGAAGACGGGAACGGGGACGGCGCTGGAGTCGACAGAGCCGTTGCCTAACGCGCCGTGATTGGCGCCCCAGCACCAGGCCGAACCATCGTCGGCCACGGCGCACGCCGTCGATATCGTGGCGGCGATCTGCGTGAAGCGATGGCCACCCGAGACGAGGGTGAGCCCTCCGCTCGAGGCAATCGCGCCGCCTCCAAGCTGACCGACCTGATTCGCGCCCCAGCACTGGGCGGCGCCTTGGGGGTTGAGGACGCAGGTGAAGTTGTCTCCGGCCGCGATGGCGTTACGAGGGGCGATTGTGAGTCCATTCGGGCTGGTGGCTTTATCGCTGTTGCAGGCGGCGACCGCCAAGGCGAGTGGAAGGATGAGAAGTCGTGGTCGCATTCGAGAAGTTTGTGAGCGGTCGAGAGGGGCGCGTCGAGAAGGGCGCGTCGAGAGGGGCGCGTCGAGAAGGGCGCGTCGAATAGGGCGCGTCGAAAAGGGCGCGTCGAGAAGGGCGTGTGGCGAGGGAGAAATGGCTTGGTGTGACACATGAATGGAGCGGCACGGCAAAAAATCCTGGTGCTCTTAATTTGGGATAATTGCCAAGGCAAATTAAGGCGGAATTTTCGCCTTGGTCTCGGCGAGCCTCGTTCACTCGCGTGCGGACGAACAGGACGGAGGGAGAGTGCTGAAAGCCCTGGTGTTGCTCGTGCTTGCGGCGCCGGCGGAGGATCCGCCGCTCACGGAGGCAGGTGAGGCGCGGGCGCAGGCGTTGATGGCGATCGCGCGTGACGCGGGCGTGACCGCGATCATCACGACGCAGTTCGCGCGGACGCGCGAGACTGCTCTGCCGGCAGCGGAGGCGCTCAAGATCACGCCCGAGGTCATTCGCGCGGCCGCGGGCGCTCGTCGTCGGGCACAGCAACACCGTCCCCGCGATCGTCGCCGCGTTAGGCGCGCCGCTGCCGACGCCGATCTGCGACAGCTCGTATGACGATTTGTTTATCGTCACCGTGCCGGCGAGCGGTCCGTCGCGCGAGATTCACGCCCGATACGGCGAGCCGTCGGCGGCGCCGGCCGCGTGCGGATCGATGGTGAAGTAGCCGTAGCTGGATGTCGTGCGGCGCACGGATCGGCACGTCAACGCTCAATCATCGTCACCAGCTGCGGCGGCCCGGTCTCGAGCTGCCTGCGAGTGAGTTGTCCAGTCACTTCCTGAGCGGGTACGTCGCCCGTGAACCGCGGAGTGCCCACTCTGCGCATACGAACGAACGTGACGCGGATGACGTCGATGCCCGCGTCCCTACCATAGCTGGTCCAGACGAATCCACCGACGTGCTCTGCTGTCTTACGAACGAGCGGGAGCGACGCCTGGGGGAATTCCTTCGACTTCATGTCGTTGCGCCAGAACGCCGGATTCCAGAAGGTGACGTCGATCGTATCTTTTCCGGTGAACGCGAGCTCGCGTGGACGCTCGCCGAAGTCGCGTTCGATACTGTCGACGAGCGCAAACCCTCGTGGCACGAGTGGGCGTGGGCCGCGGACGAAGGCATCCTGCGCGATGGAACGCTGCGCTGTCGTGTCCCTCGCCTTCCTGAGTGAGTCGAGCCACTTCTGGTAGGCTGGGGACCACGCACCGCCCTCACGCAGAACGGTCGCCAACACCGGCAGCTGTCCTGTCTCCAGCATCTGGCGAGAGAAGAGTCCAGACGCCTCTTGCGCGGGCACCTCGCGGTTGGGGTTCAGGTACTTGCTGTCGTGTACGACACGTACGAATGTGACGCGGATGGACGTGATACCCGCATCGCGTCCGAACGTGGTCCACGCGTACGCGGCGATTCTCTTCGTTGCCTCACGAACGAACGGTATCGACTTCTCTGGAAGGACCTTCGACTCCATGTCGTCCTGCCAGATCCTGGGATTCCAGAAGAGGATCTCGATCGTATCCCGTCCACCGAACCTGATCATGCGGGGCCGCTGGCCGAACTCGCGCGCGATGCCATCGGCAAGCGCAGGTGCCCGCGACGCGAGCTCGCGTGGCCAGGCAACGATGCCGGTATCCTGCGCGATGGCGCGCGCCGGTACTAATGTGCCGCTCACGACGACCGCCGCGAGGATCGACAAGTAGGGCACTGAGCTCATGTGATCCTCACCGGTGAATTGGGATCGGAGCATCCCCGCGTATGATCGCCAGCTGCGGACCGACGCGCGCGCCTTCGCCGGCGCTGAGCGTCAGCGACTCGCTCGTACCGTAGACGGTGCGCGCCCGCACCTCGGCGCGTCCCTCGTGCACGATCACATAGGCGATGGGCTCGGTGTCGTACGCGTGGATCGTGAACCGTGCGTTGGACGCGCTGACTTCGACACCGGCACCTCGAATCGTCATCGCCTCACGAGCGCCGCGAGCGACGATGAATGTGCCTTCGCCGTTGAGAGTGACCTCGCGCTCATCGTGAGGCGTGAACCAATCTAGGTAGCTGAGGTGTGAACCGGGGGCGAGCGTCACCTGGGTCTCGTCAGGCAGCCGCGCGGAACTCTCCGCATCTCGTGGCGCATCGGCGTGCACGTATGCGCTCGGCGAGGGGACCCACTGCGGGCGAAGCCACACGCCGACCGCCATAGTGAGCAAACCGCCGATCGTGGCGATGAATATCTGGCGACGGCGCCGCCACCTCGCGCGCCTCTCCTTTAGTGTCGGGGTGCGGATGCCTTGCTCTTCGAGCTCGATCCGCTCTTTGAGCTTCTCCCAGGTGCGCTTCGCGACCGCGTGCGTGACGAGGCTCGGCTTCCGAGAGATCGCTCCGCGGCGTGGAATATTCCATACCATCATGAGCGACTCGGCGCGGGCGCGGAACTCCGAGTCCGAGCGCATTCGATCCTCGAAGCGTGCCCGATCTTCCGGAGACAGCTCGCCAACGAGATAGTCGATGATGAGCAGGTCCTCGGCGAAGTCGGGGTCATTCAATTTGGCGAGCGCCTCGGCCTCGAGCTCGGGGTCATATGGTGCCCCGATCGAGACGTCGCGTGTCGAATCCTCGGGCCGTTTCATGGCGTGTCCTCCTTCACCCGACGGCCAGCGGCGTTAGGCGCGTAGTTGGGCGCGAGCCTATTCCGGACGTGTCGAGTGGCTTCCATGAGGTACACGCGAAGCGCAGGGACACTCATCCCGAGCGATAGCGCCGCCACCTCAAGCTCTACGTCGTCTATGCACACGAGCGTGTACGCTTCCTGGTGACGCCAGGAGAGCTCCTCGAGTGCGTGGTCCCTCGCCTCGTTGAGTTCGCGCTCCGCAGCGTCTTCCAACGGCGGCACCGTGTCGTTCGTTCTCGAACGCTGAAAAGCGGTAACCTTGATCTCGAGCGCGCGCGCGCGATCGCGACGACGGAATTCGTTCTTCACGCGGTTTCTAATAGCCGTCAGCATGTACGCTTTTATACGGCGATCGTCACCGCCGCACTTCGCGACGACGTCGATCTTCCATGCCTGGTCCATCACATCCTGTACTGTTTCCTCGGCGTCTGCTTCTGATTGCAACTCCCACCGGGCGTATGCGAGAAGCCGCTCCGAGTGGATCACAACGCGTTCGACGAACTCCTTTTCTCGTGCCGCCCTGCGGGCGTAACCCTCCTGCGCCGTGACGAGAGGCTCGGACACGCCCCCGCCATTCAGCGGCGGGGGGGACACTGGAAGCCCAAGCAGCGACTTGGTGCGCGAGCGGGTGTCGGTCATTGGCTGGACCATGAACCGGACAATGCATAACTACGGTGTGGTGAGCTCATTCGCCTAGCAAGAGGCGTCATGCGTCAGGCCGCCGGACAATTCGGTGTAGTAGACGTGGATCATCCGGGCGCGAAGGACGCCCATGAGATAGAGCCCATCGTCCCGAGCAAAGCGACCGAGGTCCACCTCCCAGAGAGTGATGCGAGCCTCCTGTACCATGTCGGGGGCCGCGGCCGGGAAATCGGCGGCGATGCGCGCAGCGGATAGCTCGAGATACGGCTCGACCTCTCGCATGACCCGATCGAGTATCCGTGGCGCGCAGCGATCCTCGATGGCGAGCCGCGCCAACGAGCAAAGCGGCATACGCGAAATCGCGCCGCATGTCATGCGGCTCTCCGGCCAGAATTCGCCGTGGAGGCTCGATCGATGGTGACCAGGTTCTTCGGCTCCATGTACTCCACCGCGGGCCGCGACGTCCGCGCGGCGAGGTCGCACCACCGGATGAAGCAATCGCCGAACGCGGCGGACAGTCGCCGCCTTACGACACGTGCGGTTGGGACGCAAGGCGCAGCGCCATCATCACCGGTTGCGCCGAGCTCCCCTTCGATGGTGGTGCAAATAAAGGTGAGACTTCCATTCAACATCGATGACACCTGCTCAACGACCGAGATGATCCCGGCGAGGACGTGGCGATCGCCACGGGCCGAGGCAAGGAGGAAGACGTCGCCGGCCAAAGGGCTCGCGACGATTCCGCCCTGTTCCTCGGCGAAGTCGGCTATGTTCTCGACGCGTTTGCACTCGGGCAGGGTCCATGAAGAACAGCCGAAGTCTGGAGCGTAGTGCGACCAGAAGCCGGCGAAGTGCACGAAGGCGAGACTGGCCTCGCTTCGCGCGGGCTCGCTGATCGAGCGGTCGACGTCGGGGTCCTGCGCGTTCCGGTGAAGCTCCCACGAGGCGAGAGCCGTTGCCGTCGACAGCAGGAGATGTGGCATTTGGCGCAGCATATGACGCGAGCTCCGGGCAAGGGTGAGCGTCCGTCTCGTTGCGTAACGCATATAAAGACACCGGAATTGCAAAATCTGATATTTGGGCCGGCGCCGCCTCACGAATTCGTGAGACGGCGCCTACCATAGGTGCCTCCCGCCGCCTTTGCGGCAAATAAGGGTTGTCGAACCCCGGCCCCCTAACGGAACAACCGCCGGGTCTGATCGACGGCGATGCCTAACGCGATAACGCTTGCCGCGCCGAGCACCATGCCGCAGCGCCGGCCACACCTCGGTCGCCGCTCATGCTCGAGCGCTGCGATCGTCAGGCCCGCCGCGTCGCGGACCTTCGCTTCGGCGACGAGCCGCTCCTCCTGGGCGGCGGCCGCACGAACGTCCTCCGTCATAGCCACGGACAGCGCATTGATCGCGACGGAATCGGCTTGCATGCGCTCGGTGACGAGCGGCGGCACTGGCACGAGCGTCGCTTCCGCTGCGCCTCCGTCGTTCACACTGAGCAGTCCGGAGTGTTCGACTTTCACACGCGCGTGAAGCGATTCCATGTGCGCGATCGCGGGCCTCGTTGCCGACCGTGCCTCGGCAGCGCGCGCCGTGACCACTTCGGCGCGCGCTGCTACGGCCTGTCGCTCGAGCTGCGCTGCCTCGAGGCGTCCATCGGCGGCTTGCACTGCGCCTGGCTTCGCGCCTGACGAGCGAAGCGCCAGGACCACCCCGGCGGCGAGTGCCACCATGACGAACAGCAAGCGCGTGACGCGCATCGGTATGCCGTTAGGCAGCAGCATGGCACACCTCCAGCCTGGCGTCGCGGAGGAGCTGCAACCGCACGGCGGTACGCACCTCGTCGACGTCGAGGATCTTGCGACCGTCGTGCCGCTGGCCCGTCGGGTCGACCTTTCGGCCCAGCTTGCCCCACAGCAGACGACCCTTGCCGTCGGGAATGCCGGCATGACGCGTCTGCTCCAGCGTCCAGATCGCCTGCGCATCGTGACCGACAATCCGCCGTCGCACGTCGCTCTCCGACCAGTGGTGGTACCGAAAAAGAGCGATACACAACTCGACGATTCCATTCACTTGTACGCTCGTCGCCGGCACGATGCCATTCGTTGCCGCCGCGACACCGTAGTAGATGCTGTTCGCGCGCGGCGTGAGGCAGGGCCCCGCGTGCGGCGTGCGGAACGCGGGGTCGGCGAGCTCGATCACTCGCGCATCATCGAGCACGAGCCAGGTGTAGCCGTTGCTGCAGCGCGGATCGCGGAACCAGGCGAGCGACGACTCGTCGTCGGACGAGTCATCGTAATGCAACATCACGCCGCCGCGGGGTGCCGCGAGCGGTTCCTGGAGGACGTGCGAGTGGACACGCCGGTCCACGTGCAGGCCTCGAATGATGAGGGACATGGGATGTCTCCTGGTGAGGGGCTAGGGTTTAGGGGCTAGGGAAGGGCCTAGCCCCTAGCCCCTATTCCCTAGCCCGTAGCGCTAGCGGTGATTGTCAAAGCGGTTCGGCTCACCGTTGTCGCTCCAGCCGGCGAGTCGTGCTTCGCCGATACCGAAGCGGCCAATGAGTGCGCTGCCTAACGCGAGTACCTGTTCCGGGCTGGCGCGGTCGAGCGCGCCGAGGAGCGGGAGGGCGAGCACGATGGCGATGGCCAGCGTCGCGTCGGGCCAGCCGCTGACTCCTGTGTGCCACAACTGCCGCAGCATGGCGGCGGCGAAGGCGAGGACGATGAGTCGCGACATCGAGAACACGAAGGCACTGCCGGGCGCGGCCAGCGCCTTGGCCGGATTCTTCTCGAGGAGTGGTGTGATGATGGCGATCAGCACCGCGAGCGCGCCATCGGCGACTCTGCGCACGGCTCCCTTCCATATATAGGTGTCCATGTGCTCCTCAGGTGAAGGGTGTCGTAGAGAGCAGAGGGCAGAGTGTGGCGGCCACGCTCTGCCCTCCACCCTCTGCCCACTACCACTTCGTTAGGCTGCCGCGGGCGGCGGCGTTACCGTGGCCGTCGCGGTGCTCGCCGGCGCCGCGGTGGCTGTGGGTTGCGTCGGTTGCTCCGCCGCCGACGTGGTCGCCGGTGCGACCTTACCGCCCTGAATCGTGCGAGCGCTCTGCCACGTCTCGAGGAGCGCGGCGTTTCCGCTGAGCGCGCGACGCACCGACGCATCGAGCACCCTCAGCACGTTCCGGCCTTCCTGCTCCTGAAACGCGAGCCCCTTCGTCGCACCCTTGCGCACCGTCCGGCTCTTATCCCGGTCGCTCATCGACGTTTGGAGCTTCGTGAGCGAGCTCTGAAACTGCTCGAGGAAGTCGGACGGCAAACCACGCTCGAGGAGTGCATCCTTGTGAATCGAGGCGGCATTGAGCATTGCCTGGGCGCTTGCGAAGAACGCACCGCCCTTGGCCGTACGCGGGGGCATCTGGAGCTCCTTGAATTCCGGCGCCGTGCGGAGATTGCGGCGAGCGACATCCGCGATCGGCTGCATCTGCTCGGTGCGGAGCTTGATGCGCAGTTGATGCTGCTTCTCGGTCTCACCTTTGGCGCTCCGGCTGTTGGCATCCTGATCGACCGCGTGCGTCGCGAAGCTCGCGATGACATCGTCGAGCCGCTGGCGTGCGACGGTCAGATCGACGCTGCTCATGAGCTGCGCCGCGTTCTCCGTGGCAAAGCGTTGAGCGCGGAGCAGCGCTGCCTGGACAGCATTTTGTTTTGATCGCATAACATTTCTCCCGTTGCGAGGTACTGCGTTGAGCGACGCATAACGAAGGGGGCCACCGCGCGCGTCCGTTGCGGTGGCCGATGGCAATCGATCTGCTGCAGAACGTGATTGACCTGCTCGTGGTGGGTTCCGTACAACGAGCGGAGGTGGTCGCGCGCTTTGTGAAAGAGTTCGAATCATTACCGTCTCCGGGTGAGAAGTGATCGGTACGAACGTCGTGGTCAGCGGCACGTGCGGAGCAGTCATCGGTGGATGCATACCGTGTTAACGGATGTGGTCGCTACGTCCGTGGCGCGTGTTGCTCGGCGGTCGGTGGGCCGTGAGAAGTCACTGAAGCCGAGTTGCCGGCGCGCGAACGGCTCGTTTGAATCGTCAGCGCGTGCGGCGCGAGGAAGCGTCAAGCGCGCACGGCCGCCGGAAGGTGCGAAGCGGTAGTCGGTCGCGAAGATCGTGTGATCGGACGGCAGTCCGCGATGACCAGCCCGCGTTCGATGGTCTGAGATCGCCGTGAGCGCGGAAGGGGCACGGCGTCGCCTGTGAGCGGCACGACCACGCCTTGCAGCGGACAACGCCTGCGTTCGAGACGATCGACTCTGCGTGTCAGCGGAACAGGTTTGAGCCAGATCCAGCGCAGCTATCCGTTCGCGCGGAACAGGTTTTCGTTCATGCCGAACAGACTTTCAGATCGGCCGATCGTAGTTCCGTGCTTGGGGACCGACCGGGAATTGCGCGGAACGACGTTCACGTCGAAGTGATTCTGCGGAACGGCGAGCGAAATGTGTGTTCCGGCGAGGAGAAGCCGCATACCGGCAGGCGGACGACGCATGAGTGCGAGCGGAATGACCGCCACCATCGGTTGTCCGCGCATCGCGCCTGGCGTACGTCGGGAATGTTAACGGATGTCGCGCCGCGTTCGAGCGGGAGGCGGGCGATCGAAGGAGCATTAGAGTGAGACCGCCGCGACTCACAAGAAAAATTCTTCGCGCTTCTACCTATATAGGGTTTTCTGTCAAGGGGTATTCAGTCGCGCGGTGCGAGCCTGTCGACACGCGCGGCCTCATGATGCAGCAAGAACACGTGCGATCGCAGGCGACTTAGCGACCATCGGCAGGCGTTCGCCGGCAATGCGCAACTGCTCATCACGCTTGATCTTGCGGCGCTGGTGCCAACTATGTCAGGCGGGACGTGCCGCCCGTTGACCGTGCCGGAGGTTCACCGAAAAGATTAGCATGATTTGTGATCTTGACGCACCAAATTCGTGCTCTTTGCATAACGAGGTCTTGTCAAGTCCCAAATAGATAGGTGTCTATATGTGGGCGGAATGTCTCTCCAAGTACCAAACAGCAACACCAACCACCAACCGCAGTCCAGGGAGAGCCGATGCCGGAGCGGCGCCGCGACGATGACGGAAAGCCTCGAAGGCGTAGGGCGGAGCGCCGCTTTGCGATTGCCGGCGAAGCGTGGGCCGTCTGGGAGGACCGGACCAGCCGCTCGCTGGTCTTCGAAACCGCCCAAATCGCGCGGAGAGTGCACGAGTACCCCGCGAACTGGCGAGAATTTGACTGCGACTGCCCGTCATGCGGTGAATACGCGACGGGCCGAATGGGCGCGATGCTGTATCCAAAGGGCAGCGAACGCCAGGGCGACGCGCAAATTGCACTCGTTCAGCGCGAGAATAAGGCCGGACGGCGCCCGTTCATCTAGGCCGACCGCGAAGCCGGGCAAGGAGCATGACGCGCAGCAGTCGCGTCGACCAATCAGCGATACTGGAAGCGATAGGTGATACCCGCTTCGAGCGTCGGACCCTGATAGGTCTGGAGTCCAGCGAAGTCCTGGAAGAAGCGGATCCACTGGAAGCGGCCCGAGATCGAGAGCCCCAGCGCCTCGGTGGCGCGCCACTCCAGTCCAAGACCACCCGTCGCACCGAACCCCGGCGGCATGGAGATCCCGCCGCCACTCTGCGGATCGTCGACGCCGAGCGCGAAGCCGAGTCCGCCGCGGAGGAACGGCTCGAGACGGTCGTTAGGCGTGGTGAAGGGATAGAAGACCAGCGACGTGTACTGCGGAATGACGTAGTCGTCGGCCGCGGACGCCGAGCCGCCGCCGAGGAGTCCGCCGCCGGAGGCGTTGACCTGGTGCTGGCGCCAGACGCCGACGGAATTCTCGAGGACGAGGTGCAGATCGAGTCCGGTGCGGTAGTATCCCTCGAAATTCGGGATCGTCGAAACCGTCGCTCCGGTGGGGAACTGCTGTCCGTTGACGTGCCACTGACCGACGCGAAGGCCGCCGCCGCGCCGCTCGGCCTGGACGTGTCGCTCGAGCTCCGAGGTCTTGGTCGTGGTGTCGGAGGATTTGACTTGCGCGCCAGCGCCGGCGGCGACGAGGAGGACCGGCGCGATCGCGATGAGAAGCGAGCTCTGTCGGAATCGCATAACGAGTGGGGTTGTCGGAAGGGGCGCGAAGAGGGTGCGCCAAGGTAGGGCGTTCTGCCCGACGGCGCGGACGGCGCCGGGCGGGCAGCAAATAAAATCCGCCGGTTCTGGACGAACCGGCGGTGCGCGAGATCACTCGGCGCAGACTCGGTTAATGGATTCTTAGCGCGATGCCGCGGGCGACGATCATGGGCCAGGACAACGGGTCGGCGAGCGGATGGGTGAGCACGGAGTCGCGGAGGGCGAGGGCTTCGGCGTGTCGTCCGGCCTTCGCCGCGCACACTCCGCGGACCGCCTCGGG